>DASQLD010000232.1:0-30743 GCA_035630195.1 Bryobacteraceae bacterium
GGAGTTCGCAACGCCGGTCCCAGGGCGACGATCATGGGAATCGCTCCCAGGGCATACCTGGGAAGCTACAAAGTCTTTCCGGACGGTCAGGACGGGGCCCCGAATTCTGCAATTCTCAAAGCCATCGATGACGCTGTCGCCGATGGCATGGATGTTATCAATCTGAGCCTCGGCGCGTTTCCGGCGGAGCGATTGGATTCTGATCCGCTGGTCACGGCAGTCGAGAATGCCAGCCGCGCCGGCGTCATCGTTGTGATCGCTGCCGGCAATGACGGACCGGGACTCAACACTATCGGCTCGCCGGGTACCGCCCCTTCTGCAATCAGTGTCGGCAGTTCTGCTAACGATCGCGTTTTCGCTTCCAGCGCTTGGCTGGAAGGATTGAGCCCGTTCCTGGCGCTTCCCGGTGATGGTCCCCGAAGCGTCAACCTTATTCGTGGCCAACTCAGTGATGTCTCGGCGCTTGACCCTACGGGCCTGGCATGCGGCACGCTTCCGGAAGGCAGTCTTTCGGGAAAGATCGTACTGATTCTTCGTGGCACTTGCTTCTTTGAAGAAAAATTGAACAACGTCTCTCGCGCGGGAGCAATTGGAGCGGTCATTTACACCGATGCTGAGCGTGAGACGGTGACGATGTCGACGAACGGCGTGTCGTTACCGGCAGTCATGATCACTTATGCGGATGGGCTAAAAGCGAGAGAACGACTCCAGTCTGGAGCCGCCGAAGTTGTCGTCGATTTCTCGCAGAACGCGGTCCCATCCGATGCGACACACCTCCCGGATTTCACAAGCAAAGGTCCGAGCGTCGACAACCGACTGAAGCCGGAACTCCTAGCCATCGGTACTTCTGTATACACGGCTTCGCCTTCCTCGAGCTACGCGCTCATGCAGGGAACCAGCTTTTCGGCGCCTATGGTTGCCGGCGCCGCGGCGTTGCTGAAGGCGTACCGCCCGGGCCTCTCGGTGGAGCAGTATAAGTCGCTGTTGATGAACAGCACAGCTCAGTTCACCGCGGGCCTGCAGGAGACCGGCGCCGGCCTGTTAGACATTGGAGCCTCTGTCCGGTCCACGGTCACCGCCATACCTTCCGCGCTGGAGTTCGGCGTGGGCGGCTCGACCGTCGACGTTTCCCGTAGCTTTGTCCTCAGGAATCTCGGGGGCACGTCCGAGACATACTCAATATCAGCGGCCCCCCTCAGCGATGGCTCCGTTCCGAAGATCACTCCGGACGTGGTGCAACTCGGGCCTGGATCTTCTGCCGACATCGTCGTACGACTAAACGAAGCCAATTTACCGGCCCGCTCACATGAAGGTTTCTTAACTATTCGCGGCGCACAGGCCGGGAACACCACGCGCCTGCCGTACTGGTATGCCGCCACCGATGGTAAAGCCAAGTCCATCAACATCATAGAAGCACCCGAAGAAGGCCGCAGAGCGAGTACCCAGAATTTCTATGTCCGCGTACTCGATTCCGCCGGGGTTCCGTTACCAAACGAACCGAAAGTTACCGTCATATCCGGTCTTGGCGCGAGCGTAACCTCCGTAGAATCTGTCGAGTTTCGCTATCCCGGGTTCTACCAAGTACGTGTCAGGTTAAGCAGCGAACCCGGCGAAAACGCATTTGAGATTGACGGCGGTGGAACTACGACCCGCGTTACGATCAGCGGCTCTTAGCTTATGTGGTGGGCGTGCATCGCCGACTGTGAATATGTTAAGAAATTAACTAAGTAAGCAGATGCCACAAGTGACAATTCGAACCACCATCGACGGGCGCGAAGAAACCCTCTCCGAGTACTTGTGTGACTGGTCGGACTGCCCTAATATTGCCGTCGAAGTACTTGGCGTCATACGCTCAGTGGGTATGCGCGCAGCCGTTTGCGCCGAGCATGCCGCACTCATCGCGAACCGGAACCAGGCCAAAACCGATCGATTCGACTCCGCTTGAGGTGCGATCACTTTTCGGTAATAGCTTCAGAGAAACACCTCTTGACGCCAAGTCAGGGCGCGAATGTCGAGCGAACTTGAATGCCCCAATGGCCATTTAGTTTCGTAACGATCCACAGGGTCGAATAGGAAACATATCGCTTGTCGTTGGCATTGTATCGACTGAACACGACAAGCGCATGAGTCTTTTGGTCGTCGCTCTGTACGAACGTTAGAGAGTCCAGTGCGCTACGGCGCCAATGGCTTTCAAGAGGAGTCGGATCTCCAGTCCACTGCTCTGCCGACGGAATGATCACGGTCTTTGAGTCGGTTACCCGGATATGTGGAAAGTTGATTACGCTGAGCAGGCCTTTGACGTCACGCTTGCTGAATAGCGGGAAGTACGCCTCGATCACCTTGCGAGCCTCTTTCTCGCTGTGTTGGTTCCTCGAGTGTTTGGCAGGCAAACCTTCTTGGCTTCGAAGAGGCGAGATGGCGATCATCAGAAAAAGAAAATAGAACAGCCTGTCGGTACGAGCCACCAGCGGATTATACCTAGAGCAGTCGCAGGTCTTCTAATTCACTGATCCTATAGCATAGAGAGCGTTTCGAGTGCGAATGTACATTCGGCCCTCGCTCATCGCCGGAGTTGCATAAATGTCGGAGTCGAATTCATTGATCGCCAGAATTTCCCAGTCACCGGCAGCTCGCAGCACTACCACTTTGCCATGCTCGCTCGCGATGTAAACCTTGCCATCAACACCGACCGGTGAAGAGTAGTAATCTTCGAGCGCTCCTGTCAACCGCGCCTGCTTTAGTACCTTGCCGGTCTGGGCGTCCAGGGTAGTCGCGATTCCGCCGCTTCGAACGAGAAAGACCACGTCATTGTAAACGAGTGGGGCCGGTACGTCAGGCAACGACTTTTCAAATCGCCACAAAACATGCGTGTTCGTAACGTCGCCGCTGCCTCCGAGCTTCACAGCCAAGATACTATTCCTCGACGATCGCCGGGAACGGAACAATGTCCATTCCCTCTCATTCAGAACACCATCACGATCCAAGTCGACCGCTCGCCAGGTTCCGGTGGGCTGCCATGGCTGAGGAAGTTCAGCCTGTGACAACTTTGCATCGTGATTGCCATCTGCCGAGGCAACAACCTCGGCAAAAGCGGGTAACTCGACCTGCTGACCCGTATCGTTGCCCGGAGTCCAGCCGTTGAAGTAGACAATATCGCCGGCGATCGTCGGGGCCGATTTTGGCTGGCAAGTGAGACCACGAACGTACCACACCGGCTTACCATCCACGATGGAATAAGCCGTCAGTTGATAGGACCCCGGCGCGATGATTTGTGTGGCGCCGTGAGCCGGACGGTAAACGATTGGTGTGGAGTAACCATTGCTGACCTCGCGTGGAGTTTTCCAGACGACCTTACCGCTGTTTGCATCTACGGCCATGATGTACGCGTCAGTATCTTGATCGCAGACAAGGATCACTCTTCCATCGGCATAGATTGGCGATGCCGCCACTCCGTGGAGACTGTTAAAAGGCCCGAGCGGCAATTGCCATCTCTGCTTGCCTTCGAGATCATAAGCGATAAGTCCAAAATCGGCGAAGAAGACAAAAACGCTCTTTCCATCGGTGACGGCAGTTGGCGCGGCGGGATGATTCAGTGTGTGCTGGGTTTCGCGTCGCGCCGCGCGGATTGATCGTCGCCACTGAACCTTACCTGTCGAGCGGTTCAAACACATCGTAATCAAATCTTCGCCTTCCGATGCCGTGAGAAAAAGTCGATCCCCTACCAACACCGGGGAGGAGTTTCCAACCGGAAGCGCTGTCTTCCATAGAACATTCTTTTGAGGCCCGAACTCCGTGGGGAATGGACCGCAATTGCACAAGCCCGAGGCGTTCGGCCCGCGAAACTGCGGCCAGTCAGCGCCGAGTAGGGCCAAGGCGAGCAGCGAATACAGAAGCATGCGCATGATCAGTTACTCATCTTAAGCTGCCTGAAAGTAAAAGGGCCAGCCGCGTCGAGTATCCTGTTGACGCATGGAACTGGGACTTAACGGAGGCGTGGCAGTAGTCACAGGCGGCGCCAGCGGCATCGGCTGGGCATGTGCGCAAGGCCTGGCGCGCGAGGGATGCAGCGTTGCCATATGGGATCTATCGCCTGACGTCGAAGAGAAAGCCGCGACGCTGACTAGCGAGTTTGGGCATCTTTCGATTGGCAAGACAGTCGATATCAGCGCGGGCGAGGCGGTGCGAGCGGCGACCCAAGAAACGGAATCAGCTTTCGGGCCCATCTCTCATCTTGTGCATGCCGCGGCGACGGGGTCCGGCAAGTTCGGCTTCCCGTTTTCCAACCTTGAGCCGAAGGATTGGCCCCGAGTGTTGGACGTCAATGTGATGGGAATGGTTCATGTCGCTCACGCGATCGCTCCAGGTATGGTCAAGCGCCAAGCCGGAACGATGGTGTTCATCGCATCTGTGGCCGGCCAGATCGGCTCGCAGACGGATCCACCATATAGTGCGAGCAAAGCAGCGAACATCAACTTTGCCCAGTGTTTGGCAAAGGACTTGGCCCCACATAACGTCCGGGTGAATGTCGTGAATCCCGGCATGGTAAGAACACCGCTCAACCAGCGAGTCTGGCAATCCTGGAACGACCAGCAATCACAGGATCGACAACGTTCCTACGAGGAATGGGCGGGAGACAAAGTACGTGCAGTTGTTCCGCTCGGCCGCTGGCAGTCCCCCGAAGATGTCTCGAATATGGTCATATTTCTTTCCTCGTCAAGAGCGGCACAGATCACCGGACAGACCATCAACGTCGATGGCGGCCAAGTTATGCATTGGTGAATCGGCATGCAACTAGCTCCGAAATGTCGCGAGCATGAACAAGACGGCCGCTGCAAGCGCGGCGAATGTACGCACGTGATTCCAAGCTGTCCAGCCGGCCACATATTCCTTCCACACCGTAGCCGCCTCAGACGAAGTGGGAATTAGGCGCGCCAGCATGTTATTCCGGGGCACATTGAACAACATCGTCACCAGAAAGGACCCGACAATATACACCGCTGCCGCGCTCACCGCCATTAGGCGGCCCGGCAATTCGTAACGCAACAAGCAGGCAAGCAGCATTAGAGCGCACGCAATGGCCGTACCAAGAAATATCCCGAGAAACAGCGGATTGATGATAAGCGCGTTGATGCCCTGCATCGCTGCAATTCCGTGTTCGGCAGGGAGCTTGGCTAGAGCTTTCATCACACTGGTGGAGAAGGCGAAGAAGACCCCCGCTACCATGCCGCAACCAATAGCGCAGATCAAACTCAGAATATCGAAGCTACTCATGGGTCAAATCCCCGCCACTCCGGAGCCTCAAGCGTTGGAAGAACGTCTCAACGCATCATTCCCGCAGTGTCACAGTTGAGGTGCTCCAGGCGTCCTGATCGTGCTGAACAGACCAGTACGAAGCGTCCTTCCGAATGTAAATCAGCAAAAGCAACTCACCATGCCGGCCCCAGCATCGGTCTTAAAATCTACTTAACTCCTGCCGGCGCGTCAAACAACGTTTATAGAACCATAGTAGCGGTAGCGTTTCCGATATCCATTGCTTCCAAGGTAATTGCCGGTCGGCGGCAAAAGCTCACCACTGAAGGAGAACGTCGGTAGATGAACTGCAACCTTGCGATCTAGCGCTATCTTCATTAACTTTAGCCGTAGAAGACCTTAAGCGATCTGTGGATTTCTTCGGATAACGCGCAGTTGCGACCTGGATATGGCATGATGTTGACCAAATGGGTCCGGCGATCGGAATGCTCTCAATCCGTGCCAGTTGTGCTTTCTGGGTACCCCTCGTTCTGCTGGCTGCAACAACGCAGGAGTTGCTCCATCAAGCTGAAGCTTACGTCGAACGCGAACAGTTTTCGCTAGCGGAGCCTGTATTAAAGAATGCGCTGCGTCTCGAGCCGTCGAACGTACAAGCTCTCCATCGACTTGGTTACGTTCAATACCGGCAGCGGAATCTCGCAGAAGCTAAAAAGAATTTCTCATCAGCCCTGAACCTCGCCCCGCCCGCGTATCATTCTCGCTATTTCCTTGGTCGTATCGCAATGCTCGAGAACGATCCTGCCGAAGCGATTTCCTGGCTTCAACCAGTGTTCGACTCACGCCAACAAATATTCGACACAGCCTCGCAGCTTGCCGCAGCTTATGCGGCGGCAGGGCAAACGGAGAAGGCGCTGGGGCCTTTGCAGATCGCGATTGCGGAAGCTCCCTGGGATGGAGCGTTGTACTATCGGCTGGGGCAGATCTATCTCCGTAAAGGGCAAAGAGAAATAGCGCAGGAAGCGTTTGATAACAGCAGAAGATTAAAGAACGCTACCCGCGAGGATGTGGAAATTCTGATGCAGACGTCGCGTCTTATCGGTGAAGGCAAGAAAGCCGAAGGCGTTCAGGCCGGCGCTCAGATTATCAATAGAAGCTCGCCCGATCCGAATTCTCTTGTCGCACTGGGCGTAGTCTACGGAACGAACAACTTGCAAAGAGAGGCCTTGGACGCGTTCGAGCGTGCAGCAGCATTAGACGCCAGCCTCTTTCAGGCTCACTACAACCGGGGATTGGCCTTGTTGAAGTTAAATCGAACGGCCGAAGCTCTTCCGTCGCTCGCGCGAGCCGTAGAATTGCTTCCTCAGTCGGTCGAGGCTAATGTTACCTACGGCCTGGCCGGCGTGATGAGCCAGCGATACACTGAGGCCGTCGCTCCTTTGGAACAAGCGCGCAAGCTGAACTCATCAAACGCACGCGTCGACGCATTGCTGGCAACGGCCTATCTGCGGATTGGACAGCCTGCCAAGGCAGTTTCCGTTCTGCAGACAGACTCTCTACGCTCTTCCGTCGATCCGGCGCCGACATTACTTCTGGTCGAAGCGCTAAACGCCACAAACAGTCCGGAGAAGGCTCTGAGCGCTGCGGTGGATGCGCGAACACGCTTTCCCCAGTCGCCTCAGGCGCAGCTCGCGGTCGCACAGCAGCTTGCCAGAATGGGGCGTTACCAGGAAGCCAAGCCTTCGTTCGAAGAAGTGCTGCGACTAATTCCAGGAAACCCCGAGGCTGAACTCGGGCTTGCTGATACTTATCAGAAAGCCGGGGATCATCCGGCCGCCCTGACTCACTACCCGCCGGCCATCGAGAATCCGCGCACGTCAGTAGCGGCCCGGGCCGGCATGGCGCGGAGTCTGATCGCTTTGCGTCGATTGGAAGAGAGCCGGAAACTGCTGGAAGATGGAATCTCACTTTATCCCGCGGATCCCGCGCTGCGCGTTGAACTGTCCCGAGTGTATGCGAGGCTGGGCAAGCCTGATCTCGCCGCCGAGCAGACACGGATGGTCGAGAAGCTTCGCTCCGAGCAGAACTAACGATGCAACGACTCTGTGGCCTACTGCCGCTGATGCTCGTCTTTGCGCCTGCACCCCCACAGAGGACTTTTGTCGACGTAGCGATGCAAGCCGGACTCAAAGATACGATCGTGTCAGGGGGGCCTGTCAAGAAATATGTGCTTGAGGTGAACGGGAGCGGCGCCTGCTGGCTTGACTACAACGGGGATAGTTGGCAGGACCTTTATCTGGTTAATGGATCAACACTAACGCAGATCCAAAAACGTTCTCGGTCAACCACAACCAACCACCTGTATCGCAATAACAAGGACGGCACTTTCACGGATGTAACGCAGTCTGCCGGCGTGCCCGGTGGAGGTTGGGGCTTCGGTTGCGTTGCAGCCGACTATGACAACGATGGCCATACCGACCTGTTGGTAACGAACTTCGGACCGAACATTCTCTATCGAAACATTGGAGACGGTACATTTCGGGACGTCACCCGCCAAGCAGGAATCGCGGGTGGAGACTGGTGGCACGCGGGGGCTGCCTTCGGCGACTACGACAGAGATGGGCGCCTCGACGTCTTCATTCCCGGCTATCTGGACTTCAACGCCGCCAATCCCGAGCTGAAGACTTGCGAATATCGAGGCATCAAGGTGAACGCCTGTGGACCTATGGGTTACAAGGGCGCTCCCGACGCTCTCTATCGGAACAACGGCAACGGCACGTTTACGGATGTGACCGAGAAAGCTGGTGTGGCCGATAAGCGTCTGTACTTTGGATTCCAGGCCATTTTCGATGACTTCGACAACGATGGCCATCCGGATCTGTTCGTGGGGAATGACTCAAACCCGAATTACTTCTATAAAAACAAAGGCGATGGAACATTTCGAGAGACCGGGATAGCATCCGGTATAGCGCTAAGCGCAGACGGTAAGGAAATGTCGAGTATGGGTATTGCTGTCGGCGATTACGATCACGACGGTCTGCAGGATATCTTCATCACTACCTTTGCGAACGATAACTATGTTCTTTTCCATAATGATGGCGAGGGATTCTTCAGCGATGTCTCCTATCCCACCGGCGTAGGCGAAGCGACGATACCTTACCTGGGTTGGGGGACATTTTTCTTCGATTATGACAACGACGGCCGCTTGGATCTCTTTTGTGCCAATGGGCATGTATACCCAGAGGTCGACGGCGTTTTGCAGGAGCGTTATCGCCAACCCCTGCAACTTTTTCAAAACCTAGGCAATAGCAAATTCAAAGACGTATCGGAGGATGTAGGATTTCGAAGGCTTCCTCCACAATCGGCTCGGGGCGCGTCGTTCGCCGACTATGACAACGATGGTGACGTCGATGTAGTTGTATCCGTCATGGACGGCAAGCCATTACTATTAGAAAATAGAGCGCCCGCCCAGGCTAACTGGCTTCGTGTGCGACTTGTCGGGACGAAAAGTAATCGCATGGCTGTCGGCGCGCGCGTAAAAGTCAAGGCTGGAACACTCACACGATACGCAACCATGCGAGCGGGCGAAAGCTACCTTTCTTCAAACGATCCACGTCTTCACTTCGGATTAGGCAGCGAGACCACCGCGGACATAGAAGTGACTTGGCCGGACGGACACACCCAACTATTATCCGGAGTGAAATCGAATACCGAAATCAAGATACCCGAAAAATAGTGTGCTCGTCTTCACACAAAATGTAATGCAAATACACTAGCAACTAATTAGAAACTGTCATATAATTCGCCAAGAGGTCAGTCCCATGACTATGTCCCGTCCAGTACTCGCATGGTTTACGATTGCCGCCCTTCTTCTCCCTGCCACGGTAAGTCGATTGTACGGACAAGCAACGACACTTGGTCAGATCGTCGGTACGGTCACCGATCCTTCCGGAGCCGCGATCGCGAACGCCAAGGTGCGAGCGATCAACACTCAGACGGGTGTCGGACGCGAGACGGCCACCGGAGAAAGTGGGAATTTCTCGGTTCTGTCCTTGATCCCAGGAACTTACAGCGTTGAAGTCACGGCGCCAAATTTCCAGAAGCAGGTTCAGGAAAACCTCCGGCTGGAAGTAGCCGGATCCATCAATCTGACATTCGCGTTGACGGTCGGGCAGGTGACTGAGACCGTCATGGTGCAAGCTGAAGCAGAGCTTTTGAAATCGACAGAGGCATCGATGTCCACCACTATCGATAACTCGAAAGTCGTCGAACTACCCTTGAATGGTCGAAATTTCAACAATCTAGTTCGCCTTACGCCCGGCGCGACTCGCGGCCAGAACGATGGAGGTCCAACCCTGAACGCCCAGACGTGGGCTGTCACGGGCAGCCGCAGCGACAACGCCAATTACACACTCGATGGGACGTTTAACAATGGGTCTTTCTTTAAGACTGCCGCCATCGCTCCGTCAATCGACGCGATTTCCGAGTTCAAGATCCAAACGAACATGTCCGCGCGATATGGGGCGGCCGCCGGCGCCAACATCAACGTTTCGATCAAATCCGGAACGAACGAGTATCATGGAAGCGCCTACGAGTTCCTTCGCAACGCGAAAATGGACTCGCGCGCGTACTTCGCTACGCGGCGACCGGATTTCAAGTTCAATCAGTTTGGCTTCACGTTGGGCGGTCCCATCCAGATTCCGAAAGTCTATGACGGAAGGAATCGGACTTTCTTCTTCTTCAACTACGAAGGCTTTCAGCGCCGCCAAGAAGCAACTCAGAATATTACGATTCCGAACGCCGCGTGGAGAACGGGCAATCTTCAATACAACCTAGACGGCGTGACTCCGTTGCCGCCGATATACGATCCCTATACAGAGCAGCAAACCGGCACTGACGCCCAGGGGCGACCCATCTACACGCGCCAGCGCTTCCCGAATAACCAGATTCCAACCAGCCGCATGCCAGCGTACGTACAGGCTTACATCAACTTGTGGTATCCAAGTACGCTGACTCCGCAGACCCTGACGAATACCAGCAATTACGTCAATGCGACGTTGAACAGCCGAGAAGACAATCAGACGCATACGCGTATCGATCACAAATTTTCGGACAACAACAATTTCTTCGGCAGAGTTTCCTGGTCCGACATAAATCAACTGGCTCCAGCGAACCTGCCGAATGCGAATACCACCACATACAACAAATACGTGGGTGTGACCCTAAGCGATACGCATATCTTCAGTCCAACCGCGATTCTCGATATACGGCTGGGATACTTGCGTGCGAACCTCGGCCAGGGTCCGACACACAAGTTCATCGAGGTATATCAGCAGGCCGGCCTCAACAACGTTCCTACGAATTTTCGGCAGTTCGATTTCCCAGTGAATTTCAATGTAACTGGCATCACTGGACCCGGCAACGGCAACCTCGTAAATGGGCCGGATTTCACGTATCAGGGCTCGATTTCGATGACGAAGATCATCGACCGTCATAGTCTTTCATTCGGCTACGACTACACGCAGTTGAGAACGATCCATGATTCCGTGTTTCTCAACTTCGACTTCAATAACATCCCGACTTCCGACCCTCAGAACGTTTCGAGTTCCGGTCACCCGTTCGCGAGTTTTCTGCTCGGCACACTTTCCGGGGGCGGTCGTATCTCCGGCGAAGCGGATCTGGACACGGACCAAAAGCTGAACCATCTGTGGTTCCAGGACGACTTCAAAGTAAACGACAAGCTCACCCTCAATCTAGGGATACGTTGGGAGTACAACGCCTGGCCGCATCACCGGCGCGGTCGAATGGGTGGCTTCGACATGGGATCGGGGAGTTTTTATTGGGTGTCCCAGAACCCCATTACCGGCCAGCCTGCCAACGCTCCCGAGACTATCTCAGAACCCGAGCGAATGAACCTTGCGCCACGTATAGGACTTGCTTATCGCATATTCCCCCGCACCGTCATCCGGAGCGCGTATGGGATCTTCTACAATTCCAATTTCGGCTGGGAATGGTCGACTGGTCGAGGCAACTGGCCGTACTCGATTTCGGATAATGTCACGGGTGTGAATATCGCGGGCGTTCCTCCCACGCGTGCCGATCAGCAGTTTCAATCTTTTGATCCGACTCTTGTCAAACCCACAGCGCAGCATACAATTGCGCGCGACCTTTCGATGCCCTATATGCAGAACTGGAATTTTGGCATCGAGCATCAGTTGACACAGAGCTTGCTGGTTGAATTGAATTATCAAGGCTCCAAAGGTACGCACCTTTCAAGCTTCTTAAGCAGCAACGATCCGCCACCAGGGCCTGGCGATCCGAACCTTCGTCGCCCGGAACCGCAAGGTGGCGCGCTGAGTGAATTGAAGATGATCGGTACGTCGAGATACAACGGGCTGACTGCGAAGGTGGAACAACGACTTTCGCGCGGTCTTAGCTATATTGCGTCGTACGCGTATCAGAAGAACATCGACTTGAACTCTCAATTCGGCGGAACGTCGCCCCAGGACAACAGCAACATCAAAGCTTCAATGGGCCCGTCGGATTTCGATCAGACACATGTCTTCAACACCGGCTACACATACACAATCCCGGTGGGTGGAATGACAGGCGCGATGAAGTATCTGCTCGGAGGCTGGCAGACAACAGGAATTATTACGTTGGAGACCGGCCGACCGTTTAACATCACGCTGCCGTCCGATATCGCCAACGTTGGCTCCCGAGGAAGCTTCCAGAGACCAAATTTGGTGGGCGATCCGTTCCCTGATGGTTGGACCCCAACCTACGGGCCTGGCGGCCTCTATTTCGATCCGCGAGCATTTGCGTCTCCCGCCCAGTACACTTTCGGCAACCTCGGCCGGAACGCGGTGCGTGGTCCGGGTTTCAAGAACTTTGATATTGGCATTTTCAAGAACTTCATCTTCTCCGAGCGATGGCGTCTGCAATACCGAGCTGAAGCGTTCAATGCATTCAACAACACGAACTTCAGCAATCCTGGCGGCAGCTTCGGGACGCCCAACTTCGGACGTTCAACAGGCACCGCGAATGCGCAACGATCGATTCAGATGGGGTTGAAACTCTATTTCTGACTTGAAGACGATCGCGATTCTCATCGTCGCATGTAGTAGTCATGCAATCGCTCAATCATCGGCTCGTACAGGGGACCTGACATCCGCGGAACTCGCGTATGAGAGCGAATTGAAATCTCAGCCCTCTGCGGAAACGTGGCAGCGGCTGGGGCTTGTTCGTCATCTGCAAAATAAGTTCGATACTGCAATTCCGGCCTTTCAGGAAGCCATACGCCTGGACGCTTCGCTCTGGACCGCCCACCTGTTCTTGGGGATCTGTCTCTATCGAACCAATCAATTCGCGGCGGCGTTGGTGTCTCTCAATAAGGCTGACCGGATTGCGCCGCGGCAAAACGCCGGCCGTGACGATATTGACTTTTGGTTGGGCGCCTCTGAGATCGCGATGAAACGGCCACTCATGGGGCTCCAATCATTGGAGCGCTTACTCGCGCGAAACCCGAAGCATGTCGGCGCTCTGGAGTTGAGCGTGCGAACGTATGCCGGCCTTGGTATGAGTTTCTGGAACGAGGTAGGAGAGAAGCACTTTGAGAGCGCTCCTGGATACGAGGTTCATGGATACGCGCTTGAAGCCGATAACAATCGCGAAGGAGCGATCGAAGCGTTCCGGATTTCTCAATCGATGGCGCCTAAGCGGGAAGGGCCGGGGCTTGCAATCGGCAGGCTGCTGCTCTTGCAAGGAAAACCTGTAGACGCGTTGGCTGTTCTGAAACGAGAGCTGACTCTTGCCGGGGCACATCCGGAGACCTTCTATCAGGCCGGCCTAGCCGCGGTTCAGGCCGGGCAATATCGCGATGCAGCTACTTACTTGCAAGAGGCCGCGCGATGGCCTGCCCGAAACCCGGAGGCGCCTTTGGCCTTAGCGCAGGTGTATCTCGCAACGAAAGAAGCGGAGAAGGCGATCGCTGCAGCTCGGCAAGCCGTCATCATCGATCCGAGCTCTGTTGCAGCGCATGAGATCTTGACCACCACGCTGTCGGAAGCAGGGCTTGCGCAAGAACGCATCGCGGAAGATCTGCGATGGCAAAATCGCAAAAACAAATAGCTTCAGGGGTGGGCGCCGCGAGCACGTCGGCGTTCCAAGATCTGGCGGTGGGTTTCCAACTCTCTAGACGCCAGACTGCTTTCTCCAAGATCACGATACAGATTCCCAAGAAGGTAGTGGATTTGATCGTCCTCCGGGCGCGCCTTAGCAACGATCTCCCAGGCCTGACGAGCCTCACCAAGACGTTCCGCTTTACGGAAGGCTTTGCCGATCTCGCGCCGTGCTTCGATCGATTGTGGCATTGCAGTCACGGCGCGTTCTAAGTATGGAAGCGAAGCGGCGGCATTGTCAGCGGCGAGCAGTGTCTGACCCATCCGCAAATTAGCCATGCCGTGATGCGGACTCATTTCCAACTCTTTCTTCAACTCGGCTTGCGCCGGTTCCAATTCCCGCATGCGCCAGAGTATGTTGCCGATCCGATAGTGAACCCCAGGTCGTTTCCCATCGAGCGCAGCAGCCGCTCGATACTCCTGCAGCGCCTTCGCCAGATCGCCCGTGCGCTCGAAACGCTCCCCTGAGAGCTCCAGGACGGCAGGCGAGTCTCCTGCTTGCAACTGCAGTTGTTTGAAGCGCGATTCGGCAAGCTCGCGCAAGAGACGACCAGCTTGGAAACGCGCCTCCGGACTGGGCTGATCGCTAAGAGCGCGCTCAATCTCGGAAACGGCCTCCGGAACACGATTCATCTCGACTAGAGTGCGGGCAAGATAAATCCGCACCAGCGATCGTTTGGGAGTGATCGCGAGCACCCCGCGAAATTCCTTCGCCGCCAGATCAAATTGCTGGTCGCGAAACATTGCCAGGCCGCGGTCAATAGTCGGCGCGGCCGTCAGTAACAACAAAGCCAACGCTGTCACGACATCGATTCTGTCACAGCCGTCCGCGAGATCAGTGCCTCAGCACCAGGCGCCTTGTCAGGTCCAGATTGTACGCATACTTGTCCATGTCGACCTTCGTACCGTAAACCAGCAAGGGGATCTTGGATTCGTGGCGCGAGCCGTGCGAGCGCACTTTAACCGGCTCTCGATTGTTCTTGAGTTCGCCAAATACAAAATCCTTCTTCGCTAGTAGAAAAATATCCCCAATGCGATCGGGATGGAGATGGAACTCGGACGCAGCCCTCTTTGCATCGAAGACCTCCTCGATTCCTTCCGTTTGAGTCAGAATCTCGATCGCCTTGGCCTTATCGCCGATCCGCTCCAGGTATACGTAGCAGGCTCCGCCGAGATTATTATGATGAGTTTTGTGAGCGTCCCGAATAATGGGGATGGCTTCGGACTGGATCGATTGTGCCCGCAAAATCAATGCCGGGTTCAGCCCTTCCCGCTTTGCATTCATCGCATGATCGGCGGTCAAATAGAGCTCAATGCGCGGGTGATCGTCCACCATATCAGCCAGCAGTTTGTCGATACGGTGCAAGTGCTCGAGAGACGGACCTTCCTTCGGAGCATAGGTGTGCATCATGTAATCGGTTGTCGAAAGATACATCAGATCGACGGATTCAGTCTTCAGAATTTGTCGGGCTGCGCGAAAAGTCCAGTAGTTGACGTCAGCGGAATACATGCCCTCCTTCGGACCGACCTGCTGTATCCAAGCTGGCTCTGGCTTTTCTGCGGAAACGACAATATCGCAGCCCCTTGAGCAAAGTGTCTTCACCTTGTCTTTAGAACTAACCAGCGCAGTCCGCAAACCAAGTGCTTTGGCTCTCTCAAAAATCGTGGGCTTTAGAAGAAATTCGGCCGATTCCATCTCCGAGGCCGATTTGGTACGCCGGTTGTAGTGATAATTCGTCGTGATGCCATGTTCGCTTGGGAACGAACCCGTCACCACCGAGGCGTTATTGACGTTGGTCACCGACGGAATTACGGAGCTTCCTGCCTTCAGTCCTCCCGCTTTGCCCAAGCGTTTCAGGTTGGGCATGTCGCTTGCCTCGAGGTACTCCATGCCAAACCCGTCCATCAGGACGATGAGTATCTTCCTACCGGACTGCGTGCTCTGGCCGAATCCGGCGGCCGCCAAGCTTAGAGAGCAAAAGGACCGTCTGGTCATCGCTCTTGATTATGTACGAACGGCGCTAGCTCGGCCGCATACCGCGGCTAAAGACTAGCGCCGTCAAAGTGAACTGATGTTCTTGAACTTTACACCGCAGATCGTCTGCGCAGCCGAGAGATCACGACACCGGCCAGAGCGCAACCTACAAGCGCATAGGTACCGGGCTCCGGAACTGGAGCCAAGAAGTCCCGTATCTCACCGCCCATGGCAAATGTCGTATGCACGTTCAGGTATGCGCGGCTATCCATCAAACCCTGCACTAAGGCTGCTTCCGCGCCTGCTGCCGTGCCACCTCCAAAGTTATTCAGAAAGTTCATCGTGTAGCTGGAGGCAAGTGTTAAGTCGATTGGAGCCGGGCTCGTGTACGAACCGGACGTAGTACCCATTGGGAAGCCCGGAAAGGTCCCGGGAAACGTTGCCACACCAGCCGTACCCGGCGGATCGACGCAGCAATGAATGTGCGCCACAGTAGTCGTTCCCGTTAGATTGTTCCAATCGAAGCTGACGAGCAATGTATGGGCGACTGAATCGTAGGTGACCTCTGCGCTACCGAATCCCGAAGAACCCGCGACCTCTGGCGCGAGATTGCCGGTAAACTCTAGAACGGCTGCCGGAGTAATTAAGGCGCACACCGAAAAAAGCAGTATGAACCTCGTGACTTTAGAAAGGGAGACTCGTTGCATGACCTATCACTCCTAAGTGTGTTTCGTGCCTGATTCAGATTCTCATTTCGATGAGTGGTTCAGCTATATTCGTTTGAACAGTTTCTGTAAAAATTTATGCGCATCTGTGTTCAACCTTACACACCTCGGCAAGCTCATTACCGTTATTGCATGTTCGCTGTCACGGTTCAGTAATGTTCCTCATAAAAACGGACGTTCGTTCCTTGCGGGTAGCCACTGGAGCACGCTTCCCGACCATAATCGCCTCATGCGGTCTTCGTAACACCGCCGCGGTTGCCGTAATCATCGCGATTGTGCCTAAGTTCGTCAAGACCGGCGATGGTGGCGGTGTCTCTGGGTTCGTTCCGTGTCCGGTGTCAACCTGCTAGCGGATGCTGGCGATTGCGCTTCGAACTGGAGACTGCCTCCTGTGGGCTCGGATAAAAATGACCGGACCTTAACGTAAAACTTCATTCGCGAATCCGTCTGGCGGGCGTGTGCAATAAAGTAAACGGGCGAGGTGGCGAACTTCCCCAATCCAGTTGCTCGATCCGAACGGAGGCTCTTGGAGGTATCACTAAGGACGACCGTCGATACGATGGCTCTCAACAAAAGACCAAGGACGACGAAGGTACGCGCTAGCCGGCTCTTATCAATGGATGCTGCTTGTTTGAGCGTTGTAGGTGATTCCACGGCAGATCAGCGCCCACCATATCGGGACCGGTGATCGCCAGTGGCAAGTGCGCACGCGTTAGGTGACAGCGATCCAAAATACGCGGATTCGTAAGCCCATGGCGCAAAATAGTGCTATGTCTTTCATACAACCCGAAGCAGTATTGTCACACTGGCAGGGTCATCGACGGCTTACACGTCGATTGATTGAAGCATTCCCGGACGATCAACTCTATACGTTCTCTGTCGGCGGCATGCGCCCATTCGGTCTTCTGGCGCAGGAGATGCTCGCAATGACCGTTCCGATGGTGAAAGGCATCGTCACGGGTGAATGGGACTATGACGAGGACAAGACTCCCAGACCAAAGCAGGATATGCTCCGTCTGTGGGATGAAGCGACCGAGCAGCTAAACACATATTGGGCGAAAATTCGACCGGAGCAGTTTGCCCAGCAAGCCGTCGCCTTCGGACAATATCCCGGCGCCGTTCACGATTTGATACTTTACGTGATCGATAACGAGATACATCATCGCGGCCAGGGGTATGTCTACTTGCGTTCACTGGACATTGAACCGCCGCCCTTTCCTGACCGATCCTAAGTTCGCCTATCCTGTCCGGTTGTGTTTACTTTTGCTGTAACGCGGCCAGTTCAGCGGCACTGACCGTACCGAGCGCGGGCAGATGTTTCTGGCTGTCTGCGGTCGGTTCCCAATCTTCCTCATGAAGAACATACAGATTGTAGGCAGCGTCGCCGGTTGCAATTGGGCTCATACACTCTAACTTAATTGAGTCCTTCCCCAGCGTGAACGTGATCACACCCCCACGTACCTCGCCCGCGTTCTTGAATCCCAGCGGCGCACGCGAGGCCAGCGACAGGATAAAGCGACCATGTTCGGGTAGGTAGAGCCAGACCAAAGGACCAAGAACGTTGCGGAAGCCTGGCCCGCTTGTAGCCTGAAGTGATCGGTTCAATGTAATACGCGGTTGGAGGATCTGTAAGGCCGCATCCCCAACCATGAAGTCACGAGCGTTTCCCGAAACACTGGGAATCTGCGGAATGAAGGCAGAGGGCGGTCGCGTTGCGCTAATTCGTATATCTTCGATCAGCCTGGCGCCGGTCTCGACGTCTTTGAAAAGAACGATGCTAATGATGTCGCCGTCGTGTACGACACGCGGCTCAGGAATTTCAGGCAGCGAAAGCATTGTCCACACAAGCTTGACTAAGCTTTGCCCATGGGGCGAACTTAGCGGTAGCGTGCCCGCGGCAAGGTCGAGGGGACTGACCCCTAGTTTGCCGAAGGTCGCCAGATACTCACCCGGTTGCTGCTGTTCGAGCAGCAACTCATAGCCGAGATACGTGTTCTTGGCTGTGTCGAGCAAAATCCGGCTATGGAATGTTGGCCCGTTCGTTATGCTTCTGCCACGAGAAGACGCCGTGAAGATTCTTCCCAACGGGGACAATGGGGGGTCGGCTCGTAATGACGCTACAACGCTGACCCGGCTTACGCCTTTGTTGACGAGGAACGGACCGGACGTAGATTGACCCAGCGCAAATGAAGCGATAAGGGCGATGGGTAGAAACCAAGGCCCCTTCCCGACGTGAATCATTTTCGCATCCATATAAACAATCGGATGCCACCGAAAAGTATGGAGACCCTACCGTTTCGCAGAGTCTCCACAACAGCATTCAATCGTTCGGATGCCCAATCACGACAGGACGCACAGGACTCCCCGATCCACCCTTGAATCGAATCGGGAGAATGAACACAGCGGCTAGATAAACCTTCTTCTGCGCCATCTCCGTCAGATTGAGGTTTTGAATCTGATGAACACCGGCATGTGTGAGGTTATGGTGGTGCGACCCAAACGGCAACCAAGGATTGCTTCCGTTTTCCCAGGATGGCATTGGAGGAAAGGGTCCCGCCCCTGGTTGATTCACCGCGGCATCGGTAAATGGATTGTCCAATCCGACGAGAACGATCTTTTTTGATGCAAGGAACACCGATGCCTCATGCGAAAGCCCGGGTCCATGCGCATAGTAGGTCGATGGACTATTCGCCCAAGCAGCGCCGTAACCCGTATGGATGAACACCACGTCCCCTTCTTTGATGCCTCGATTCGCCAAACCTTGCGCCGAGAGAATGGTTTCGATGTCTCGTTTCGTTATGGCATAGCCTGGCGCAAGGGGGGTTCCGTTGTTCAAATATTTAGCTCCATCCAGCATCACAACCGACGTAACAATCGGCTCCGCCCGCTCGATGCCGAGACGTTTGAGGCCCCTTGGCCCAACCACTTCTGCCTGCGTGAGACCGCCGAAGTACCTCGGAGAATCTCCAGGCTGCATGATAAAGCCAAAATGTCCAAGCGCATCCATCTGCGTACCTTGGCCACCGAGGTCGCCGGAAATCACTTCTCCGTTGCCGGCATGTCCGAAGATGGCTTGACTCGAATTGGGCGTCACACCGTTCGGACCGAAGAAGATCGTCGGATTCGGAGTCAAGGACCAAGGCGCCGCAAAGGGTGACTGTGGCGCAGCCGGGTCCATCACCTGACCTACCTCCAACTTAACGGGTGGGACCAGTGTAAGATGTCCGTTGACGATTTTGGGCTTCGGAATCATATATAGCGCCGCGCGACTCCAGGTTTCGGCTCCTTGTGTGGCGGTGTTTCCTCGATCATCGACGGCCAAGGCGTCGAGTGAGGACACCAGTAAACACGTAACTACCGGCAATGCGTTTTTCATGTCACCTTCTTTTCAGAAATGAGGAATCGGAGCCTTGTTCGCTTTGTGAGCTTCTATAGGACTCCATGCAAAAACGCGACAGACAAGCGCCGGAAGATCACAAGTCTCCGGCTACCGGTGGGTTACGTAACCTCGTTTGAAGGCGCCCGGCCTATACGATGCTGTGAATTCTGAGATCTTAGAGCAATGCGGGCTGATAAAGTCGAGCTTTCCTGGGACGCGGGCAAACACAATTGGCTCGTCCGGATTGAGGCGGGATCTGAGGTGATACTCCGCCACTGCAAGCTCCCGAAAGATGCAGATGAAGAGAAACTGCGCGGTGCTGCTCAGCAGACGGCGGTCGACGACGGTTACGAAGTCGATCCATCGCGCATAACTGTCATTCGTTAGCACGAAGATCCGGCTGGAGTCGCGGCTCCCATGCCCTATTGCCTTCCCATAGGAAATCTGGCATATTCATATGGGTAGCCAATATGAGCACAAAGGCGGAAGTATGGCAGGGCACGCTGGCCCTCATGGTCCTCAAGACGCTTAATGCCTTGGGCCCGCAGCACGGATATGGAATCGCTAGGCGCGTGGAGCAGACTAGTGGTGATCTGCTGTCCATTAACCACGGCACGCTTTACCCGGTGCTCCTCAAACTCGAGCAGGAAGGCGCCATCGCGTCGGAATGGGGCGTTTCAGAGAATAATCGCCGCGCGAAATTTTACGGGATTACCAAAGCCGGCCAGAAGCAGCTTGCCTCAGAAGTAAACCAATGGGCGCAGGCGACCGAGATCGTGGCACGCTTCCTTGCTCTGAAAGGCGCCAAAACATGATCCGCACATTACGTCGCCTCTGGAATCGGACGGGCGGCAGTTTCTCCGGCCATCGTCGCGAGAGCGATCTCACCGAGGAACTGGATGCCCACATCCAACTGCTGGCGGAAGACAACATCCGCCGGGGTGTCCCGCCAGATGACGCTCTTCGCCACGCCAAACTCCAGTTCGGTAGCGTGGAATCGGCCAAGGAGAGTTACCGTGATCAGCGTGGATTGCCGGCCCTCGATGCCATTGGCCAGGATCTTCGCTACGCGTTTCGATGGATCCGAAAGAATCCCGGCTTCGCCGCGATTGCTATTCTTTCGCTTGGTATCGGCATAGGCGCCAACACAGCAATCTTCTCGCTCGTCAACACCGTTCTCCTCAAGCCCCTTGCATATCAGGACCCGGACCGAGTGTTCACGATTCGCGAGGTGGTCTTCGACTCACGCGGTCAAAGATCGGTCACGCCCGTTAATCCCGTGCACGCGCGCGAATGGGCAAAGCACTGTCCGTCGCTCGAGCAGGTCGCTTTGATGGGAGCGTCCACCGCCAACGTTATCGCCGGAGGAGAGCCGGCATCGATCCCGGCCGTCGATGTTCCCCACAATTTCTTCGCGCTTTTCGGCGTCGAACCAATCCTGGGGCGCCCTTTCCTTCCGGAAGAGGAGAAGGAGGGTTCCAACCCTGTGGTCATCCTTTCGGAATCGCTCTGGCGCTCGCGTTTCAGCGCGGACCGGTCGCTGATCGGCAGGTCGATCCTGGTTGACGGCCAGAATCACGAAGTGGTGGGCATAGTTCCTGGGCCGTTGCGGCTCCCTTATCACGGCCAAACGAACGCGCGGTTCGAGATCTTTCGTCCTCTCGTACTCGCCCAAGAAGAACTCTCTCGAATAATGGGCAATTTTAACTACGGGGCTGTCCTCCGCGTAAAGCGCGGCGTAAGTGCCGAGCAGGCATTGGCCGAGATCAATGTCGTGCAGGCGCGTTTCCCGGCGCAACTGGGCCGCAAAGAGGACTTGAAAGCAACTCTCATCCCAGCACATGAGCTCTTCGTCGGCCGCGCGCGGCTCGGCTTGTGGGTGCTGGCTGCGGCTGTTGGCGCCGTTCTGCTCATCGTCTGCATCAACCTTGCAAATTTGCTGCTCTCGCGAATCGCGTCCCGCAGCCGGGAAGCAGCGATTCGCACTGCCCTGGGCGCTAGCAGAGGCCGTCAATTCCGAATGGTGCTGACGGAAAGTCTGATGCTCGCTGTTTGCGGTGGGGCTCTGGGCCTTCTTCTTGCAAGCTGGAGCGTTCAAGCTCTCGTCGCCACGACAAACCTCGATATCCCCAGGCTCGAGGAGCTTCGCGTAGATTCCAACGTCCTCATGTTTGCTTTCTGCATAACATTGCTCACCGGGCTCGTGTTCGGCGCCCTTCCCGCGTGGCGCTTAACACGCAACGATCCGCAGCAAGCGCTGCGCGCCGGAAGTCACACAGTCACAGAAGGACGCCACGGCTTGCGCGTTCGCGAAGGTTTGATCAGCGTAGAAGTCGCCTTAAGCGCAGCGCTGCTGATCGTCGCGGCTCTCCTCACTAGCAGCCTAACTCGCCTGCTGCAGGTCGATAAAGGTTTCGACGCCGACCGCGTTCTCACCGTCGACATCGGGCTTACCGGTAGCCTCTATGCCGAAGCGGCTCATCGGGAAAACTTCTTTAATCGGATTCTCCCAAAGATTGGCTCCATCCCCGGTGTCCAGGCCTCGGGAGTCGTCACCTACTTGCCCACACTCGGCCAAATCTGGAACGACCCGATTTACCTCGAAGGCGCGCCGCGTGAATCCCGATATCCGGTCGACAATCGGTATGCCAGTCCCGGCTACTTCCGGACCATGAATATTGCGATACGTGCCGGGCGCGCATTCGAGGAAAACGATCGTGGGCGGGGTGTTGCAATGCTTTCAGCGAGAGCCGCAAAGCTTCTTTGGCCCACAGATCCCAACCCCGTGGGCCGTTCCTTCATGGGTGAAGACGATAAGCTAAAGACGCTGGTCGGTATCGTTGCCGAAGTACGGGCCGAGCTTCACAACGAGGCTCCACCAACCGCATATTATCCCTACTGGCAGCGTGCGCCCGACGTCGTTTCATTAGTGGTTCGGACTACGGGCGACCCTCAGACTGCTGTCGGCGCCATCCGCGCTACGCTTCGCGGGGAGGATGCGCAACTTCCAATTGACACCATCCGCACCATGGAGGAAGTGGTCGATCGCTCTGTAGCCCAACGCAGATTTCAAATCACTCTGATGGCCGTTTTTGCAGCGTCCGCGCTGTTGGTGGCGAGCCTCGGTATTTATGGCGTTGTCTCCTATTCCGTGGCCCGCCGTCGGAATGAGATCGGTATTCGGATGGCGCTCGGCGCCCAGAGATCACAACTGTTGGGCCTGATTGTTCGTCAAGGTATGGCGCCGGTCTTAGTCGGCTTGGCTGCCGGAGTGGCGGCCGGTCTGATGCTCAGCCGGGCTATTCGTAGTCTGTTATTCGAAGTTCAACCGGCTGACCCTCTGACTGTTGCAGGTGTTACCGGCGTGCTGCTGGCGGTAGGAGTCTCAGCCTGTCTTATCCCAGCTCGTCGAGCCGCCGGAACAGATGCCATTGCGGCACTCCGCTTCGAATAGGCCATTGAATGGGTTGGGCAAAGTGCGCGGCTGAGATCAAGTTCATGCGCACTGAAAGAATGCGCGCTAAATGAGAGGGCAACCTCCCAACCCTCTCATTTGTGCCCGTAGCCGGTCACGCCTCAGCGTGCGACCGTGAAGGATATCGTATTGCTTTGCGATACGCCTTGGAATACCGTAAGCGTCGTGGCGCCGAGAGAAAGATCGGCAGGGACTTGAGCGTTAATTTGTGTCGGTGACACGTACAGCAATGCGGCCTCCTTCCCTCCCATCGTCACGCGTGTCGGGCTGCAAGAAAGCTGCGTCGGCCAAGGTTGTCCCCCACTGCAACTCGCCAGAGCCAGGTTGTTCCCATAAATCTCCACAATCGATCCCGGTGAGATTGCCGCGCCCCGCGAAGATGCATTAACCACCCCAGTGGCGACAATCGCCGGAGATCCCTGCGACCGCGTAGTCGGATGTGGAATTCCGCCGTACCTCGTCTTGACTCGATAAACGCTCGTTGTCGCTGTAATAAAGAGCGTCTTCCAGTCAGCTCCACCGAAGCCGACGTTCAAGGCCCGCTCCGGCAGCAGGATCTTGCCGAGAAGCCGGCCGTTCGGATCATAGATCAGAACATTGCCGATACGGATTGGAGCCGAAGGGTCCTCCTGCAGACCCGCAACCCATAAATTGCCTCTGGCGTCCACTTTGTTGCCATCGGGACCGCCTGCTGGCAGGCTGTTCATGTCAACGAAGATGCGATGGTTTGTGAGCGACCCATCAGCCTGAACATCGTATGCTCGCACAACGCGGTCTGGCGGGTTCGCCGAGTCGTTCACATACATGATCTTCTCGTCGACCGATAGCGCAAGCCCGTTTGGACGGTTCGCATTGTTGGCGACTAGGTGAAGAGACCCGTTCGGCGCAATCCGGTAAATCCCCTGAAAGTCCAACTGCCGATCGATTTCAACCCCGTTGGCGCCGGGCGTCCGGTCGATACCGTATCCGGGGTCTGTAAAGTAGATCGACCCGTCGGATCGCCGCACCACAAAGTCATTCGGACTGTTTAGGCGCTTGCCTTCAAAATGCGATGCCAGAATCGTCTTCGTACCATTCGGCTCGCGCCGTGCCACTTGCCGGAGCGTGTGTTCGGCGACGATTAGCCTGCCCTGATTATCCACGCCTAAACCATTCGGCCCGAAACCTACCTGGGTCTGCGGCGGCGGAAGGTCGAGAGGGTAATGAGACGCATAGTCATAGATCGTTGTTTCGTGTCCCCATACCTGCTCCCGAATACGTATGATCGAATTCAGACGCGGATCGACAAACAGAACGGAGTCTTCATACCAGACCGGACCCTCTGCCCATCGGAATCCCGAGCCAATCCGGTCGATCAGCGGTCCGGCCACGTTCGGAGAGCCAGCCGGCTTAGGAGCATCGACGAATAAGTCGGCGAAACTTGGATCGTTCGACACGAATGCGGTATCCCGGACTGGATAACCATCGGCCGCCCATCCGGATCTTAGCGCCGAGCCGGCGAATCCGAGTCCCAGCATATGCCGTCGCGACAGAGTTGTTTTCATCAAAGTCCCTTCCACATGGAGTCGCAGATTGGTCCGCGTGAGATTTGTATGGTGACACTACACGATTGACTTGGCGAAACTACAGACCAAATCTGTTGTCTAGACCGGAGTCTTGTCATATCGCACCTCGGTTTCGGAGAACACGTGTTTGTTATCACTCGCTGAGGCCATATGTCAAGCGGTGCCTCCCTGATTGGTGTGCCACGGCGAGGCTCAGGTGATGGACCACGTCGGCGGCAAGTCGAACCGCGACCATATTTACTGTCGCCGCGGTCCGGAGACGCTTTCGGATTTGATCTGCTCACGAGATTTCGAAGCCAAGCTTTGCGACCGCCGCAGGCGCCGTTGGAGCGTCCGCGAGCGCCAAGAGCAGACGAAAGCAATCACGATGCCAGCACTATACCCTGTCAGGTTTGAAGACTGCGAGGGCGCCAGCGCAGCCCGAATACAGTCGCCGCAGCGGCGTGGCATCCTGAAGTATGCGGTGGCTGTGGCCCATTCTGCTGCTGCCCGGCAGTCTCTCGGGAGCGAATCTTGACGAGTTACTTGCGGCCTACCGCGCGAACCCTTCAGACTGGAAGATCGCCCATCAGACGGCGCTCGCCTACACAGAGCGCAACCAGTACACACAGGCGGCCGGGTTCTACCGAAAGGCTCTGGCGGGCAACCCCGGATTCTTGCCCGCGCGCAAGAATCTTGCCGTGGTCCTCTGGTTTGCGGGGCGCCGCTCGGAAGCGGAAGCGATCTTTCGCCAGTTGCTGCCGCAAATTCCGAGAGACCCCGTTCCCCGCCTTTATATCGGACTTGCAGCGCATGGCCGTGCGCAGCACAAAGACGCTCACGATCAGTTTGCCGCGGCGGGTGATCTTGCACTCTCGAATCCTGATGTGCTGCCGGAAGTGGTCGAGAGCTATCTGGCAGTGCAGGACAATTCCGTACTGGCCCACGCCGCTAAGTTGCTAGGTTCAGCGCGAGATGGGCAGCTTTCTCTTCGCACCGCAGCAGTGCTCGACCGGTACGGCGCGGTGGAAGCAGCATATAGCGCTTACAGGCAAGCACTTGAATATGCGCCTTCGTGGGAGCCGACTTATATCGCGTTCGCAGCCTTCGCCTCCGCTCATCAAAACAACCGGTATGCCGTGGAGATCATCGATCGCGGACTGAAGCAGCTGCCCGCGTCCGCGGCACTGCGCTTTCAGCGTGGGCTTCTGATTGCGATGGAAGGAGACCGCGAGGCGGCCGCGCAGGAGTTCCGCGCTGCCTCGAAAGCCGATCCGGGTTGGAGCCTACCCGTGCTTGCAGCGGGGGTGCTGGAACTGGAAGATGGTCGCGCGGCGGAGGCCGCCGAAACGTTTGGGCGTGTGCTGCAGGATCACCCCGATGACCGGTATGCGCCCTATCTCCGCGCACTGGCGCTAAGCCGCGGTGGCGACGAATTCACTCGGCCCGAGCAGATCGCTTTGCTGGAGCGCGCAGTCCGTGTGAATCCGACCGACGCGCGAGCGCGGACGCTCCTCGGCCAGTCCTACGTGTCTGCCGGGCGCGCAGCCGAGGGGCTCACGCAACTGAAGCGCGCGGTCTCAATCGACGAGCGCAATCCTACGGCGCATTATCAACTATCGTTGGCGCTACGCAGAGCGGGTCGTGTCGCCCAGGCGGATCGCCACCTGGCTCGCTTCCGTGAACTGCGCGCCGCAGCCGCAAAGCAACAGGAGACAGAACTAGTCCAGTTTTTGAAAGTGGAGCGGTAACGATCTATCGTTTCAAGCGGCGGAACTTTTCCAATTCCGAACGCGCCTTTTCCTCGTTTCCGAGTTTCTTGTAGAGACTCGATAGCCTGTAGTGCAACGTCGCATTTTCTGGTTCCAGTTGCGCGGCGCGCTCATACCGCTCGAGAGCCGCCGTCAGATTCCCCGCGGCCTGCTCGAGGATACCCATTTGGAGGTGCGCAGAAAACAAGTCTGGGTCGAGTTCGAGCGCTCGTGTCAACGCCTGCATTACGTTCTGCGGATTTCCGCCGTCAGCCTGAAGGATTGCTGCGTAGTGCGCATACGCAGCCGCATCGTCGGGCCGTGGCGCCAGATACTTCTCGAACTCTACGTGGATCTGCTGCTGCAGCGCTCCCGCCGACTCATAGGCTTTGCCGAGTAAGTCGAATGCTCGCGGGCCAGGATCGATGCGCACTGCTTCGAGCAGCGCAGCAGCCGCGGCTTCATGTTGTCCCGCAAGATACAGCGCCGACCCGAGTCCAAGGCGCACTCGCGAGGACTTCGTGAACTCTTGCGCGGCGGCTCGGAATGCGGCAACGGAGCCTTCGATATTCCCGTTCGTCAGCAGCATCGCTGCATAATCGACGCGGTAGTCTTCATTCCCTGGCTCGAGGCGCGCGGCTACTGCGAACGCTTCCAATGCTGCGAGCATATTGCCCGCGTTCTCTTCAGCACTGCCGAGAAGGTTTGCGGCAGCCGCGCCCTGGACACGGCGCAGGAACGGAATAGCCGCCGCGGACTCGCCCGCTTTCGCGAGTAGTGTACCCACGTGCCCGCTCGCCGCTGCGTCTCCGGCAATCATCGCGTTCAGCTTTACGGCAGTTCCGCGCGCCTCGGCAATCTTGTTTAATCGAAGCTCGCAATCCAGCCGGCCGATCAGCGCTCGCGCATCGCCCGGTACCGCTGAGAAGTGTTGTAGTCCCGCGACGCTATCTCCGTCAACGAGAGCCACAATACCCAAACTTATATGTGCAGTGGCATTGGCGGGATCGGCGGCTAGAACTGCTTTGAACTCTTTTTTGGCAGCCGCATACTGGCGGGCTGCCAGGGCGGACTGCCCGGCCTTTATCCGCGCCTCGACCTCGGCTGGCGGGGGCTCCGCTGCGAGCAGCGAGGCCCCCAGCAGAGCAACCGAGACAAGGACACCAAGCATCACCAGAGTAGTTTAAGCGCAACCTGCATAATTCGCGGATCACCTGCACTTCGAATTCTCCCGAACGCATCCGAGGATACGTTGGTGGTCGGATTCGCCAGATTCACCTGATTGAACGCGTTGAAGGCCTCGCCCCGGAGTTGCAGCCGGAGTTGTTCGGTAAATCGGAAGTCCTTCATCAGCGCCAAGTCTGTCGCATTCAGCGCTGGACCGCTGATTAAACCTCGTCCGGCGTTCCCGTATGTGCCACGGGGCACCTGACCCGTCGGCACGAACGCAGAGGTATTGAAGAACTGCGAGATCATCGCGCCACGGCTGGAGTGATCAATCACAATATCTTTGACCGTCACGCCGGGCTGAAGCTGCGCGTGCTGATCGCCGAACGTCCCATCCAGCGCAACGTCGTCGCCCATCAGGAACGTCATTGGCGCACCGCTCTGGATGGTCGTGATTCCGGAAATTGTCCACCCGCCCAAGAATGCGTCAGCAACGGGATTGCTCAGCTTCTGTGCCGGGGAATATACCCAGGAGGCCACGAAGGCGTGCCGGCGATCCCAGTCCGAACGCCCCCGTTCATCGCGCAGGTTGAAGGGATTTGCCACGCTACCCCCGAGGTTACTGGTGGAGCTTGTATCGATCGACTTCGACAGCGTGTACGCTGCCGAGACGGTCACGCCCTTGGAGAAGCGCTTGTTCAGCTGTGTCTGCCAGGAGTGGTACCAACTACGGAAATCGTTGCCTAGCATGAAGCCCTGCGGCGACAGAATGCCCGGCTCGAAGATGACGCGGTCATTGATGTTTTGGTCCGAGGGCGGCGAGCCGTCGCGTGAGGATGGCCGGAATGCCGCCGGGTTGTATGTGCGGAGCGCCGGTAGCTTGATGCCGATCTTTCCCGCATATGCGGTTTCGAGCATGAGCGAAGGGGTGATCTGCCTCTGGATGGACAGGTTGAACGCCTGAATGTACGGCGTTCGGAGCGCGAGTCCAGTGAAGACTCCACCAACCGGCAGCGGGAACAGCGGGCAGTCAACGCCGGGATAAGCGGCAATCGTACGGCACCCGAACTGACCTGTAGTCGTGGCCGGAGGCGCAGTGCGGCCGACGCTGCCGAACGGATCCTCGATCCTTCCGCTGAAGGCGCTAGCGAAGCCTGCGAACGGCGGGTTCTCCTGGGCCAGTGAATCGGCATTGATGCTCTCATAGAACATGCCGTACCCGGTGCGCAACGATGTTTTGCCGTCACCAAAAATGTCCCACGCCAACCCGATCCGGGGCGCCCAGTTGTTCATGTCATTATTGGCCAAACCGCGCGGCAGATCTCCGGGGAACAACACACCCGGCGGGGCGTCGGGAACTACGGTCGATTGTTGGCCCGGCACTACGGTATTGATTCGGTCGTTCTTCTCGACCCAAGGCAGGAAGGGTTCGTACCGAATTCCGAGGGTGAGCGTTAGGCGCGGGTGGAGTCGCCACTCATCTTGAAAGAACGCGGCATGCGCGTACGTGGAGACGTCGGTATCACGAATACCGAAGTTCAGGTTGATATTGTCGTATGCGCCCAGCAAGAAATCCGCCGTCGGATCACCGGTTCTGGCGCCTGTGAACGCGATGCTCGGCGAGCCGATGAATATCTGTTGGAACTGAAGCTTTAGCATCTCGTAGCCGAACTTAAAGCTGTGTTTGCCGCGAATCCAACTCATGCTGTCCTTGAACTGGTAATTCTTGCTGACAAAACGCGTCGTGAAGCCGGAGCCCAGGGTAAAGTTATCGGCGACATCCACTGAGACTGCCCCGGTTGGAACGTACTGGGGCATGTTGATCCCCAGTTCCTGCGGCGCGATCGTATCCGACTGCAACTGGTTCGATGGTGTATTCAGATAGCCGAATGTGAACTGGTTGATAAGCGTCGGGGTAAATGTGATGGTGTCGTTCACGGACAACTGCTGGGTTTTCTGATCGAAGTTCTCTCCGATATAACCGGGGATGTTGCCGCCGGCAAACGGGGACGAGCGGGAATTTCTGTCCTCAAACCAGCTGCCGTAGATACGATGGCGCTCGCTTTGGTTCCAGTCCCCGCGAAACATATACAAATCGCCGTCGCGCGGGCTGGCAGCGAGAGAATTAATTTCGCCGGTCGGCGAAATCGGGACATACTTCAGTAGGTTCGTCGCTACGGGGCTGATACATCCGGTAGCGATCCTGTTTCCGGACACGCATGGATTGCCCGACCCATCGGTAAACGGAAGGTTAGTGATTGGGTCGATTGCATTGGTCAGCGTCACACTTGACCCTGTAAAATCCCCAGCACGCTGCGCCGCGGACGGCACGAAAGCCTCCACGGATTGCGCCTCGCGCCGGTCCCGCAGGCCCTGGTATGTGCCGAAGATGAAAACTTTATCTTTGATAATCGGGGCTCCGGCGGCAACGCCGAACTGGTTCTGTTTCAGGTCAGGCACGCGGTCTGCAAAGAAGTTCCGCGCGTTCATCGCGTCGTTGCGCAGGAACTCCCACGCGGAGCCGTGAAACTGATTCGTGCCGGCTCGCGACACTACGTTGACCTGTGAACCGGGGTTGCGTCCGTACTCCGCGGCGAAGTTATGCGTCAGGATCCGAACCTCCTGCACTGCATCCGGCGGAGGGAAGTTCATGCCTGTGTTGCGCGAGGGGTTATTGAAGTAGCCGCCATTCAGCGTGAACAGATTCATGTTGGACCGACCGCCGTTGACGTTCATGCCTGGTCCACCTCGCGCATCGTTCATCTGCTGCGGCGCGCTGACGTTCAGGACACCTGGAAGAATCCGCGCCAGTCCAATCACATTCCGCCCGTTGAGCGGCAGGTCTACCACGCGGCGGTCGTCGATCAGGCCCGACATAGTGGCGGACGTAGTGTCCACGAGCGGCGCAGCCGCATCGATCGTTACCTGCGTCTCCACTGCGCCCACCTGCAGGTTTGCATCTACGCGAAGGTTTTGGTTTACGGTCAGTTGTAGCCCCGTCTGCGTCTGCCGTTGGAAGCCCTTGGCCTCTACGGTGACGTCATAGGTCCCAGGCGGCAGCGCGAGCAGCTGATAAAAACCTTCGGAATTGGTCTCGGCGGTTCGCACGAGTTGCTGTTCTGTCATTCTTGCGGTGACGCCGGCATTCGGTACGATGGCGCCGGTCGAGTCCCGCACATAGCCGTTGATATTGGCCGTTGCCGTCTGCGCCCGGATGGGAGAGACGAGCCCCAAAAACCAGCCGGCGGCCAGAACGACTGCGGCCGAACTTAAACGTCGATGAGTCGACATGCTTTGTTT
>DASQLD010000233.1:0-9301 GCA_035630195.1 Bryobacteraceae bacterium
TCACGCGGACCTGAAAACATCCAATTGCGTTTCCTGTCACATGCCTCGCCGCCGAACCGAGGATGCCGTGCATGTGGTACTGACCGACCACAAAATACAGCGCCGTCCACCGCCCGGCAACCTCCTCAGCCCGCTCCAGGAAGTTCAGCGGTCTGGGAGACCCGCGCTGTATTATCCGCAGACGCTACCGCCAAACGAAGCAGATCTCTACACGGGCATCGCGCTTATCTCGGCAGCGAGCGATAGGAAACATGGAATCCACTTGATCGAAAGGCAGTCCGCACACGATCTACCGGCGCGAGCCATAGCTGTCTTAGCGGAAGGCTATTTTGCTGAGAAGAAGTACAACGAAGCGATAATCGCCTTCGAGCGCGCGCTCAGCAAAGATCCTGGCCTATCGAAAGCCCGGTATAACCTAGCCGAAGCGCTTGCGGCGGCGAGTCGGATCGATCAGGCGCGGGCCACGTTCGAACAAACGGGCGATATTCCCGAAGCCAAGTACGCTTTGGGCAATCTCCTGCGGCGCTCCGGGGACTTGGCCGGAGCCGTCCAGCAATACCGCAGGGCATTGGCGTTGCGCCAAACCTTCGTCGAAGCGCACACCAATCTCGGCAGCCTTTACGCGGATCAGGGCAAACTCGAGGAAGCCCGCGCATCGCTCGAAAAAGCTCTTCGAATCGATCCAGCGGCAGACGAAGCCCATAACAACCTCGGCCGCGTGTATGGCGCGCAGGGAGCAATACCGAACGCGCTCAATCATCTGCGACGAGCCCTTTCGATCAACGTCGCCAATGTCACTGCGCGGTACAATCTGGCCCGTGTTTATCAGGCGACAGACGCGATGCCGGCAGCAATCTCTGAATACCGGCGGGTGATCGCATTGCAGCCCGCGTTCGCGGAGGCCCACGTCGGACTCGGACAGGCGCTCGGTGACATGAATCAACTCGATGGAGCGATCGCAGAATTCCGAGAAGCGCTTCGCCTGCAATCTGGCAATGCGGAAGCTCAGCGAAGTCTGGATTTAGCGCTGTCGATGAAGCGAGGCGCGCACTAACAATGCGATCGCTCGTGCTGCTGGCTTTCGGTCTGCAAGCGGCAGAGACCGGCTACATAGACCCGACCGCGTGCCGCCCGTGCCACACCGCTATCTTCGACAGCTATCAACGATCAGGAATGGGCCGGTCGTTCAGCAAAGTAACATCCGTTCCACCGCTCAAAGAGTTTCGACATCAAGCATCGGAGCGGACTTACTCAATCGTGAAGCGCGGCGCAGAAAGCTTACTTCGACGCGAGCCCTTGGCCATCCAAAAGCGCATCGACTATGTCGTCGGTTCAGGCAATCACTCCAAAACATTCGTGCATCGCGATGAAGCGGGTCGTCTTCTTGAACTCCCTTTGAGCTGGTACGCCGAAGGCTCCGAATGGAACATGAGTCCGGGATATGACCGGCCGGACCATTCTGATTTTCGCCGTGAACTGACCGACTCCTGCCTCTTCTGCCACAATGGCTATCCATCGAATGCGAACGGCGGCTTGGCGCAAGGGATTGACTGCCAGCGCTGTCATGGCCCGGGCGAAGCCCACGCAAAACAAAAAGGCGCGATTGTCAATCCAGCCAAACTCAGTTACGAGCGTCAACTGGAAGTCTGCCTGCAATGTCATCTCGAATCCGCGAGCCGCACTCTCCCCGATTCGGTTCGTCGACCCGGCCGCACCTCATTTTCGTATCGACCCGGCGAGCCCCTCGGTGATTTCATTACCTACTACGAGTTCGAGAAATCGACGGCAGAGGATCGAATAACCGTCAACGGCGCTGGCTACGGGATGATGAAATCGGCTTGCTTCCTGCAAAGCAAGGGCAGGTTGCAATGCGTCACGTGTCACGACCCGCATCGACCGGTGGCTCCGGCGTCACACTTCACCGAAGTCTGCCGCTCCTGCCACGCTCAGGCGCACGAAACTTCTACCAACGATTGCGCGCGGTGCCATATGCAAAAGCGCCGCACCGAAGACGCCGTACATGTAGTCATGACGGATCATCGAATTCGAAGGCGTCCTCTTTCGGGCGACTTACTCACCAAAGTCCCCGAGCGTCACGATAGTGCGTCGGGGCCGGTCAAGCTGCTCTACCCACCGCGATTGCCGGACAATGCGGAGACGCGCCTTGCCCACGCCATGGCGCAGCGGGATAGTACTTTGTTGGCGCCTGCAATCGCCGAAGCTAAATCCATGCAAAGTGAGCCGTACTTCGCTCTTGGGGAGTCGCTCAAGCGCGAGGGCCGGATCGTGGATGCGATACGCGCCTACCGCGCCGCCGTAGATCGAGCGCCTGACGATCCAGCCGCCTATGTACCTATGGCAGAACTCATGGTAGGTAGCGGCGACGCGCGAAGCGCAATTACTTCATTAGAACCCGCGCACAAACGGATGCCTCGTGACGTGAAACTCCTCAACTCACTAGCCATAGCCTATGTGCAGGAGAATCGAGTTGACGAAGCCTTTCAGCTTCTCTCGTCCGCCGTGAAGATTCAACCCGACGACCCAGTTTCGTGGCTGAACTTTGGAGTTTGTCAGGAGGCGAAAGGCGATCCACAGGGCGCCCTTGCTGCCTATCAGCGAAGCATCTCGCTACAGCCCGACCTCGCGAGGGCGCGCCAGTTCTTACAACGGCTAACTCAACGATCGATACGGTGACACGCGATCACTTCGAACGTGTTGGGCGTGCCGGCCATCGTCGATACGCGCAACAAGATTTCGAAATGCTGCGGTCCGCGCGAAGCATCGATATCGTGCGCCTTCAATGTCCGCGCCAGCAGCTCAACGTTCGTGGCCAGATTGCCCGCTGCTTCTGTGGCTTCCGCGCTGGTTCCCGCCAACAGCATCACATTCCCTTGCTGACCCGGATTGCTTGCGAAAGCGAGGACTGCATATGCTTGGCCCGTTCCCCCGCCTTGCGCTGTAGGAAGATACCGGCTCTGTTCGCCCCGCAATGGCCGGCGGTTGACGACAATCTCCTGATTCGTAGCCACGTCATAGTCAAACTGAAAGTCCAACTTATCCGAGAACAAAGCCAACCACGGATTCGATCGCGGACTGCCGAGAAGAATGAAGTTATCGTCGGTCTTGAAGTCGAGCAATTGAAGCCCGCGAGCCGGGTGAGTCTTCACCCCATGCCCTGCCGTTGCGGCAAGCGATGAAATATGCAGGGCGATCGTCGAATCCACGAAAGCGACCTTCGTCCCTCGAAGCGCCGCAAGCATCTTCTGCGTTTCCGGCGTTAGTTTGGACCCTGTAGGCCAGTAGCGCCGGTTCGCGTAATCGGACAACGTCATTCGAAATCCCAGCAAGTGCTGTACAAGCGAGATATCGGGATCGCAGAAGACGATTCGCGTATTGTGTCCGGGCTGCAACAATGTAGCCCACGGTTGATACTTGGCAGGCGAGTACGACGAACCGCTGAGTCGATCTCCCCAAATCATGGCAGCGCCCACAACCGACAAGATCACTCCCGCAAAGATCGAGGCGCGTCGCGCAAGCGATCGGCGAGATTCTACGGGCGGTTCCGCCGACGGCAGCTCCGGTGGCGGATGCGGAACCTCGATCGGAAGCGCCGGTCGTTCAATTGTTCGAAACTCCGGGATGTAGGATCCCGATGGCAGTTCGATGCGGACTGTATCGTCAGTTGCGGTCTCGGCATAAAACTGGTGCAAACGACGGCGAAGGTCGCTTGCAGTGACACGGACGATCGCGTCTTCGCTCGTATCATACGAGGCCGGACGCCCGAACAGTTCGACACCCAAGACTCTTTCTTTGAGAGCTTCCACCTCTCCATGCAGGGCCTTATCGACAATGTACCGAAGGAACGCTTGACCGCGGCGGCTTCCTTTAAAGGCGGGACTCTCAACGATCGACTGGAGATGGCCGCGAACGGCCGCAGCGTTCGGCGGTAATGTTGCCGTCCTGGAAGGTGTCTCAATCTGTGTGACTTGTGTAGTTCTCCCTGGCATTCGAAACTGCTTAGCAGGACTATAGCACAAGCAGTTCTATGGGGCGCCTTCGCGTTCCAGCAGCGCACGCTTCCGTGCGACCCCCCAGCGGTAACCTGACAATCCGCCATCGCTGCGCACGACTCGATGGCACGGGATGGCAACCGCAACAGCGTTTGCCCCGCACGCCTGCGCTACCGCACGCACGGACTTTGGAGACCCGATGTGCTCCGCTATGTCTGCGTAGGAAGCTCGCGACCCTGCTGGAATCTTCCGCAATGCCTGCCAGCCACGTTGTTGGAACGCAGTGCCACGAACATCCAGCGGAAGATCCAATCCCGTTCGTGGAGCTTCGACAAAGCCTACGACTTTAGCGACCAGTCGCTCAAACTCAGCATCGCCGCCAATTAGATTTGCATCCGGAAATCGGTCCTGTAGATCCCGAGTCAACGCGTCTGGATCGTCTCCCAACAAAATGGCGCAGATTCCCCGGTCACTGGCAGCGACAAGTATTGAACCAAGGGAACATTCCCCCACGGCAAAACGTATTTCTGCTTGCAAACCGCCCGATCGGTAATCGGAAGGAGTCATGCCCAGCAATTCATTCGACTGCGCATAAAACCGTCCATTTGAGTTGTACCCGGCCTCATAAATCGCTTCGGTGATGGTGGCGCTCTGTCTCAGCTTCCTGCGCACTCGATCCGAGCGATGCGCCGCGCCATACTGTTTCGGTGTAACACCAGTCGCCGCTTTGAACAATCGATGAAAGTGAAACAAACTCAGTCCCGCGTGCTCCGCCAGTCGTTCCAGGCTCGGAGCTTCTTCTGATGTAGCCAGTAATCGGCAAGCATCGGCGATGATAGCCGCATGCTGCTCTGCCAAGGAGGGTTCGTCCGGCTTGCAGCGTTTGCACGGCCGGAACCCTGCCTTCTCGGCATCCGTGCGAGTCTCATAGAAGAGCACGTTCTCCGGTCGCGCCAGACGAGATGCGCACGACGGCCGGCAGTACACACCTGTAGTGACGACTGAATAATAGAACGTGCCGTCCCCCCCCGATCACGGGTAAGGACGGATAGCCATCGCACGTCATGCTCCGTAGCAGCCGCGCGCTTCGCAGATCCCATTGCTTTGTTCATATCATTCCTTTCGATACGAACTTACCAGCGATTTCTCACGCGAGAACTCTGGTTCTTGCTTTCTAATTCCAGTTCAAGGCCAAATTAACAAAGGTCCGGACGGGAACGCCCGTAGGGCCCTTCGCCAGATACGGCTTCGGCTCGTCCAACCATGCCGTCCCCGCGATATCGAGGTGCACCCATGGCTTATCTTCAACGAAATCCTGTAGAAATTTCGCGGCTGTGATTGCTCCACCCCAACGCCCGCCGATGTTTGGCAGATCGGCGAAAGCACTCCTCAAATATTCCTTATATTCGTCATCGAGAGGCATGTGCCACATGCTTTCGCCAACCGATTTTCCAGCCGCCATCACACGACCGAGAAACTCATCGTTATTCGTGAATGCTCCCACATGTACATGTCCCAGAGCCACAACAATAGCGCCCGTCAGCGTCGCGGCGTCCACCAGATGTGTACAACCCTGTCGCAGCGCGTATGTGATCGCGTCGATCAGAATCAAGCGCCCTTCCGCATCGGTGTTCAATACCTCCACGGTCTTACCCGCCAGCGAAGTCACGATATCGCCGGGCCGTTGCGCGCGTCCGCTGACCATGTTCTCCACCGTCGGCACGAATGCCGTAATGCGAACGTTTGGCTTAAGTTGGGCAATTGCGCGCATCGCTCCCAGCACCGCAGCGGCTCCGCCCATGTCGTACTTCATCTTTTCCATGCCGTCTGCAGGCTTGATGGAGACGCCGCCCGTATCGAACGTCACGCCTTTCCCAATCAGAGCTAAGTGGTCCGCGCTCGTCGAGTCGGCAGGAACGTACCGCAAAAGGATAAACGCCGGCGGATTGTCGCTCCCCTGCGAAACGCCAAGCAGCGCGCCCATTCCGAGTTCCCGTAGTTGCGCCTCATCCATCACTTCGCAGTCCAGTCCGAATTCCGCAGCCATCGTCTTGGCCCTGTCCGCCAATACGAGCGGCGTCAGGTGATTCGCAGGCTCATTCTCAAGCTCGCGGGCGAAATTCTGCGCTTCGCCAACGATTCGTCCACGCTCTGCCGCGGATGACAGCACACTCCCACCGTTTGCCGCGCAGACTGTGAACGAGGTGAGTCGTTTCTCAACTTTTTTAGGATCAGTTTTCAACTGATCAGGCTCGAAATCGCCCAGGATCGCCCCTTCCACCGCGGACTGCGCGAACTCCGGCTGCTCGATCCACAAGCAAATGCGTTTCAGGGCCTTGCACTTCAGCGTACGCACTGCCGTAGCAACAGCTTTTCGCATTTCAATTGCATTGAATCGATCGCGCTTACCTGCGCCTGCAATCGCGAGGCGCTTTGCCTTCAATCCTGCCGGACGATGGAGTATCGATAGCTCGCAGGGCTTTCCCGTGAACTCGCCCGACGTGAACAGCTCGGTTGCCCACCCGGCAACGGCCTGGTCGACCGTAGACGACACTTCGCCTTCAAACGCGAGGACCAGAACTACGTCCCCTTCTATGCCCGCCAGCGGGCCTTCCTGTGCTTTAATCTCGATCATAAGTTAATAGTCTCGACGGCGATTCAGTTCTTTTCGCGCCTCTTCGTTCGCCTCGCGTTCGCGTTCGGCGTCTCGCTTATCGTGCAGTTTTTTGCCCCGTGCAACCGCGATCTCCACTTTGATCCGGCCGTCTTTCAGGTAGAGCTTCGTGGGAACAAGCGACAATCCCTTCTCTTTCACCTTGCCCCGGAGCTTGTCGATCTCCTGCCTATGAAGAAGCAATTTGCGTTTTCGCATCGGTTCGTGGTTCTCACGATTCCCATGCGAATACTGGCTGATATGCGCGTTCAGTAGCCAAGCCTCGTCATCCTGGATATCGGCGTAGCTTTCCTTTAGCTGTACCTTGCCCGACTTGGCTGCCTTCACTTCGGTACCCGCCAACACAATCCCAGCCTCGTACTTCTCGATCAGATGGTAATTGTGGCCGGCCTGTCGATTGTCGCTCAGAACGCGGTTTCCGGAATCTTTCTGTTGCAAGTTTTGGCTCAACGAAGGGACGTGCCGGCGCGTCAGTAATCTATAGGCCGCCTTATTCCGGTAGCGCCGACGTGCGTACCAACGGCCGTCTGTTCAATTTTAACATAAGGCTTCTAGCCGCTTAACATGATTGTTTTGAAAGTCTTAGCCGCACTTTTGCTGATTACGTTGACTGCCGCGACGTCCGTCGCCAAGACCCGCAAAGGGGAGGATTTCCTAAAGAAAGGGAGGGATGCGGAAGTCCGCAAACAGTGGGAGACTGCCCTCGATTTTTACGAAAAAGCGATGCTTGAGGATCCAGCCGACGCCGCTTACCAGCTTGCGGCGAAGCGCGTCAGATTCCAGGCAGCGATGGCCCGCGTCGATGCCGGACAAAAATTGCGAAAGGCTGGCCAGCTGGAAGAGGCCGTGGTCGAATTCCAGAAAGCGTATGCAATCGATCCTGCCAACGGGATGGCTGAGCAGGAAGTGAAACGCACGAAAGAAATGCTGGAGCGCGAGAAAAACCCCGGCGGTCAAGCGGCTACTCCCCAGGAGCGAGGGCTTACGCCGGCGGAGAAAGCGCAAAAGAATATCGAAGAGAAGGTCTCTCGGATCATGGCGGCCCCGGAACTCAAGCCAATCAATCCGCAGCTCACCAGCTTGAAGATGAACAACCAGCCGGTTCGCGTGCTCTACGAGACAGTGGGCAAGTTAGCAGGGATCAACGTCGTCTTCGATCCCGAGTACCAACCACCGCCCGGCAAATCTAACTTCACCATCGATCTCTCCAACACAACCCTCGAAGAGGCTCTCGATTACATCGGCATTCAAACAAAATCCTACTGGAAACCGCTATCTTCAAACACGATCTTCGTCACCAACGACAACGTCACCAAACGCCGCGACTATGAAGACTATGTCGTCAAGGTTTTCTACGTCAAGAACGTCAACTCCATTCAGGAGCTTCAGGAAATCTCGACCACCATCCGCTCCGTGACAGAAATCCGCAGGGCCTTCGCCTACAACGCTCAGTACGCAATTCTCGTGCGCGGCACTGCCGATCAAGTCGCGTTAGCCGAGAAGCTGATTCTCGACCTTGACAAGCCGAAATCCGAAGTCGTGATTGACGTCGTAGTGATGGAAGCGAATCGGCGGCGTGTCCGCGACTTGTACGCCACAATCACCACCGGTGGCGTTCCCGGAATTAATGTTCCGATCGTCTATGGCCCGACTATTCCTCCCTCCGGGACCAATGGAGGCACTGACGGGGACGGCGACGGTGACGGCACAGGCACGATTGGCGCCATCGCGCTGAACAAAATCAAAAGCATAGGAATCGGCGACTTCACGACGGTTGTTCCCGGCCTTCTAATAAAGGCTCTCCTGACAGACGACCAGACACGTGTTATTCAACAGCCGCAAGTCCGAGCCGTTGAGATGCAGAAGGCGTCATTGAAGATCGGCGACCGTATCCCGTATGCGTCGGGAAGCTTTCAACCGGGTGTCGGCGGTGGCGTGGGACTGAATCCACTCGTCAGCACGCAGTTCAACTTTGCGGATGTCGGCGTCAACGTCGACATCACACCGAAAGTGCATGGTCGTGACGAGATATCGCTGCATATCGAACTGGAAATCTCAAACGTGAGCTCTCGCGTGGAGATCGGTGGTGTTTCCCAACCAGTCATCAGTCAGAAGAAGATCGTCCACGATATCCGGATCAGAGAAGGAGAGGTCAACCTCCTGGGCGGCCTATTGCAAACGCAGGACAGCAAGAGCATCGGTGGCTTGCCTTGGCTCGCAGAACTTCCGGTGCTCGGCCGATTTTTTGGGAGCCATCATGAGGAGAACAGCCGTGGAGAATTGATGATCGCCTTGGTTCCCCATGTAGTGCGTTCTGCGGAGCTGACCGATGTCAACCTTCGTGCCGTTAACGCAGGAAGCGATCAGAATGTGAAGCTGAACTACACACCTCGGCCGCTGCTGGTGACCACACCGACGCCTGCCCCGGCGGCTCCCGCTCCTGGTGCTCCAGCCGAGCCGGCGAAACCTGCCATGCCGAGATTGATCTTCAATCCAGGGTCTGCCACGGTTCAGCTCAACGCGCCGGTGTCGGTGCAGCTAGTGCTTGAGAACGTCACAGATCTCTACTCAACGCCAGTAAAGCTGACCTTCGATCCCAAGATTCTCAAGCTCACTG
>DASQLD010000234.1:0-3001 GCA_035630195.1 Bryobacteraceae bacterium
AAAAATCTCGAACGACGAGACATTCAATCTGCTCCCAGACAGGGATGATGATCTGGAGCAGTCCGGTCTCATGCATCGCTCGCAATGCGAGCGCGGCGTGCGGCAATTGCAGCAAAGCCTTCAAGCTTTGCCAAAGCGGGCGGGAACTCGCGAAATATTCTTCGAGATACAATTTGTGATCGCGGACGCGTCGTTCGGCTTCGAGCGATAACCGAATGCCGTGTCTTGCAACGAACTCGAACAAGCGCAGGACGAGGGCAGGGTCACTGGCAATCTGTTGAGGCGATCGGAAAAAGAGACGTTCCCGAGCCACCGTGAAATCGGCGTTCGATAATCTTGACCGCCATTCTCGGAATTGTCGCGTCAATCCACCTTCGGTCAGGTTCTCGCTGAGTTCCATCTGCTGCTTGGCGCAGCGGAAAATCTCTCTTGCATGCCGGTAGTACTCGCGCATCCAGGCTGCAGGGTCGGGTGACATCTCTTCCTGCAGGTCGAAGGTGAGAACATTGGAGTCGCGACCCGAGCGATAGTGAAGCTTGCAGCGGACTTTGGAGAGAAACTCGCGCGCCTCTCGCAAGTCGGCTTCGACACTCGAGTCACTCGCCCTCAACTTTGAGAGCCAATGCACGACGTGAAGATCGCGCATGCCCCCGGGCGTTTCCTTGATATTTGGCTCCAGATGATAGATCGTGTCGTGGAACTTCGTATGCCGCTGGTTAGTCAGCTTGATCAGGTGACGAATCAGTGTCGCGCGATTGGACCGGAAGAACTTTGGAAGCCGCGCCGTAAGATTTTCGTATAGATCGCTGTCGCCGATCAAAAAACGTTCGTCAATCAGACTAATGCTGAGTTCGACATTGTTTTGATCGAACTGGCAGCATTCGGCGGTGGTCCGGACCGATTGACTCAGTCGAAGTCCACTGTCCCAAAGAGAGCGCAAGAAGATCGAAAGAGCTTCCCGTTGCGCGTCACCTTGAATTTCTTTGTCGATTAATAGGAGAAGATCGACATCGGAGTGAGGGAATAACTCACGCCGGCCGTAGCCCCCCACGGCAAGGACAGACATGCCGTGGGGAAAGGCCGGCGCAAGGTGCGTTCGAAACGCCTGCGTGACCAATTGGTCGACGAGTGTACTTCGTCCTTGAACGGCTGAAGCCGCGTTGCCGCTCATTAGAAACTGGCTCCGTATCGACTCCGGGTTAAAGGGCAGATTCTCCACGATCTTCATTACGGATGCGAATGGCTTCGGCGACATCGTAAGTGAAAATTTTGCCATCGCCAATGTTTCCGGTACGCGCCGCCCCGGCCAAAGTACGGATGACTTCATCCGCACGCGAGTCCGGCACCACCATCTCGACCTTGACTTTCGGCAGCAAGTCTACGGTGTACTCCTGTCCCCGATAGACCTCTTTGTGTCCTTTCTGGCGGCCATGTCCGCGAACCTCGGTGATCGTCATACCGTCGATCCCGATGGCCTTCAATGCTTCCTTAACCTCTTCTAACTTGAACGGCTGAACGATCGCTTCAATTTTTTTCATAGTGTCCTAAGCCTCAAAATTGTAGCCTTCTTCACCGTGCATGCTGAGGTCGAGGCCCATCGTCTCTTCCTTGCTGTCCGCACGGACACCAACCACGATGTCACAGATTTTCAAAATGAGGAACGTTCCAACCACTGCGATCGCGATCGCAATCCCCGTCCCGATAACCTGATTCATAATCTGAGCGCCATTACCGTCAACCAAGCCCAGCGGCAACGGATTGCCGTTCGCGTCCTTCAGAGCATTGTTGACGGCATTGGTAGCAAACACGCCGGTGAGGATTGCGCCCAGACTGCCGCCGACTCCATGGACGCCGAACGCGTCCAGCGAATCGTCATAGCCGAACTTGTTCTTTACGACCACAACCATGAAGTAGCAGATCAGACCTGCAAGAAATCCGATTAAAAGCGCCGGCATCGGTGTGACGAAACCCGAACCAGGCGTAATTGCGACCAAACCGGCGACAGCGCCGGAGATCCCACCGAGAATGCTCGGCTTGCCATGCTTCAACCATTCCGCCACCACCCAGCCCAGTGCGCCGGTAGCCGCTGCAAAATGCGTTGCTACGAAGGCGCTGGTTGCCAGAGCGCCTGCGCCGAGCGCGCTGCCTGCATTGAATCCAAACCAGCCTACCCAGAGCAGACAAGCGCCGATGAAGCTCAGCACGAGGCTGTGCGGCTTCATGCCCTCGCCTCCAAAGCCGATTCGCTTGCCTAGATAAAGCGCGCACACGAGCGCAGAGAACCCGGAGGTTATGTGAACCACCGTGCCGCCGGCAAAGTCAAAGCACGGGATACTTCCACCTAGAAAGGCATTGAGAAGACCACCCTTTCCCCACACCATGTGAGCCATCGGCAAATAGACGATAAAGAGCCACAAGATGGAGAACAGGAGCATAGCGCTGAATCGCATACGTTCAGCGAAAGCGCCACTGATGAGTGCAGGGGTAATAATCGCGAACATCAGCTGGAACACCATGAAGGTCTGCTGAGGAATCGTTGCCGCATAGTCTCCGTTCGGTTCGGCTCCGACTCCATTCAGGAACATATAGCGCATGTCGCCCAGGAATGAAGAACCCTCTCCAAAGGCCAGGCTATAGCCAAACAGCGCCCAGAGCACTGTCACAACAGCCATGAGAATGAAGCTCTGCATCATCGTACCGAGGACGTTCTTCCGCCGGACAAGGCCGCCGTAAAACAGAGCTAACCCGGGCCCGGTCATCATCAATACAAGCGCCGAACTCACTAACATCCAGGCGTTGTCACCAGATGATTGTGCCGACTTAACCGCAGCTTCGAGCGCTGCAATCTTGTCGTCCTGCGCGTAGGCCGCTGTAGCCAATAAAGGCAGCAGAAACCTTAAACATTTAGTCGAGAGCATTCACACCCCTCTTCGTAATTTGACTGCTGGTCTTCTCTACTATGCAATGCGGCGAGCGTTTACGGAAGTGAAACGTTTCAATC
>DASQLD010000235.1:0-6483 GCA_035630195.1 Bryobacteraceae bacterium
TTCGGCGCGTTCAAGCCGAGTTGATCGGCGATGTCGCGCTGAACCAAGGGTGTGGCCGTCGCGGTGAGAGCGATCACAGGAGCGGGACGCAGCGCAGGAAGATGGTTACCGATTGTGCGATAGTCGGGTCGGAAGTCATGACCCCATGCCGAGATGCAATGCGCTTCATCGATAGCTACCAGGCTCGGCATTCGCTTAGCCAGCATTTCGGGAAATCCTTTCACGCGCAGCCGTTCCGGCGCGATAAAAAGATAATCTAACTGACCATCGAGATACTTCAGACAGACGTCGCGCGACACTGCCCGATCCCGTCCGGAGTGGATACGTTCGGCGGCAAAGCCCAGCGCTTGCAGCTTAGCAACTTGATCTTCCATCAGTGCGATCAAAGGGCTGACGACCAACGTCGTGCCGCCACGTATGACCCCGGGTAGTTGATAGCAAAGCGACTTTCCTGATCCGGTCGGCATGACGAGCAATACATCGCTGCCAGCGTTTACAACTTTGCAGACTTCCTCTTGGACAGTGCGGAAGGAGTCAAAACCGAAGCAGTTCTTCAGTACTTCCTGCATTGTTCCCGTGCGATGAGTCGCCTCGATCGTACGTTGTGGAGTGAGGGCAGGAGTGGGAGCTTGGCCATTGGAGGACGGAATCCTGACCGGCCCGGAGATCGCCTTCCCAACGACTTCTCGAACGTACTCTTCGATGCCTTTGAGAAACGGCGTGAGTTCCGCCTGACCGCGTTCAATCCGCTTTAGATAGGCTTCCCACTGACCCGTCATCGCCGGGCTCTTCACTTCCGGATGAACCACTTCGATCAGTCGGATGCCTTTATCGGTCGCTTCGAGGCTCTTACCGCGACGCAGGATAAACTCGCGCTTCAACAGGACTTCAATGATTTGCGCTCTCGTGGCAGGCGTGCCGAGGCCGTTCTCCTTCATTGCTTGCGACAGCTCTTTGTCGTCGAGTGTTTTTCCCGCTGTCTCCATTGCCGTGAGCAATGTGGCTTCGCTGAACCGCTTTGGCGCGCGGGTTTTCTTTGCGATGGACTCTATGTCGAGGATTTCCTGCGGCTGCCCTTGCTCCAAACCGGATGGAAGCTTCTGGCCGTCTTCGGCGCTATCGGTTTCTTTCGATTTCTTTGCTACAACTATGTCGAGGATTTTCCATCCTTGTTGAACAACTGCAGCTCCGCTCGAATGAAATCGATCTTCAATCGTGCTTCGAACTAACGTGATGATCGTAGTGACCGACCAGATATGCTCGTCGTGCCACGCCGCGAGCAGACGACGACAGATGAGATCGAAGATCTTTCGTTCATCAGGATCGAGCAAGGCATTCTTGGGAGATACACCGGTCGGAATAATTGCATGGTGATCGGTGACCTTCGTGTCATCGACAAATGCGCGACCGAGAGGACGCTCTCTTGAGCCGGGCGCGACGAGTCCCTCATACTCGCCTTCGATTGCCCGAACGATTTTCGGCAACGTGCGCGCGACATCCTGCGACAAGTAGCGGCTGTCAGTACGTGGATAGCTGATCAGCTTGTGTTTTTCGTATAGCGCCTGCGCAATTTCGAGCGTTCGTTGAGCGCTGAACGCATAGAGCCGATTGCCGTGTCGCTGCAGTTCCGTCAAATCATAAAAAAGCGGCGGAGACATGCGCTTGGTCTGCGCTTCCAGCTTCTCAATGCGTGCTTCACCTGTGCGAACCCGATCGCAAATTTCCTTCGCCTTCAACCCATCAGCAGGGAGCTTTGCCGCGGCATCCATCGGATCGACACCTGCTTCGAACCAGGTTCCGGTGTACTTATCGCCCGGTCGCGGCGAGAACGTCGCCACAACGTTTCGATAGTCTTCGGGCACAAAGCTACGAATGACCAGTTCAAGATCGACGATCATGGCGAGGGTCGGAGTCTGCACCCGGCCTACGGAGAACTCTTCGTTGCAGCCAAGCGTGTAGGCGCGAGACAGATTCATGCCCACGAGCCAATCGGCGCGGCTACGACCTTTGGCGGCGTCGGCAAGCGGATCGTACTCGCGGCCATCTTTCAAGCGCGCAAAGCCGTCGCGGATCGCTTCCGGTGTGAGAGAGGAAATCCACAGCCGCTGAACAGGCTTGTTGCAATTCACCGCTTCGTAGATGTAACGGAAAATCAGTTCCCCTTCCCGGCCGGCGTCGGTCGCGCAGACGACGCTCGTCACTTTAGGAGAGCTCAGAATCTTTTGAACTACATCGAATTGATCTTTGGTTCTTTCGCCAACGACGAGAGGCCAAGATTGTGGCAGCATCGGCAACAGATCACGGCGCCAACTGCGCCATTGCGGCTGAATCTCGTGAGGTTGAGCCAATGCGACAAGATGACCTATGGCCCACGTGACAACATAACCGTCGCCATGTAGATAGCCTTCTCCGCGTTTCGTCGCGTTCAACACCCTCGCAATGTCGCGCGCAACGGAGGGCTTTTCGGCGACGACCGCCACACTGGTCTGTGTCGCCATTAGTGCTACTGTTTCAGGATATCAGGATGCTTCGCAGCACATTTCTTGTGATAGCAACGGGACTGGCGTACGCGACGAACTTGGACGATATGCATCGCCTTTCCTTCACCGGACTTGGACCAGTCCGCATCGGCATGACCGAGTCGCAAGTCCGCAAAATCTTAAGCGGCAAGGTCAAAACGGAAAAAGCGATGGGCTCCGATTGCTACTACATGAACCCGACCGCTTCCGGGCTTGGATTTATGATGTTGTCCTCTCGCGTAGCGCGAATTGATGTCTTCAAAGGATCATGGCGAAGCGTATCCGGCGCAGGCATTGGGTCTACCGAAGAACAAGTTAAGAAGATGTACGGCGATCTGCTGAGCGTCAAGCGGCACAAGTATGACGATAAAGGCCACTATCTGATCGTGCGCCCCCGCGACCCGACGTATAAAGGCTACGAGATGCGGTTCGAGACCGACGGAAAGATCGTCAGGACATTTCGCTCAGGCTTGGCCGAAGCGGTATTGCTTGTCGAGGGCTGCTCCTAGCCTCAGGCCGGAAGCGCAGCCTTCTCTTCGTGGATCTCCTGCAAACTCCACACTCGGATCGGATCGCGATGACGGGACGCAACCGCCTCTGCTGCCGCTTTGGCTCCGCTCATTGTAGTGATGCAAGGAACACGGTAAGCAACGGCGGCACGTCGAATTGCTTTCTCGTCGCTGAACGAATGCGCCCCGGTAGCTGTGTAGATGATCATTTGCAGCGAGCCGCCTTTAAGCAAATCGACAGCATTGGGTCTGCCTTCATTCACCTTGAAGATCGTTTTGCATTTGACGCCAGCGCGCTGAATCGCTGCGGCTGTTCCGCGCGTCGCAGCCAATTGGAATCCGAACTCGGAGAATTTCTTCGCTAACTCGACTGCATCGGCTTTGTGACGGTCGTTTACGCTGATGAACACAGTGCCCTTCATCGGAAGCGGCGTACCCGCGCTGAGTTGCGCCTTCGCAAAGGCTTCTCCGAAATTCTCGCCCACACCCATCACTTCGCCGGTGGACCGCATTTCCGGACCGAGAACCGGATCGACGCCTGGGAATTTGTTGAACGGAAACACCGGCGATTTCACGAAGAACTTAGGAGCGTGTAAGACGCCATCTTTCATCTCCCCGATAACGTCTCGGAGATCGGCAAGCTTCTTGCCGAGCATCAGACCAACTGCAATCTTGGGCAGCGGTACCCCGGTCGCCTTACTGACATAAGGCACAGTGCGCGACGCTCGCGGATTCACTTCGAGAACGTAGACAGTCCCATCCTTGATCGCATATTGAACGTTCATCAAGCCAATGACGTTCAAGGCAAGAGCCAGTTTGCGTGTATACGTCTTGATCGTCTCGATTTCCGCGGCCTTCAACGAGAACGGAGGCAATACACACGAGCTGTCGCCGGAATGCACGCCCGCTTCCTCGATGTGTTCCATGATGCCGGCGATCAATACATCTTCGCCGTCACACAACGCATCCACATCCACTTCCGTAGCGTCTTCAAGGAAGCGGTCGATCAGGACCGGTCGTGTCTCCGAGAATGTTGCGACCTCGCGCATGTACTTGCGGACAGTGTCTTCTTCGTAAGCGATGACCATTGCGCGGCCGCCAAGCACGTAGCTTGGCCGCACTAGGATGGGGAAGCCGAGTCGGTTAGCGACATTGACAGCTTCCTGCTCGCTCGTCGCCGTACCATTCGGCGGAGAGGGAATCTGCAAGTCGTCGAGAAGCTTGCCAAATCGTTTGCGATCTTCCGCCAGATCGATATTTTCGGGATCCGTTCCGATGATCGGCACGCCAAGCTGCTTCAGCGGCAGTGATAGATTCAGCGGCGTCTGACCACCGAACTGCACAATGACACCGGTCGGCTTCTCAGTATCGACGATGTTCATTACTTCTTCGAGCGTGAGGGGCTCGAAGTACAGACGATCGCTGGTGTCGTAGTCGGTCGAGACGGTCTCAGGATTGCAGTTGACCATGATCGACTCTGCGCCGAACTCCTGAAGCGCAAAGGACGCGTGGCAGCAACAGTAGTCGAACTCGATTCCCTGCCCGATTCTGTTCGGGCCGCTGCCAAGAATCATGACCTTCTGTTGTTCTGTCGCGCCTGATTCATCCTCGGATTCGTAGCTGGAGTAGAGGTAAGGCGTAAAGCTTTCGAACTCTGCCGCGCACGTGTCCACACGATTGAAGACGGCCGCAACGCCGAGTTCCTTGCGACGAGCGCGCACTTCAAGTCCGGTGCTACCGACAATCCTCGCGATCCGTTCGTCGGAGATGCCATCGCGCTTCAAACACAAGAACTCATCTTTGGTGATGGAAGCTAGCGTCCGGCCCTCAAAGCTTTGTTCGAGTTCGATGACTTCGAGGAGTTGCTTAAGGAACCATGGATCGATCGCCGTCATCTCCTGGATTTGTTCCAGCGAGTAGCCGCGCTCGAACGCAAACCGGATATAGCTGAAGCGGTCAGGATTGGGTGTGATGAGACGCTTCGGAATGAGTTGCTCATCGAGAACTTCCGATGCCGCAGCCTTGCCCGTCTCGAGCGATCGAACCGCCTTACCGAGGGCCTGTTTAAACGTACGACCGATCGCCATAACTTCGCCGACGGATTTCATCTGCGTTCCGAGCACGGGCTCAGCGCCAGGGAACTTTTCAAACTGCCACCGCGGAATCTTGACGACAACGTAATCGATCGTCGGCTCAAAACATGCGGGCGTGACTTTCGTGATGTCGTTCTTGATCTCGTCGAGGCGATAGCCGACAGCGAGTTTGGCCGCGATCTTTGCGATGGGAAATCCTGTCGCTTTCGAGGCCAGCGCTGAACTGCGCGACACACGAGGATTCATCTCGACAATGACCATGCGACCGTTCTGAGGATTGAGTCCGAACTGCACGTTCGATCCGCCCGTGTCGACGCCAATCTCACGCAGGCAGCGCAGGGATGCATCGCGCATCATCTGATACTCGCGATCGGTAAGAGTCTGTGCAGGCGCGATCGTGATCGAGTCTCCAGTGTGGACTCCCATTGCGTCGAAGTTTTCGATGGAGCACACGATGATCGCGTTGTCGGCGAGATCGCGCATAACTTCGAGCTCGTACTCTTTCCAGCCGAGAACACTTTCCTCGATGAGCGTCTCATGTACGGGGGACAGGTCTAACCCCCGGTCAAGAATCTCTTCGAGCTCCTCCCGGTTGTACGCAATGCCGCCGCCCGTGCCACCGAGCGTGAAGCTGGGGCGCAGAATGACGGGGTAGCCATTTTTTTCAGCGAATTCGACGCCGCCCTCGACGGTGTTCACCAGTTGCGAGAAGGGGGTTTCGAGACCGATCTTTCGCATTGCGTCTTTGAACAGCAGGCGATCTTCAGCCTTCTTGATGGACTCGACTTTCGCCCCGATGAGTTCCACGCCGTACTTCTCCAGTACGCCCGCTTCCGCTAGATCGATCGCCAGGTTCAGACCAGTCTGACCACCAACGGTCGATAACAGTGCGTCGGGCCGTTCCTTGCGAATGACTTCTTCGGCAAAGGCCACAGTGAGCGGCTCGACGTACGTGCGGTCGGCGAGATCGGGATCTGTCATGATCGTCGCCGGATTCGAGTTGATGAGGATAACCTCATAACCATCGGCGCGCAAAGCCTTACATGCCTGGGTTCCGGAGTAATCGAACTCGCAAGCCTGCCCGATGACGATCGGCCCTGAGCCGACGATGAGGATGCGGTGGATGTCGTTTCTTCTTGGCATCTTCAGCGCCCTTTGAAATCTTTCATGAGCTTCACGAATTCATCGAAGAGGTAGTAAGAATCGTGAGGACCGGGAGCTGCTTCCGGGTGGTACTGGACGCAGAACACGGGATGCGATTTGTGTCGAAAGCCTTCGAGTGTTTCATCGTTCAGATTGACGTGGGTAAGTTCGACCTCACTGTCGCGCAGGGAATCCGCGTCGACTGCAAAACCGTGATTG
>DASQLD010000236.1:0-4470 GCA_035630195.1 Bryobacteraceae bacterium
GGGCTCTACGAATCGACACAGAAAACGTACGCCGGGCTGGCCGAGCGTGGGGTCGAGCCATTTTCCGATGCATGGAACGAGGAAATCTCGTCCACGCTCCAGCGGCAGCGGGAAGCGATGAAGCCTCGTCTCTGGCCAGAAATCCCGAATGCCAAGTACTTGTGCTTCTATCCCATGGACCGCCGCCGCGGCGAGCAGAAGAACTGGTACCAGGAGTCCATGGCGGATCGCGTTCGCATGATGCACGAACATGGAATGATCGGCCGCCGTTACGCGGGGGAAGTACGCCAGATCATTACCGGGTCGATAGGCTTCGATGATTGGGAATGGGGAGTGGATCTGTTTGCAGATGATCCGCTCGTGTTTAAAAAGCTGATTTATGAAATGCGCTTCGATGAAGTTAGCGCCGTTTATGCTCTATTCGGGACGTTCTATGTCGGTCTTCGACAAGACGCCGCCGGGTTAGCGACCTTGCTGACGATCTAGTTCTTGCTCTATAGTGTAACGACTAACCGAGCCGCGACCCATGATGAAGCGGCCAAACTTTTTGGAGGACTCCAGGCGGATGCTTTCCGTGCAGAAGGCTCTACTCATCTGTTTTTTCCTTGCCATCCCGATGCTGGCTCAACAGCCGCACGCGGGGGGCGAAGCAAATCTTGTGCTGCCCGATCTCGATCAAGCCGTATTCTTCGGCGATGTCGGCGGCCGTACCCTGCTGATGGCAGGGTTATTTGTGTGCGCGCTGGGTCTGGCCTTCGGGCTCGGCATGTACAAGCATCTGCGCGATCTGCCAGTCCACGCCTCGATGCTCGAAATATCGGAGCTGATCTACGAGACCTGCAAAACGTACCTGATTACGCAAGGAAAGTTCCTCCTCATCCTGGAGTTGTTTATCGGCGTCATCATGGTGTTTTACTTCGGGTACTTGCAGGGTTTCGAGGCGATCAAGGTTGCAACAATTCTGTTCTTCAGCCTCGTCGGCATCGCCGGCAGCTTCGGGGTCGCCTGGTTCGGCATTCGCGTGAACACGTTCGCCAACTCGCGCACCGCGTTTGCAAGCCTGACCGGCAAGCCGTTTCCGTGTTACGCGATTCCCTTGAAAGCCGGCATCAGTATCGGCATGCTCCTGATCTCGGTCGAACTCGTGCTGATGCTGATCATCCTGCTCTACGTTCCTGGTGATTACGCGGGAGCATGTTTCATCGGCTTCGCCATTGGTGAATCCCTCGGCGCGGCCGCTCTGCGCGTAGCTGGTGGAATCTTCACGAAAATCGCAGACATCGGCGCGGATCTCATGAAAATCGTCTTCAAGATCAAAGAAGACGATGCGCGCAATCCGGGCGTCATTGCCGATTGCACTGGCGACAATGCTGGCGACTCGGTCGGCCCGAGCGCGGATGGATTCGAGACCTACGGTGTCACCGGTGTAGCGCTGATCTCGTTCATCCTGCTCGCAGTGACATCGCCCCTTGTACAGGTTCAGTTGCTTGTGTGGATCTTCGTGATGCGCATCATGATGGTGGTCGCTTCAGGCGCATCCTATTTCCTCAATGAAACGATGGCGAAAGCCAAATACGAGAATGCGTCGAAGATGAACTTCGAAGCTCCCCTGACAACGCTGGTCTGGTTGACGTCGTTCGTGTCCGTGGCCGCGACTTACCTGGTGTCGTACTTGATGATCCCGGACCTCGGTGGAGATCCCACACTGTGGTGGAAGCTGTCAACGGTGATTACCTGCGGCACAGTCGCCGGCGCGTTGATCCCCGAACTAGTGAAGGTCTTCACGTCGACCGATTCAGCGCACGTTCGGGAAGTCGTCACGGCTTCCCGGGAAGGCGGCGCGTCGTTGAATATCCTATCGGGATTGATTGCAGGCAACTTCAGCGCGTACTGGCTGGGGATCGCGATTCTATTTCTGATGGGCATCGCCTATCAAGTGAGCTCCATGGGTCTTGGAGCCTTGATGATGGCTCCGGCGGTATTCGCGTTTGGTCTCGTCGCATTCGGTTTCCTCGGAATGGGACCGGTCACGATCGCAGTGGACTCCTACGGTCCAGTGACTGACAATGCTCAGTCGGTGTATGAATTGTCGACCATCGAAGCCATCCCCGGCATCGAGGCCGAAATTCAGAAGAATTACGGCTTCAAACCGAACTTCGAAGTGGCGAAGGATAACCTCGAAGAGAACGACGGCGCTGGCAATACGTTCAAGGCAACCGCGAAACCAGTCCTAATCGGTACTGCTGTCGTGGGCGCTACGACCATGATCTTCTCCATCGTTGTCGCTCTGACGAACGGATTGCAGCCCGAGCTTTTGACAAAGCTCTCGATTATGCACCCGCCATTCCTTTTAGGCTTGATCATGGGCGGGGCAATGATCTACTGGTTTACCGGCGCGTCGACGCAAGCCGTCAGCACCGGCGCTTACCGCGCAGTCGAGTTCATCAAGGCGAACATCCGTCTCGATGAGCACGCCACGAAAGCATCCGTCGAAGACAGCAAGCGCGTCGTTGAGATTTGTACGCAGTATGCGCAGAAAGGCATGTTCAACATCTTCCTGTGCGTGTTCTGCGCAACGCTCGCGTTCGCGTTCCTCGAGGAGTTCTTCTTCATCGGTTACCTCTTATCCATCGCGCTCTTCGGCCTGTTTCAAGCCATCTTCATGGCAAATGCCGGCGGCGCATGGGACAACGCCAAGAAGATCGTCGAGACAGAGCTAAAGCAGAAGGGTACGGACCTGCACGCAGCAACCGTAGTCGGCGACACTGTCGGCGACCCGTTCAAAGACACATCCTCCGTGGCCCTGAACCCGATCATTAAGTTCACCACGCTGTTCGGGCTACTTGCCGTCGAGCTAGCTGTCTCGCTGCGCGCGCAGCAAGGAAACGCACTGACGCTCTCGCTGGCCGCGATATTCTTCCTGATTTCGGCGTTCTTCGTGCACCGCTCGTTTTACGGCATGCGCATCCAGGCCGCTTCGGAGTAGGCGTTACGCTGATCTTAAGTGCGTTTTGAAATTCAGGCGGAGTGTCCCGTTACGAGAGCGAGAGCGGGACTGATCCACACAGATCACGGTGTCATTCCGACTCCGATCTTCATGCCGGTCGGGACGCAGGCGACGGTGAAGGGCGTTACGCCTCAGCAGTTGCTGGATGAAGTCGATCCGCCGATCATTCTGTCGAACACGTACCATCTGTTTCTGCGGCCTGGGCACGAGACGGTGCGGTCGCTCGGTGGGCTGCACAAGTTCATGCAGTGGCCGCGGGCGATTTTGACAGATTCCGGCGGCTTTCAGGTGTTCAGTCTGAACTCTTTGCGGAAGATCTCTGAAGATGGAGTGTTGTTCCAGTCGCATCTCGATGGGTCGCCTCATATGTTTACGCCGGAGTCGACGGTCGATGTACAACTCGCTCTCGGGAGCGACATCTGCATGGTTCTTGACGAATGTCTCGAGTACCCTGCCTCGCGCACCGCAGCCAAAACGTCGATGGACCGGACTATCCGCTGGGCGTCGCGCGGCGTCCGGCACTGGCGGGAGCGAATGCAATCCATAGGTGCGAACCATGCGCTCTTCCCGATCGTTCAGGGTGGAATGTACGCCGACCTCCGGGCCGAATGCGCCGGCGCGCTGGTGGACCTGGATGCGCCGGGCTACGCCATCGGCGGCCTCTCCGTGGGTGAGCCGAGAGAGCTAAGTCAGGAGATGACCGGGGTCGCGGCGCCGCTTTTGCCGCGCGAGAAACCGAGATATGTGATGGGAGTCGGAATGCCGGACGAGTTGCCGGAGTACGTCTCGCACGGCGTCGACATGATGGACTGCGTGTTGCCTTCCCGGAACGCGCGAAACGGTTATCTGTTTACTTCGGAAGGTCGGGTCATTATTAAGCACTCGGAGTATAAGGAGGACAGCCGTCCGGTTGACCCAAATTGTGGATGTTACACTTGTAGTAGGTTTAGCAGGGCGTACTTGCGTCATCTCTTTCTCGCAGGAGAGATTTTGTACTCGACGCTCTCCACGATTCACAACCTCCGCCGCTACCTTGACATCATGCGGCAAATGCGAGAGGCTATCATATCCGGCACGTTCCCCGATTATCTAACCGCGATTCGGCGTGACCGCGCGCATACATAATTCCGTTTGAATGCCCGATTTCCTGTACTTAGCGCTTCTACAGACGCAAGCCACCAACCCAATCCTGGGCTTTTTGCCCATGATTTTGATTTTCGCGATTTTTTACTTCCTCCTTTTCATGCCGATGCAGAAGCAAAAGAAGCAGCAGCGGCAGCTGCTGGCGAACCTGCAGAACGGGAATGTGGTTCAGACGACGGGTGGAATCCTCGGCACTATCGTCTCTTTGAACTCCGAAGATGATACTCTGATAATTCGAGTCAAGCCGGATAACATCAAAATCCAGGTAGCGCGAAGCGCTGTGGCAGGACTCGTCTCCGACAAGTAAGAATTTACAGTGT
>DASQLD010000237.1:0-3659 GCA_035630195.1 Bryobacteraceae bacterium
GCGCTCGCCTTTTCCATCAACTGCTGCTGCTTCTTATAGAGGGCGGAAACATCGGCAAATAGTTGCTTCGCCTCTTCCCGGCGCTTCCGGTCGGCGGGGCTGCCCTCTTCGATTTCGGCGTTCCCTAGATCGACAAGGTCGTCGAGTTCCTGCGTCTCACGCTTGATATTTTCTGCGATCTCGACAGCGATCTGCTGAACCAGCGGAGACCGACTGATCGACTTCTGCATGCGGAGCTTACCACGCTCCATCTTGCGGGCGAGAGTGACTTCGCCATCCCGAGTGAGAAGCGGTACGGCGCCCATCTCGCGGAGATACACACGAACGGGATCGTCCGTGTAAATAGATTCTTCTACAGGTGCAGCTTGTGGATCTTCGGTATCCTGCTCTTCCGGATGAAAGAATGCTGTATCGTCGTCAAAGGGAATGCCTAACGGCTCTGTTGCGTCGCCTATGTACTGATCTTCGAAATGATCCACTTCAGACTCACCTCCCCGAATATAAATCTAAAAAAGAGACGGAATGCCCGGGGGTGGCATCCGCAATGCCGGAACAACAGTGGAGAAAACCATCCGGCGTGGTAGGAGACGAAACCAGAAGACTGGATACGTAGCGCAGAGCCCAGTGTACCACTAATCTCGTACTCAGTTAAGTCCCTATTTAGAAGATGTTTCCGGATAATTTCCGTTTCAAGTAATTCTTACACTAAGACTTGAGGGTGCCACCGTACTATTCCGGAGTTGGTCCTGTTTGCAGAAATACATCTTCTAGTACTAGATTCTTTTCTGCTTCATCAAATCACTTACTTCGCGTAGGAACGCATCGACGTCCTGAAAATCCCGGTACACAGATGCGAAGCGAACGTAGGCAATTTTGTCCAGGGCCTTCAAACGCTCCATCAGTTTCTCGCCGATCGCTACGGTAGAAAGCTCACGATCGGGCGTATCCGCCAACTGGCTCTCGACATCATCGATTATCTCAGCGAGCTTGCCCATACTGATCGGGCGCTTCTCACTTGCCTTCACGAGACCCTGCATGACCTTTTGCCTGTCAAACTTCTCCCGCCGGCCATCTTTTTTTATGACCATGTAGGGAATTTCATCGATGCGCTCGTAAGTGGTGAACCGGCGGGCACATTTGAGGCATTCGCGCCGACGGCGAATGGATTCGCCCTCCTTGCTTTCGCGCGAGTCAATGACCTTGTCTTCCGGATGGCTACAAAACGGGCAACGCATTCGTTAGCGGAGCTTCTCCGTATCTAAGTGGCGTAGTTCCTTCCACTTCAGACCTTCGTGGACTGCTAAGAGAATCCCTACGGGAGCGATGAAAACGTACATCGACAGCCAGATAAGGACCGCGACACCGGTGGCGGCCGCCAGATCCACACCGAACAGCTCCGTCAGGATGACGACCGAGGCCACTTGCATGCCTCCGCCGATTCCCGGAATTTGCACTATACTTCCAAACGCGACAAATCCGATGAAAACGGCGCTATCGACAAAAGAAAAATTTGCGGTCTGTGGAAAAGACCGGAGCAGACACCAAGTTCCCGCGACGATGATGGCCCATTCCGCCACGCTATAGGCCAGGATTTGGACGTTGTACGAACCGCTGCGCGTTGCCTTCATGCCTCCCGCAAAGGCGAGGAGTACCTCTTCGACACGGGATCGGAAACGTTCGGGTATCACGGGCATCGCCTCGCGAATCCGGCGCTGGGCAGCGTCCGAAAAGATCCCGATCATCAATAAGATACCGACACAGACCGTACAGAGTCCAGCGACTACAATACCTCCGGTACGCAGAAGCCACTGCATGCTGGGTCCAACCGTGTTCGGATCGATTTCGACACGGCTGAGGCCAAACCCGAACATCGCCAGGACGACGAGGAGATCCCAAATGCGTTCCAGAAGCCAAATGGCCATCTGGGACGAGAACGGAGTCTTCTCGCGGATAGCGATAAGGTAAGGCCGAATGAGCTCGCCAGGCCTGCCGAGAATGACGATTCCAGTGAATCCGATTATGGTTGCCGACAACAGTTTGCTAAAGCGGGCGTGGGGGGCCAGCGGCCGCATCATCACCTGCCAGCGGAGGGCGCGACCTACATAAGTCAGGAACACTAACACGACACCCGCCGTAAGCCAGCCGGTGTGGAGCTGTGTGAAGGTCGTCCAAAATCGGTCCCATTCAAAATCGGCCGTAGCTAACCGCCGAAAGAAGAACCAAGCGGCAACCAGGCCGCCAAGGACCGCCAAGATGATCGTGGCCGGCTTGCCAGCCCATCCAAATTTACGCAACCTGTTCTATGATAGGGCCGATACGGCAAAAACCGTGAACTTCTGCGATAGCTTTCTCGTTCTAGCTATCAGGAGCAGAGAAAGGCTGGAGCCATTGGCGAATGCCTCAGACGGAGAGCGAGATGTCGGCAGCAGCAGTAGCACAAGTCAGTCCGCGCCCGGATTGGCGACGCTTTATCGGCGGAAACGCCGGCCAGGTCACTCGTAGCTTGGATCCCGATCTTTCACTGGTAGAACAATGCCTCAGCGGGCAGGAGTCCGCATGGGAGGAATTAGTCCGCACGCACACCCGGCGTGTCTACTCGGTATGTTTCCGTTTTACGGGTACCGACACCGAGGCGCAGGATCTGACTCAGGAAGTCTTTCTCCGCGTATTCCGGACGTTGAAGAGCTTCCGGGCGGGCGAGGGATCGTTCTGCGTGTGGCTCAATCGTCTTACCCGGAATTTGTTGATCGATCATTACCGCCGGACGAAGCTGGAGCGGAGCACCGATTCGATTGAGGAGCAATTACCGCGAATCGAAGAGTCTGCTGGGTTGTCGTCACGTGCAGACGGAATGCTGGCGGGACGCGAAGCGAGCGAGCTTCTACAAGGCGCGCTCCAAAAGCTTTCGCCGGAGTTGAGGGAAACCATCATTCTGCGCGACCTCGAAGAAATGGAATATCGTGAGATCGCGCAGGTGTTGCAAGTGCCAGAGGGCACGGTTAAATCGAGGCTGAACCGTGGACGTGCTGAACTGGCGCGGCTGCTCCGGCATCATCGTACGGCCGTGTAGGATTTTATGAATTGCGCTGAGTTCGAGGTTTTACTTTGCGATTACGTTGACGGAACGCTGGACCAGGCGCGCCGGAGCGAACTCGAATCTCATCAGAAGGAGTGCGCCTCCTGTACCGAACTGGTCAACGATGTCGCCGGCGCCTTGGCGTTTCTCGAGCGGGTTCCTGATGTAGAGCCGCCCCATGAGCTGTTATCGAAGATCTCCTTTCAGATTCCGCAGGAAAACATCGGGAAACCAGGGCCCAAGGCGTGGATCAGAAGCTGGCTGCAACCGATTGTGCAGCCGCGGTTTGCGATGGGAATGGCGATGACGATCCTATCGTTTTCCATGCTCGGACGCTTCGCTCCGATCGATGTACGGCAGGTAAAGGCATCGGATTTGCATCCCCAGAAGGTGTGGGCTGCGGTTGACGATCGCGCGCATCGTGTATGGGGGCGGGCAGTGAAGTATTACGAAAATTTGCGGCTGGTCTACGAAGTCCAGTCTCGACTGCAGGAATGGTCCGAAGAGGACGACCGCAGACAGAACAGTCCTGAAGGGAAGGAACAGAAATGAATTGCGCCAATCATCCGGAAACGGCTGCGAT
>DASQLD010000238.1:0-10018 GCA_035630195.1 Bryobacteraceae bacterium
GCTGGAAGCTTTACGTCCGCTGCGCATAAAGCGACGGCGGCAAACAGCAATGGTGCGATCGATCTCATTTCGTGCACCAGTGTATCGAACCCGGACGCGTTCGAAAAGAGTCGTTTAATCCTTCTGACGGCGTTTACGAAACGAAGCCAATCCCCAAATCAGCGAGCTTCCCACGGATGCCAACGTCAAAGGCTCAGGAGTGGCGACAGGATCAGAGGAGACGACGTAATTCATGGGAACGATCGTGCTCGACCAGGCGCAAGACCAGGACGAGATCGCAGCGCCGTCGTTGCATCCTCCCGCATCCTGGAAGAAGGCATTTACCTGTCTTCCACTTGCCGCCATGAAGCGCATTCCAGAGGAAGGCGTAAAGTTGTTGATCAATGCCGGTCGATTCGTGCCGGCGTGGGCGATGGAATCGGCAAGAGCATTCGCAAGGAAGCGAAAATCCACCGCGAAGCTGAAGTATGCGTCCGGGTTTAGATGATCGGCCGTGCTGCTTTCGGTTCCCGCAAGTACGTTGTTATTCGGCCCCGTGATTTCGACCCAATTGAAGTTCTGATTGGTTCCAGTGGAGCGAAAAGGATCAGTTACGCCGTACTGAGTTCCGATTCTCGTCCGCGCAGGGCTGGCGAAGCAAGTCCCCGAACCGTTCACTGGACACGCCGGAAGGAACACCTTGACTCCACCCGAAGCAGCCGCTTCGTGATCGTCGGCAACGACAACAATGTCCACGGCTCCGTCAGAATTGCCGTCGATTCCAACGAACACCGCGGCGCCAAATTGGCCGGGCGCGTTGGTTGGGCGGTACTTGTCTGTTTCGAACGACGCCACGCGGACACGGAAGAGCAAACGACCGTCGGGGTTCAGATGATCATTGGTATCCGATTCATACAGGAAGTAGAACCCTGGATTACTGGCGTCGCTTACGAGTTCCACATGCGCTTTGTTCGTGTGGGCGTCTTTAGCGTGGTCGAAATTGACGCCAGGAACTGCGAACCAGGAATTGGTGTTGTACCAAACCTCGGCGGGCGCTCCTTTCACCAGTGGGCACAGTCCAAGGCATAGAGCAAGAATAGGTAGAAAAGAACGGATATCAGACATACAGCTATCCCAAGTCTGCCGTATTGACTAAGACCACACAATCAGATTTGACGCCGAATCGCGTGCTTGTTTGCGGCGAGCAACACCCAACAAAAGCGTCTCGTCCGCCCACACTTATTGGTGCGCATACACTGGAAGATTGCAATGCGGAGAATCCTAGCAGCGGTCGTCGCCCTGATGTTCGTTATCTTTCTTGCCGCCTATATCTTCTCTAAGTCTGCGAAGATTCAGGTCGAACCAGAGGTCCGAGTAATTGGAATGAGCACCCCCATCAACGTTCGGGTGACGAGTCCACATGGGGTGAGGAGTCTGGCGGCATTCATCGAGCAGAACGGGCAGAAGTATCAGGTCTTCGGGGAAGTAAAACCTAAACGCTCCAACTCGTTCTTCCGTTCTGATGAGCCCGCGCGAGATTGGACCCTCTCCATCGGTAAGCAACAGGCGACGGCTCTGAAGGACGGTAAAGCCAAGCTCCTTATTGAAGCCACAGCTAATGATTTCGCTGCTGCAACAACCACGTGGTCAAAGACCGTTGACGTAAACACCCAACCGCCAATGGTTTCCGCAGACGGAGCCCAACACTACATCAATCAGGGCGGCAGCGAATTGGTGACCTTCACAACTTCCGGCTACTGGACTGAAGCCGGAGTCCGCGTCGGAAAATATACCTTCCGAAGTTTCCCGATGCCGGGCAACACCGATCCGAGTTCTTCTGAGCGCTTTTCGCTGTTCGCGTTCCCTTGGGACGTCCCGGCAAATACGGTTCCGGTTGTCTACGCGCGCAATGCTTCGGGGGCCGAAGCAACGGCGCGCTTCTGGTATAAAGTTTTCCCCAAGAAGTTTCGCGCACGAGACTTACCGCTCGACGATACCTTCATCCAAAAGGCCGTGACAGAGTTGGACCCTTCCGGGTCCGGCGATCCCGTCGATAGATTTCTCAAGATCAATCGTCAAATGCGGCTGGACAACAACAAGTATCTCTCCGATCTTCGACTGAAGACCGAGCCGAAGATGTTATGGACGGGACCGTTCTTCCGCATCGGGAAGGTGGAGTCATTCTTCGCCGATCAACGCTCTTACTTTTACAAAGGGAAGAAGATCGATCAGCAAATGCATCTCGGCTTCGACTTGAGTGACGTACAGGCTGCGCCCGTGAAGGCGGCAAATGCGGGCAAGGTGGTGCACGCGGGACCGTTGGGTATCTATGGAAACTGCGTCGTGATAGACCATGGATACGGATTACAGACGATCTACGGACACCTGCGGCAAATCGACGTGAAGGTCGGAGATGCAATCAATAAGGAACAGGTGATGGGCAAGAGTGGCGCAACAGGACTCGCTGGCGGCGACCACATTCATTACTCGATTCAAGTTGACGGTGTCCAGGTGAACCCGATCGAGTGGTGGGACGATCACTGGATTCAAGATCGAGTGCTTAGCAAGCTGGCTCCCCCAAAGAAGTAGTCAATCGCATTTGGCACGGGTCATTGGGTAGTCAAAGGCGGGGTAGTCAAAGGCGGGGTAGTCAAAGGCGCGTGCCTTACCCTTACTTGTGCCTTCGATCCGTCCCAGCAGTCCTCCATTGGCCGCAGTGCGATAAATGATGCGCTGAGGAAAATCATGCTCCGGGTTTTCGAAAACAGCGGAGGATGGGGTGACTTCCTTTGCCCGGAACGGTGTGACCGCGCCACCGAGCCTGAGTTGAACGTTCAAAGTGATTCCATCGGCCGACTCCACAATGGAAAAGAACTCGGCATTGACCACCTTTCCATTTCGAATCGTTCTTCCTATACCCATGATGGAACCCGCTTCCGGCTTCATCCACATCTCGAATGTTCCCGGTCCCGCCCAACAACCCTTCAGGAATGACAGCTTATCTAAATCACCTGCAACGACGTCACCTGCAATTAGAGGGAGCGCAAGCATAGCTAAGAGCCTTCTCATACAGATCAAGCTACACGGATTCGAGCACGGTTGTATTGGATGAATGCGACAACGTTGACAACATCAGAGGATCAGGTCGAAGCCTGCTCGGCGGCCCGCCGGTGAACTCATTGAAATCGCGGATTAGATGAGATTGGTCGTAATACTCACAGTCGCCCGCCACGTCGACCCAAGATCCCGAGCTAGTGAGCGCCTTTCGAAAGCGGACAAGCCGCGCAAATACACTCGGCGTCAGTCCCACGCGCGTTTCAAAGAGCCGCTCGAACTGCCGCACTCCAACACCAGAGCCATCGCGAAGCTCTGCGATGGAAAGAGTGCCAGATAAGACAGAAGAGACTGCGGCGCACCACACTGTCTCGCGACCTGGCAGCCGCGGAAGCAGCATGCTTTCAACGATTGCGATCCGTTCCGCCGTGTCGCTTGCGCCTAACAGGCGGCGCTCCACGGCAGCACCGACAACATCCGATGCCCGAACGATGCGATTTGCAAAATCGACCTGCCGGTTGCCGAATAGCGCCCAGATACCAGCCGATTCGAAACGGACGCCAAAGCATCCCACACGACCGGTAGTGTGAACCGTCGTCGACTTGGACATCTGGCCCACAAACATCGCACGCGGTTGAGGCGAACCATTCTCAAGGAATACATCTCCAAACTGAAAGACAAGCTCAGTTCGCCCGTCCGGAAGGATTGTCTCCGGAGGACCAGCTGCGCCGGCTAGTTCCCAATAGCAGCGAACGAACGGCCGGAGCGCCTCGCAGGGATGGAATTCGGCGTATCGCACTGGATAATAGTATTGTGAACCCTCTCCTAGAGATTCAGTTTCAAGTTCCGTTCGATCAGATCAAAGCCGAACACGTCGAGCCCGCAATTCAACAGCTGCTCGAGGAAGCCCGAAAGAACCAGGCCGAGTTCTCCAATAGTACGGGAGAACGGACCTTCGAGAATACGCTGCTCGCCGTCGAGGCTATGACGGAGAAGCTTGACTGGGCGATGGGTGTCATCCGGCATCTGGAGTCGGTTGCTACTTACCCGGAATTGCGCGCTGCCTACAATGCGGTGCAGCCGGAGGTCAGCCTGTTTTACACGAACATCGTGCTCGACCCGGGGATCTGGCGCATTCTCAAGGAATATGAGGCGACCGACAATGCCAGACAGCTGAAGGGAGTCCGAGCGCGCTTTCTGAAGAAGACGATGGATGCGTTTCGTCGGAGCGGCGCTGATCTCGATGAGACCGGCAAGAAGCGTCTCCAGGAGATCGAAGTCGAACTCGCGCAGATCACGACTAAGTACTCCGAAAATGTCCTGGACTCCACCAACGCATTTGAGCTGGTGATTACGGACGAGAAGCTGCTCTCCGGGTTGCCCCCTAGCGCCATCGAAGCAGCCCGGGAAAGCGCGAAATCGAAGGGTCTGGAAGGCTGGCGTTTCACGCTGCAGGGGCCTAGCTACACGGCGGTCCTGACGTACCAGGATGACCGGGACACGCGTGAGAAGGTCTACCATGCTTTCGTGACGCGAGCCACCAGCGGCTCGTTCGACAATCGAGCGCTAATCGTTCGCATCATCGAGTTGAGACAGGCGAAGGCGAAACTCCTTGGATATCGTAATTTTGCCGATCTTGTACTGGAAGAGCGAATGGCAAAGAACGGCGAACGGGCTTTGGAGTTCGTCCGGGAGATGCATGAGAAAACGACACGCTTCTTCCATCAGGAAAATGCGGACCTGGAAGCTTTCAGGAAGCAGATAAGCCGAGATGCGGGCAATGGCATTCAACCGTGGGATGTCGCCTATTATGCCGAGAAGCAGCGCGAAGCCCTGTACGAGTTCGATGAAGAAGCTCTTCGTCCCTATTTCGAACTCGATGCAGTGGTAGCAGGCATGTACGATCTTGTCTCCCGCTTGTTTGGGATCGAGGTGCGCGAAGTAAAGGATGTCCCGAGCTGGGATCCCGCAGTTTGTTTCTATAAGATTCTTGACGAAGATGGAACGAATCTGGGGTCGTTCTACGCCGATTGGTTTCCTCGCGAGAATAAGCGCGGCGGCGCATGGATGGATGCGCTACTAACGGGTGGTCCTAGGGCGGAGGACTTCAAGCCCCACCTCGGGCTGATTTGCGGCAACCTTACGCCGCCAGTGGGAGATAAGCCTTCACTACTCACGCACAGAGAAGTCGAGACCGTCTTCCATGAATTCGGGCATTTGCTTCATCATTGCCTGAGCAAGGTGGAAGTACGATCGCTCGCTGGCACAAACGTTGCTTGGGATTTCGTCGAACTCCCCTCACAGATCATGGAGAACTGGTGCTGGGAGCGGCCGTCTCTCGACCTATTCGCTCGTCATTATGCGACTGGCGAGGAGCTTCCGGATGAGCTGTTCGAAAAAATGAAGCGAGCAAAGACATTCCGGGCCGCAAATAACCAGATGCGTCAATTGAGCTTTGCGACGACCGACCTCGCGCTGCACACGGTGTACTCGCCGGCCACCGATCCTGATGTTCTCAAGTATTGTCGAGAACTGATGCAACCCTTCGCTGTGGCTCCGCTGCCGGAAGATTACGCAATGATTGCGAGCTTTACGCATCTGTTCGCAAGTCCGGTGGCCTATGCCGCCGGCTACTACTCCTATAAGTGGGCGGAGGTGCTGGATGCCGACGCGTTCACTCGATTCCTCGAAGCTGGCGTGTTCAGCCGTGAGACAGGCCTTGATTTTCGCAACTTGATTCTCGCCCGCGGAGACAGCGAGGATCCGGCTGAACTATACCGGTTGTTCATGGGTCGCGATCCCGATGTCACAGCACTCTTACGACGCGCGGGGCTGGCGGCGTAAGTTTTCCCGAGCGCCTGTAAAAACTGCAGAAGTTAAAGTAGCGTTAGTTTTTGCTGTTTTTCTTTCCGTATCTATGGGTTAGCTTTTGGTCCATTGATTGCCATTGACGTGGCGAGGGCAAACCCATGGCAATTACGAAAACACTTGCAAAGACCGTTATGACGTTCGGCCTCGGAGCGGCCGTTGCGTTCGCGCAAGCTACGCCGAGTCCCCAGGGAACTGACAAGAAAACTGACCCCCACGGGCAGGGGGCTCACTCCGCCGATCACGGGATGAGTACTAACAAAGGGGCCGGCCTCATGGTCGGCAAGGCTGATCACGACTTCCTGGTGAACGCCGCACAAAGCAACATGGCCGAAATCGAGGCCACGCGGCTTGCTCAGGAAAAGGCATCCAGTAGCGAGGTGAAGGAATTCGCCCGAAAACTCGAGCAGGATCACCAGAAAAGCAGCGAGAAACTGAAAGAGCTCGCTAAACAGAAGAACGTGGATCTACCAACAGACATGGGTAAACACGCCCAAATGGTAGAAAAGTTTCGCTCGCTCTCCGGCGATAAGTTCGACAAAGAGTTCATGAAGATGCAAGTCAGTCATCATAAGAAGGATGTCAGCGCTTTCCAGAAACAAACTGAGCGTTCGATGGACTCCGATGTAAAGACTTTCGCAAGCATGACCTTGCCGACTTTACAGCAACATTTGCAGGAAGCCCAGCAGCTAGAGGGCAGTACACGCGGCCGAAGCGCCACCAATAGCAGCAACACCTCAACGCCCTCTTCGGGTAATAGCAGCAACACGTCAACGCCCGCTTCGAATGCTCCCGATAGCACTGCGAAACCACAGGGAAGCAACAATCCATCCACCACTCGATAGACATTCGTATCGGTAAACCGGCTCAGTGTAGTCCATCAGGGTGCGCCAAAAGCGCACCCTTTTTTCTTGCGCGCTGTAATGTTGAAGAATGCGTGAGTATTCGATGTGGGTCGGAGGCAAGGCGCTGTCCTCCGGTAAGACGTACGAACTGAGGCTCCCCTACGATGGGTCATTCACTGCCCGCGTGGCCGAGGGAGACGAAACCTCACTCGAAGCGGCCTGCAGCGCGGCGGCTGCTGGCGCTGCTGCCATGGCCCTTATGAGCAACGCCGAACGGTCGGACCTGCTATTTCGTGTTGTCTCCCTTCTGAACGATAACGCCGCCGAGCTTTCCGAGCTTCTTACTCTGGAAACGGGCAAACCAATTAAAGAATCTCGAATTGAGGCCGATCGCGCTCAGCAGACTCTAATCGCCTCTGCCATCGTGGCGCGAGAGCTAACGGGTGAGGCGATTCCAATTGACGGGTCGCCCATCGGTAAGGGTAGGCTCGCTATGACCATCCGCGAGCCGCTAGGAATCATCGGCGCCATCACGCCTTTCAACCTGCCGCTGAATCTGGCATTGCATAAAGTAGGACCCGCCTTGGCGGGTGGAAATGCTATTGTCCACAAGCCTTCAGAGCAAACCCCGCTTTCGGCGATCCGGCTCGCTCAGCTTTTCACTGAAGCCGGGGCGCCTGCCGGCGCATATAACGTCGTGACTGGAGACGGCGCGAAGATCGGCCAGCAGCTTGTTCGCGACCCGCGAATTCGGATGATCACTTTCACAGGCAGCGTGGAGGTCGGCAAAGAAATCAAGAATAATGCCGGTTTGAAGCGTGTGACGCTGGAGCTTGGTGGAAACTCCGGTTTGATTGTAGATCACGACGCTGACTTGGATCTCGCTGTTTCCCGAGCCGTTCCAGGCTGCTTCCTCCTTAGCGGTCAGACTTGTCTATCTGTCCAGCGAATCTATGCGCATGAGTCGGTGTTAAGCGCCTTTACAACCCGCTTCCTCACCGCTATGGAAGCCCTACAGATCGGCCATCCAATGGAGGAAAGTACAGACATCTCCTCCCTGATCTCAGAGGCAGAAGCAAAACGGGTGGAGTCTTGGATTGAAGATGCGATCAAGCTAGGCGCGAAGCTGATCAAGGGCGGTAAACGGACTGGAGCGACCATCACTCCGGCCGTGCTGCAGCATGTCCCTGCCGAAGCTAAAATGTCTTGCGACGAGATCTTCGGACCGGTGGTCGCGCTGAACTCCTTCTCAGACTTGAACGACGCTATTCACGCTGTCAATGAAACACCGTATGGATTGCAGGCGGGCATCTTCACCAGAGATCTCACTCGGGCTTTTGACGCGGCTCGCAGGCTCAAAGTAGGTGGAGTGATAATCAACGACATTCCCGGATTCCGTGCCGACCAGATGCCCTATGGGGGCGTGAAGAACAGCGGACTGGGCCGTGAAGGCCCTCGCTATGCGATCGAAGAAATGACCGAGATGAAGCTAATCTGCTGGCGCTAGAGTTGGCGATAATTGAAATCATGCGGTCATTCTGTCTCGCGGCAGTTCTCATTCTGCCGGCGTTGGCGTACGCCAAATCTCCGATCACACACGAAGATGTTTACTTGGCCAAGACTGTCGGGGCGCCCGTCCCGAGTCCCGATGGCAAGTGGGCAGTCTTCTCCGTTTCTGAGCCTTCGTACGATCCTGCAAAGGCCGTATCGGATCTGTGGATTGTGCCTGCCGACGGCTCGAAGCCCGCTCGTCGGTTGACCTTTACAAAGAGTGCAGAGAGCAGCCCCGCATGGAGTGACGATAGCAAACGCATTGCGTTCTCCGCGAAGCGCGATGGCGATGACGCTGCGCAGGTCTATATTTTGAACGTCACGGAACCCGGGGAAGCGATGCGAATCACTTCGCTCAGTACCGGCGCCGCAAGTCCACTTTTTAGTCCCGATGGCAGCATGATTGTCTTTCAGTCCAGCGTATTTCCGGGCGCGGCAAATGATGAGACTAACCGCAAGATCGCGGCGGAACGCAAAGCGCACAAGTATAACGCGCGCGTATATGAAACCTTCCCGATCCGGTATTGGGATCGATGGCTGGACGATACACAACGGCACTTGTTCGTGCAAGCAGTCGAACCAGGTTCAACCGTTCGGGATCTGCTGGCGGGTACGAAACTGATTGCGTCTCCAGGATTCGGAGGACAGTACACAACTTCGGCACAGGACTTGCACGCTGCGTGGGCTCCCGATGGCAAATCGATCGTGTTTACCGCGACAGATATGCGCAATCAAGCTGCCTATGCCACAGTGAAGCCGGGGCTGTATCAGGTTTCTATCGAGGGTGGGGAACCAAAGAAGATCACGACGGCAAATCATTCCTATAGCCGTCCGGTGTTCCGTCCTGATGGCAAGGCGTTGTACTGCGCATATGAGCCTACTAGCGATCGGGTTTATAGTTTAGACCGTCTGGCCATGTTTGACTGGCCCGCGATGGGAGAACCGAGAGTCATCACCGGCAGTTTTGATCGGTCGGTGTCCAGTTACGACTTCACGCCCGACAGCAAGACGATTTTCTTGACTGCCGAGGACGCCGGTTTGGAGAAGCTCTATACCGTACCTGCAACGGGCGGCGAGGTCCGCGAAGTCGGTCGAATGACCAATGGAGCATATTCCAGCCTGGCGATCGCATCGTCAGCGTCACAACCCGTACTCCTCGCCAATTACGACAGCGCAACGCAACCACTGGAGGTTGTGAGGATTGACGCGATTACGGGCGAGCGAAAGTTATTAACGGGTTTCAACACCCAGCGCGCTGCCAATCTCGACATTTCGCCAGTTCGCCACTTTACCTTCACATCGAGTCGTGGCAAGAAAATTCACAGCCTGCTGGTTACCCCTCCGGGGTTCGATGAACAGAAGAAGTACCCACTCCTAGTGTTGATGCACGGCGGTCCACATAGTATGTGGCGGGATCAATGGGTCACGCGCTGGAACTATCACCTGCTGGCCAGACCGGGATACGTGGTTCTTCTCACCAACTACACGGGTTCGACTGGTTATGGCGAAAAATTCGCACGGGACATTCAAGGCGATCCGCTCGCCGGACCCGCATCAGAGATCAACGAAGCGGCCGACTATGCCATCAAGCAGTATTCTTTCATCGATGGAACTCGGCAGGCAGCTGCTGGGGCCAGCTATGGCGGGCATCTCGCGAACTGGATGCAGGCAACTACCACCCGATACAAGGCGCTGATCAGTCACGCCGGACTGATCAATCT
>DASQLD010000239.1:0-5578 GCA_035630195.1 Bryobacteraceae bacterium
CGTCGAGGGACAACTCACCCGCAAACAGGAATTGGTCGGCGGAACCGGCAACACCCATCGCCCCCAGGATTCCGAGCGCCATTGGCAAATCGAACCCGGCGCCTTCCTTCCGGACGTTTGCGGGGGCGAGGTTTATGGTCACACCCTTATTGGGATAGCCGAATCCGGAGTTGATCAGCGCTGATTTGATTCGTTCCCGACTCTCACGAACGGCGGTATCGGGCATTCCGACCATGACAAAATCTTTTGGAGACCCTGTCGAATACATGTCGACTTCGACGTCGATAGGATGAGCGTCGATCCCGAAGATCGCCGCAGTTCGCGTTCGATAGAGAGCCACTGACGGTAGTGTCGAAATCCGGCCATCCGTCTCAGGAAAGAACTCGTAGGTTTTAGAAGGTAAGGCAGTTGCGTCGCAAAGCGCGGTTTACGCGTCTAACTAGAGAGCGTGTCACGAACGAATGATATGCTGAGGATTAGACCTACTTTGACTCGTATCGTAATTTTACTTACGCTTCTTCTTGTCACGTCTGGTTTTGCCGAAACCGACCAGTACCAGGGTTCGTCGCTGATTGAGAAGTACCAAGAAGCCCTTTCCCTTCAAAAAGATGCGCTCCGCAACCTGTCCATGGAAGTTCACATGGAGGGCCGGATTCCGAAGCTGAAAAAGGAAGGAAAGATGAGCGCTTTGAAGCGGATCTCGGCGCTCGGCAAGATTACCTATAACGGCATCCGATTTCTTGGCGACGATACTGTTAAAAAAGAAGTTATGGCCCGGTACATGACGGCGGAGGTGGAAGCCACCAGTCCCGAGGAGACGAAGGAGTCGAAGAGTATCAATATCTCGCCGGAGAATTACGAATTCAAATACAAAGGTCTGAACGATCGTAATAGCCGGCGTGTCCATATTTTCGAACTGAAGCCCAGGCACAAGCGCGTGGGCTTATTCAAAGGCGAGTTGTGGCTGGACCCGGAAACATGCTTGCCGATCAGAGAGACCGGCCGTTTGGTTAAGAATCCATCCGTGTTCATCAAGAAGATGGAGTTTACGCGCGATTACGAGATTATTGACGGCGTATCCTATCTTAAGCGCATGGAAACTAAGACAGATACTCGAATCGTCGGCCGCGCCGAACTGAACATCGAGTACGCCAACTTCTCCAAACAAGCAGACCCGGAAGAGCCCGTCGCGGTCTTGAACGGTAATAAATTACCGTTGACCCGCTAGCCGAAACGTTTCCGAAATCGTTTGTTGTATAAGTGGTGGAGCCGCTGTAGGCTCAAGGAGTCCCGATGAGAACGCTATTCCTGAATCCTCCGTCGTTTGAAGGTTTCGACGGTGGCGCTAGTTCCCGCTGGCCGGCCTCGCGCGAGATTGAGTCGTATTGGTATCCCGTTTGGCTGTGCTACCCGGCTGGAATGTTGCCGGATAGCAAGGTCGTCGACGCGCCGCCGCATGGGATCACAATCGAACAGACTGTCGAGATGGCGAAAGACTTCGAGCTTCTGGTTCTTTTCACTTCAACCCCGGGTTTTCACGTCGATGTGAAGATCGCCGAGATGATGAAGGCGAGCAATCCGACGATGAAAGTGGCTTTCGTCGGACCGCCTGTCACTGTCGAACCCGAAAAAGCTCTCGCCGAGCCAGCCATCGACTTCATTGTCCGTCGTGAATTCGATCACCAGATCGTCGCTTTCGCCAAGGGCACACCGCTATCTGAGATCCCAGGTGTCAGCTATCGCCAGGACGGCAAGATTGTTCACAATCCGGAAGGCGGTTTCATTGAAAACCTCGACGAGCTGCCGTGGGTCTCTAAGATTTACAATCGCGATCTGGATTTTCGGCGTTATAACGTTCCATTCCTGCTGAATCCGTTCATCTCCTTCTACACTTCCCGCGGATGCCCGGCGATGTGTACGTTCTGCTTGTGGCCGCAGACCCACTCAGGACATCGCTGGAGATTGCGGTCGGCCGACGACATTGCGGCAGAATGCAAATACGCTCTAGAGAATTTCGCAGGACTGAAGGAGATCTTCTTCGACGACGATACCTTCAACTACCAAAAGAAGAGAACGATTGAAGTCTGCGCGAAGTTGAAGCCTCTCAACTTCACATGGTCTTGTACATCGCGCGTCACTACCGATTACGAGACGTTGAAGGCGATGAAAGAGGCGGGCTGTCGTCTTCTGATCGTTGGCTACGAATCGGGCGACGCTCAGATTCTGAAGAACATCAAGAAGGGCGCAACGCTTGAAATGGCGCAGCGGTTCACTGAGAACTGCCACAAGCTTGGCCTAGTGATTCATGCTGACTTCATCGTGGGACTGCCTGGGGAAACACGCGAGAGCCTGCGTAATACGATCGACTTCGCTAAGAAGCTGGATACTGAGACGATTCAAGTCTCGATCGCGCACCCCTATCCGGGTACGGAGTTCTACGATTACGTCAAGACGAATAACCTTATTACCATCGATTCGATGACCGACGAATCGGGGCATCAGCTTCCGAACATTATCTATCCCGGATTGAATCGCGGCGAACTCGTCGAATGGGTTGAAAAGTTTTACGGCGAGTATTACTTCCGGCCGAAGGCAGCATGGCGCGTAGTGAAGAAAGCGATCGTCAACAACGATGTCCCGCGCCTATATAAGGAAGCGCGCGAGTACCTGGCGCTACGTTCGAAACGTAAGAAGTTCGTAAAGGATCAAAAGGCGGCGACGGTCGGCGCGAGTCAATGAGCCCCAAAGCGCATTTGCTGACAGCCATTGTCATTGTCAGCAACGTTGCCGGGAATCTCATGCTGAGTTTGGGCATGAAAGCAGTCAGCGGCGGCCCGGCCGCCTATGCGAAGGCGTTCTTTTCTCCGCTGGTGCTGCTTGGCGTAACGTTACTTATCGTTTGGATGTTGTCGCGCATGACACTGATGAGCTGGGCCGATCTCAGCTATATTCTGCCGATCACGGCGATCGGCTATGTCTTGTCGGCGGTGGCAGGAGCGGTATTTCTCGCTGAGCACATTTCTCCCACACGATGGGCTGGCACTGTGTTTATTGTCCTCGGAATTGCGCTGGTTAGTCGCACAAGAGCCCGAACCTCGTGACGAACTGGTTGCTGGTGGCGATCATCGTTGCTTCGACGGCCGCAGGGGACGTTCTCCAAAGCCTCGAAATGAAGCGGCATTCGGAAGCGACAGTCGGCAGGACCGTTTTCATTCTCGGGCGTCCGAGGATGATTCTCAGCGTTGTCTGCATGGCGATTTCGTTTTTTGCTTTTATGGTGCTGCTGTCCGTTGCAGACTTGAGCTTCGCGGTCCCTGCAACTGCAGCCAGCTTTGTGGTCGAGACAATGTTGGCTAAATATTTTCTCCGTGAGCACGTCGACGGGCGCCGGTGGGCAGGCGCTTTGCTTGTGGCTTTCGGGGTCGCGTCGTTAGCCGTGTGATCTTTCTCGCGCTGCTGAGTGTCGCGGCCTATCAAGTCCTGGCTCTACTCGCCTGTATCATTCATCTGCGCCGCCGGGACTTACTGAGTTCCACGCGACCACCAGTTTCCATTCTGAAGCCGATCTATGGAGTAGACGATCACTTCTATGCTTCGATCCGCAGCCACGCTTTAATTGCGTATCCGAACTTTGAAATCCTGTTTGGAGTACGCGATTCGAGTGATAATGCGCTGCCTTTGCTACAGCGCCTCCAAGCGGAGTATCCGCAGGTTTCGATCCGTATCATTCCATGCCACACGTGGGCCTTAAATGCCAAAGTGGGATCGCTGATCGACCTGGTAACAGAGGCTCGGCATTCCATTTGCGTGGTGAATGATAGCGATATCGTGGTGGAGCCGGACTATCTTGACAAGGTAACGTTTCCGCTCGAGGACAAGGATGTAGGTTTAGTCACCTGCCTCTACCGGGCGGGCGCAGATTCTTTCCCCTCGAAGTGGGAAGCCTTGGGTATCGCCACGGAATTCGCGCCGAGCGCTCTAGTGGCGCCGCTGGTTGGTGTAAAGGAGTTCGGGTTAGGATCCACATTGGCGTTTCGAAAATCGGACCTCGAGAGCATAGGAGGGTTCGAGAAGATCGCGGACTACATCGCCGACGACTACCAGTTGGGCAAGCGAATCAGCCAGGCAGGCAAGCGCGTGCATCTGCTACGCATGGCAGTCATGACGCACCTGGGGTCGGGCAGTTGGAAGAGTGTCTGGGAACATCAGGTTCGCTGGGCCCGCACGATTCGTCTCTCGCGCGGCGCTTATTATGGGCTGCCGATCGCCAATGCCTCGTTGTGGGCCACTGGAGCAGCGTTCTTCGGATGGTGGGAAGCAGCGGCGGCGCTAGTCGCTCTGCGCTTGCTGGTCGGGCTCGTTTCAGGGATTTTTGTCTTGCGTGATCCAATCACGATGGGCTTATGGTGGCTCATGCCGGCTCGGGACTTATGGGGCTTCGCTGTGTGGGTCGCGGGGGCGTTGAATATTCCGGTGATGTGGCGCGGCAAGCGGCTTCAACTGGATGACAAGGGCCGGATCGTTTTGTGACTGTCGAGTTGGTACCACAACTGTGACCAGGAGGCCCAACATTTATACGATTATTCGGGTTTTTAGTCGTGTGTGGCCTTCGGCCACACAGTTGCATATTTCGATAAGAGGAGCTTGTCCTGAGATTTATAGCGATTGCTTTGATCGCATTAGTCAACGCGGAGCTGCTTTTTGCTCAGCGCGTGTCCTTTGGATTCATGGGAGGTACGAATCTCACGTGGGACTTTCCGAGTTCATACCTTGTCCACGTCGTCCACGTCGATCCCAGTATTCCAGGCGAACTCACAACGTTTGAGCGTTACTCGGACCGACGTGGCTTCATCGCCGGATTGTCGATTGAAGTGGACCTCGGCAAGGGCCTGGCGCTGGAGGGCAATGCGCTTCGCCGTCAACTCCAATTGAAAGGCCGGACCATCTTACCGGATGGAGGAATGCGGGACGAAGTTACCACAGACATCGGAACCTGGGAATGGCCAATCCTGATGAAATATCGCATGCCCGCCGTTCGGGCAGTGCGACCATTTATAGAAGCCGGTCCATCATTCCGCACCCGGCATTATCCTGGTGCTTCCGAGCCGTCGCAGATAGGCGGCACGGTCGGAGCCGGCGTGGAATTTCGCGTAGGAAAATTTCGCGTGTCGCCGACGTTCCGCTATACACGCTGGCAGTACGACGACGTCGGCTATCCTCGCGTCGACACAAAGCGGGATCAGATCGAGTTTTCAACCAGCATCAGTTACGCGACATCGCTGCCGTCATGGAAGGTGGGCGGCAGAAAACTGCGATTCGGATTCATAGGAGGAGCACCCTTAACTCCCGGATTAGAGCAGCCGTCTCCGCCGCAACGGATAGAAGAGTTGACAGGCTACATGGGCGGTCTGGCAGTTGAAGTAGAATTGAACCGGCACTGGTCCGTCGAGGTCAACGGACTGTACCGTCCATTTCGCGCCGATAGAATCAGCTCCCACCCGTCGTTCGGTGAGTCGCAGTTCGAGTTCACAGTTTTGACATGGCAATTTCCCGTGCTTGGAAAATATCGCTTCCGTCC
>DASQLD010000240.1:0-12677 GCA_035630195.1 Bryobacteraceae bacterium
ATTCGAAGGCCCACCGGCATCTCCACCACATAGAAAAGATGATAGGTGAGTCGACGCTACCAGACGTGGTTAAGGCGAACGCGAGCGCCGTGTTCCGGCGTCTGGCTTTGTCCGAGTCGAAGATGCACGCAACCACCATCGAGAAAGTACACTTCCACGAAGTCGGTGCGGTGGATTCGATTTGCGACATCGTCGGAGCGTGTTTCTGTCTCGACAATCTTGGTGTCGAAGCGATTCACTGCAGCGCCATCAATGTCGGCAGCGGAACGGTGCGGACCGAGCATGGAATTCTTCCGGTACCAGCGCCGGCCACCGCGGATCTACTCATCGGCAAACCTCTGTATTCGCGCGGCCCTGAGGTCGAGCTAACGACGCCCACCGGCGCCGCAATCGTCAGCACGCTCGCGGGAGGATTCGGACCGATGCCGCCGATGTCCATCGTCTCGGCCGGATATGGAGCCGGCGACAAAGATTTCCCCGAGCACGCAAACGTCGTTCGCGTGCTGATCGGCAACACGACGGGAGCGTCTGAATCGACCACAGTTGTGGTGATGGAAACGAATATCGACGACTCGACGCCCGAACTTCTTGGCTATGCAATGGAGAAACTCCTCGAGGCTGGAGCGCTCGATGTCTCCTTCACGCCCATTCAGATGAAGAAGAATCGCCCCGGTTCGAAGCTGACCATCGTCGCCGATCCTGATAAACGGGAGGCACTCGCCGAGATCGTCCTGCGTGAAACCTCTAGTCTTGGGGTGCGGATGTACAACGCGGAAAGACGCGTGCAGAGCAGACGAATCGTTCACGTTACGACACCGTATGGTCCAGTGCGCGTCAAGATTGCGCAGTCGGGCGCAGCGGCTCCGGAATTCGAGGATTGCCGTCAACTCGCCGCCAGCAACAACGTTCCCTTGAAACAGGTGATGACAGAAGCGACGCTGGCTTATCTCCGAGACGCAAAATGAAATATTACATAACCACCCCCATCTATTACGTCAATGCCGCGCCGCACATCGGCCACTCGTACACGACGATCGCCGCGGACGCGATCAAGCGCATCAAGCGGATGGAGGGGTTTGAAGCGTATCTCACGACGGGCACGGACGAACACGGCCAGAAAATAGAGCGCGCCTCCAAAGCTTCCGGACAGTCGCCGGAGCAATTCACGGATGTCATTTCGTCCGAGTTCCGCAACCAGTGGAAGGCTCTCGATTTGGGGATCGATTTCTTCCAGCGCACGACCAGTCCGCAACACGCCAGGGTTGTTCAGGATTTGTTCCAGCGATGTCTCGACAACGGCTACATCGAGAAGGGCTCCTACACCGGTCAGTACTGCGTCTTCGATGAACTGTATGTCAACGAAGCAAAGCCGGGCGATCCCTGTCCCGATTGCGGCCGGCCAACCGAGACAGTTACCGAGGAAAACTATTTCTTCAAACTCTCTGCCTTTCAAGAGAAACTGTTGAAGCTTTACGAAGACAATCCTGAGTTCATTCTGCCGGAGACACGCCGCAATGAAGTGCTCGCGTTCGTTCGTCAGGGATTGAGCGATCTATCCATCAGCCGGACCACCATCAAGTGGGGAATCCCGCTACCGGTCGAAGGCAACCACGTTTTTTACGTCTGGTTCGATGCGCTTGCCACTTATAAGAGTGCCGTCGAAGAAGAAGATCTGTGGCCCGCTGACCTGCATCTCATAGGCAAGGAGATCATTCGCTTCCACGCCATTTTTTGGCCGGCCTTCTTAATGGCCGCCGATTATTCGCTTCCCAAGCGCATCTTCGCGCACGGGTTCTGGATGTTCGAGAACGACAAGATGAGCAAATCGCGCGGCAACATCGTGCGCGCGAACCCCATCGTCGATGTGATGGGAATCGATGCGCTGCGGTACTTCCTGTTGCGTGAAGTCACATTCGGCAAGGACGGATCGTTCAGTTACGATGCGCTCGTAGGTCGCTATAACGCTGATCTGGCGAATGGTCTCGGCAATCTCGTCAGCCGCACGTTGACGATGATCAATCAATACCGCGACGGCTACATTCCGTCGAAAGTGGAAGTCAGCCTTAGCGACACGATTCGCAAGGTCCAGCAATCGTACGACGAGTTTGACTTCTCGCGTGGCTTGGAAGAAATCTGGTCAGCCATTTCCTGGCTAGATGGATACATCGTTCAGCAGCAGCCGTGGAAGTTGGCTAAGAGCCAGGATGAGGGGGCGCACGAAAAACTCGACGCTGTTCTTTATACGGCGGCTGAATACATCCGCGTCATCACAGCCTTAGTGTCGCCGATGCTTCCCGCAACGGCAATCAAGATCTGGCGCATGCTCGGGATGCCTTACCCAATTGAGGACGCACGCTTCATCGATCTTGCGGAACAGTCGCTGCCTCCGGGCCAAAAGGTGGAGCCAGTCGCCGCTCTATTCCCGCGCATCGAGGCTAAGCAGGCAATCGAGAAGATGCAGGAACTCGAAGTGGCTGAGACGCGGCGTCAGGCAGCGCTCTTCGGCAAGACAATTCCGGCGAACGAAGAACCAGCGGCGGCCGCGCCTGTTAACGTCGCGCCTCTCGATCCGGAGATCAGCATTGACGATTTCGCCAAGGTCGATCTGCGCGTCGGCTTAGTAAAATCGGCCGAGCCGGTCAAAGGCGCCGACAAGCTTCTGCACTTGAAAGTTGACATAGGCGAAGCTGAGCCTCGAACCATAGTGGCCGGCATCGCGAAAGCTTATGCGCCGGAGCAATTGATCGGGCGCAAAGTGGTCATCGTCGCGAATCTTGCGCCTCGTAAGCTCCGAGGCATCGAATCGCGCGGAATGATTGTCGCTGCATCCCTACCGGAAGGGGCACCGGTGCTTGCAGGATTCCATGAGGATATACAACCGGGCGCTCGTTTGAAGTGACGCTCATCGATTCGCACACGCATCTTGACGATCGCCGGTTTGGCGACGATTGCGACATGGTGGTCCAGCGAGCCATCGATGCGGGCGTCAGCCGAATGCTTTCCATCGGTACTGGCGAAGGTCCGCCGGACCTCGAAGCGGCGATTCGCATGGCCGATCGTTACGAACCGGTATACGCGAGCGTCGGCTTGCACCCCGAGCATGCGCCAAAGGTCACGCAACAGAATCTCGATCACTTAACCGAACTTCTGTCTCATCGCAAAGTGCTTCTGGTTGGTGAGATCGGCCTCGATTATTACTGGAAGCCGTACGACGCGAAGCTGCAAGCCGAAGTCTTCGTCAATCAGATGAATATCGCGGCGGCAGCTGGTAAACCGATCAGCATCCACACCCGAGACGCGTGGGACGATACGATCGATCTGCTGCGAACTCACTGGGCTCGGACCGGCTTGCCCTGCATCATGCATTGCTTTACCGGAAATCCCGAGCAGGCAAAACAAGCGCTCGATCTTGGCTTTCATCTGAGCTTCTCGGGCGTCGTCACCTACCCGAAAGCGGTCGAAGCACACGAGTCCGCTAAGTTCGCGCCGCTCGATCGCATTCTGGTGGAAACGGATGCACCTTATCTTGCCCCCGTCCCTTTTAGAGGCAAGCGCAACGAACCTTCCTACGTGCTGCATACCGCATCGCGAGTCGCAGAGTTAAAAGGGATCGATCCCGAACATTTGGGGCACGCCGTGACGGAGAATTTTGAGAAGCTGGTACGTTTATGAGCGCACTCTCAAAAGCGTTGAGGGACGCAGTGATCCGGCGGCTGGCCGGCCCCCAGACTTACCAGCGTGGATTGGACTATTTCCGGCAAGGGCATGTTGAGTCGCTTGAAGAGAGTGGCGGCGACCTACGTGCCGTTGTGCGTGGCGCCGCGAACTACATAGTTACTCTCACCTCGGACGACGACGTGCTCGACTACTCGTGCGGTTGTCCTATGGGCGCCGATTCTGAGTTTTGTAAACATTGCGTAGCAGCGGGCCTGGCTTGGCTGGAATCTAAGAATGAGCACAAGAAGCCGAAAAAATCGGCCAAGACCAGGAAACTTACTCTCGCCGACGCAGGCAAGGTGCTTCGGGAAGAAGATAAAGAGGCGCTAGTGGCGCAGGTGCTCGCGTGGGCCAAAGGGAACCCCAAGTTACGCGAACAAATAGTTCTATTCGCCGCACGCCGTTCCGGAGCAGAGGCAAGCATTGCCACTGTCGAGCATGCGTTTCAAAAAGCTGTTCGGGTACGTGGTTTCCTGCATTATCGCGAAGCTCGATCGTGGGCTCGCAACGTAGACCGCGCGATCGATGCAATCGATCAGTTGTTCCAGGATGGCCATTCTGCGGCGGTCATCGGCTTGTGCGAATCGGCGCTCCGTTCCTTGGTAGAGACCGCTGAGCATATGGATGATTCCGACGGTTACTTTAGTGATCTGAGAGACCGCTTGGAGGGCATTCACTTCAACGCATGTAACGAAGCCAGGCCGGATCCGGTGGAGTTGGCGAACCGCCTTTTCCAATGGCAGATGAATGGCAGCTTCGACGTCTTTTACGACGCGGCCTCAAACTATGCCGAGATTCTTGGATCACGAGGGATAGCTGCTTACCGCGAACTCGCCGAAGCCGAGTGGGAAAAAGTGCCCGCACGGACCACGGGCGATCGATATTCCGGTTCCTCCTCACACTCCAGCATCCGGCACATTATGGAATCGTTGGCCAAGGCTTCCGGCGACCTTGAGCAGCTTATTTCGATCAAGTCCCGCGATCTATCGAGCCCTTACGACTACTTGCAGATCGCGGAACTTTACCGCGACGCCCGCCACTACGATCAGGCTCTTTCGTGGATTCAGAAAGGACTCCAGGCCTTTCCGAAACAACCGGATAACAGACTCCTTGAGTTTGCTGCGAACGAGTATCACCGTCGCGGATCCCACGATGACGCAATGAAGCTGATGTGGTCCACTTTTACTTCACAGCCGACCGTAGATCGCTATCTCAGGCTCGAACTCCACGCGAAAAAGGCCGGCTCCTGGGCCGAATGGAGAGAGCGCGCGCTGACCGAGATACGGCGCCGGATCACTGAATCCAAGCAGCGCTCGCAAGGCCGCGGAACTGGAAATTGGATATATGAGCTAGACCATTCGCAGCTTGTGGAGATTTATCTCTATGAGGAGAACTCTCAGCAAGCGTGGAATGAGGCCAAGGCGGGTGGATGCGTGGATCATTTGTGGCTCAGGCTCGCCGATGCGCGTATGGAGAAGCATCCCAAAGATGCCGCCCCGATCTACTTAAAATACGCCGAGAATGCCATTAGTACTTCACGATATGAAGGGGCTTTTGAACTGCTGCTGAAGGCTTCAGACGCAATGAAGCGGTCAAACCAGACTCCCGAATTCGCAACCCTATTACAGTCGCTATGCGTGAAGTTCAAGGCCAAACGAAACTTCATAGCACTGGTCAACCAGAATAGGCATTCGTTGCACCTGACTTAGCGCATCAGCACAGTCTCGGTCGTCTGCTCGCCGATGTGGACATGAAGCTTGTCTCCGGCTCCGTGAATCCAGAGTCCTTCGCCGGGCGCTACCGGAATCTGCGAAGGCTTGGACACTACGACGAACCGGTCGTTCTCGACATGCTTCATCATCTTGCCAATGTGAATGTGGGCATGGCACTGGGTTCGTACTTTCTCGCCGTTGTAGGCAATACCCCAATCGTCTCCCCACATCGATTTCGACTTCTCGATCGCGGCTGTAAAGAGCGCAGTGCGGGCGGCCTGAGGCATTTCATGCAGATGATGAAGGCCATCGAAATGCGCGCGCGGCAAAGCCAGCCAGCGATTTGGCTTCCGTGGATTGATGTCTTTAAGAAAGAAGATAGCTTCCCCGGTAGGCCGTATCTCCGCTTCACGGCAGAGACTGCATTGCCGCGCTTTCATCGACTCAGCCTGGTCCGGTGAACAGATGCATTCGGTGGCTGCCATCGTGGCTATCCCATGAAGAAGAACAAGACCCACTAAGACGAAGCCACGCATCGCCGACATTATACTTGGTAGTTGTCCGATTTCCCGCTCGGATGGGTTCGTTGCTGCGGCTGGCTCGCAAGCGGCGTTCCCGCCGCTACGGTCACTTCACTTTTTCTTCAAGGTGTTTAAGTCGCGCGTCGATGATCTCTTCGACACGGCGGAGTTCGGCGCGCCAAAGATCGCGCATGTCATCGAAGCGCTGATTTACGGCGGCAAAGCCGATATCCATTCGGGCACTAAGTTCAGTACGGACGCCATCGACCTTGGCGTTGATGTAGGCCATAAGAATGACGATCAAGACCGCGTTGAAGGCCATGGGAATGCCGACGGCTAGATAGAGCTGCTCATTGGTCACAGTCTCTTCTCCCCGGCTGATGTTGCTGCGTGCATGTGGCTCCTTCGGCAAAAGGGGCGGCGCGAATTGCCTGCCGCGTCCACTATTCTCGTACAACTTCATTGAGCGAACTCGATTTCGTGAGCGCCATGGTTCCGTGCCGTCATCGGGGAGGTCGGTATACTTGATGGTTGTCCGCCTTCCCCTGGAAACACCTACTCGCGGCCCCGATCGTATTCCTTCTGCTTTTCTACGGGCTCACGACGACAGGGGTCCTCAGCGCCGATGAACCTCGATACGCGTCGATCGGCCGGGAGATGGCTGAATCCGGAGATTGGGTTACTCCTCGTCTCTGGGGCGAGCCCTGGTTCGAGAAACCACCGCTGCTGTACTGGCTCGTCGCTCTGGGATTCGTTGCCGGGTTGGGAGATGACCTCGCGCCCCGACTTCCCATAGCGCTCCTCAGCGCTGGCTTTCTACTGCTGTTCTTTCATCAGGTGCGCCGGGAGTTCGGCGAACGTGCCGCGCTGTATGCTTCAGGCATACTTGCGACGTCGGCTGGATGGCTCGCCTATTCGCACGTCGCAGTCACCGACTTGCCGCTCGCTGCTACGTTCACAGCGGCGCTCTTACTTTGTCTGCCTTGGGTCCGATCGGGTGGGCGGAGAGGGCTATTAATCGCCGGCGTCTTCCTCGGGTTCGCGGTTTTGGCGAAGGGTCTTGTCCCGCTTGCCCTGATGGCTCCTTTGCTTTGGATCGCCGGCCGTCGTTGGCCCGAACTGTTCTTGCTTGCAGGCGCCGCGATAGCCATCGCGTCTCCCTGGTATCTTGCCTGCTACTGGCAGAACGGCAATGCAATCGTCAACGAGCTTTTCTGGAAACATCACGTCTCAAGGTTCTTCAGTCCCGAACTGCAGCATGTACAGCCCTGGTGGTATTACGCGCCGGTCCTGCTCGGATTGCTTTTTCCGTGGACGCCGACCTTGGTGGTGATTCCACATCGGACGTCTGACAATCGCCGCAAGCTGCTTTTCGCCGTCGTTTTGTTTGGGTTTGTTTTGTTCTCCGCGGGAGCGAACAAGCTGCCGGGCTATTTGCTCCCTCTTATCCCTACGATCGCTATCCTGGCAGGGATCCGTCTGGCGGAAATGAAAGACGTTCGCGCCGTGGTGGGCTGGTCTGCGATTCTCTTGCTGGCATTGCCGTTAATAGCAGGCACGCTGCCGAGAGCTCTCGCCGTAGGCCTTTCTAAGGTCGAACTGACCGCGATCGGCTGGGGTTCGGTCCTCCCTGTCGTTGCGGGTGTGGCCGTTGTTTTCTGGTTCCTCGCAAGAGAGAAACGCAGTTTCGCGATCGCCGCTGCCGTTATAACCGCGACCATGGCGGTTGCATACTTGAAGTGGCGAATGTTTCCAGAGTTGGATAGGGTGGTTTCCGCACGTGCATTATGGCTCCAAATTCGCGATTCTAGAGATGAGTACTGTATTGGGGTCCTCGATCGGGACATCCGCTACGGACTGAATTATTACGCTCATAAGCCCTTGAAAGAGTGTGCCGAATGGCCGCTTTTGAAGAGGCTGGATCGTTAAATATGGTAATCTTGATAGAGATACTGGAGTTGGTCCTCTCGTGAAAGTAAGTAATCCCCTCTGGAAAGAACGCCTCGCCGATCAAATCAGTCCTCAGCTTGCTCGGGAACTGGATATTTTCGACAACGAAGTCACCCTCAAAAAGAACGGCAAGATCGACGACAAGGTCTTTGCGGAGACTCGGTTACGACGCGGCGCGTATGGTCAGAGATACGACAACGGACAGCGGCATGACGGTGTTGAAACCCGCAAGCTGGTTTACCCCTCTCCGGACACAAAAGGTCCGGGAACGTTATGGGATGCGCCCGGTATGCAGCGCATCAAGATTCCGTTTGGCGGTATGAACGCGCGTCAGCTCGAAGTGTTAGCCGAACTTGCGGAAGAGTATTCCGACTGCATCGGCCACGTTACGACCCGGCAGGATTTCCAGCTCCACTACATTCACATCGAAGATGCGGCGATCATCATGCGTCGGCTGGCCGCGGTGGGCATCACGACACGCGAAGCCTGTGGCAACACCGTTCGTAACGTAACTGCCTGCCCACTCGCGGGTGTCTGCCGGACGCAGGCATTTGACGTTACGCCCTACGCCAAGGCTCTGACGTATTACATGCTCGGACATCCCTTGACTCAGGACTTCGGCCGCAAGTTCAAGATCGCCTTTTCCGGCTGCCGCGATGAGGCCTGCGGGCTTGTAATGCTGCATGACATCGGCGCTGTCGGTGTTGTGCAGAACGGTAAGCGTGGGTTCGAGTTCTACGTGGGAGGCGGTCTGGGTACCGTTCCCCAACAGGCGAAGCTCCTGTCTGAGTTTATCGCCGAAGAAGAATTACTTCCGCTCAGTGTGGCAATCGGGCGGGTATTCGCCAAGTACGGCGAGAAGAAGAACCGCAACACCGCTCGTCTGAAGCACCTGATCATCAAAATCGGATTTGACGAATTTAAGCGGCGGCTTGCGGAAGAGCGCGCAGCGCTCGAGCCCGATCCGCGCTGGACCGAGTATCTCCAACATCTACCGGACACCGACGAGCAGCCTTTGCACGCTCCGGAGTTTCTGCAGATCAAGAATTCGGCGGACCCGGCGTTTCAGAAGTGGTACGACTCGAATGTATATGGCCAGCGTCAACCTGGTTATGCGACGGTAACAATCTGTCTGCCGCTCGGCGACATTACCTCGGATCAGTTACGCGCCTTGGCCGATATCGCGCGACGCTATACGCGGGAAACGATCCGAACGACCGTTGAGCAGAACATTGTCCTCCGATGGGTGAGCGAAGCGGCGCTCCCGGCTGTCTATCGGGAACTGAAGAGCGTCGGCCTGGAACTTTCCGGCGCCGGCACGATTGTCGATGTGGTCTCCTGTCCAGGGTCGGATACCTGCAAGCTTGGTATCTCGTCATCCCGTGGTCTCGCGGCTGAACTACGAGAGCGTTTGCTAGCCCGTGGCGCAGAGCTCGATATGGCAATTCGCGGACTTCATATCAAGGTCAGCGGTTGCTTCAACTCCTGCGGCCAGCACCATATCTGCGATCTCGGTTTTTATGGGATGAGCCGTGTCAAGAATGGCTTTGCGGTTCCACACTTCCAGGTGATGCTGGGTGGCCAATGGGAAGCAAATGCCGGTTCTTACGGCTTGGCCATCGGCGCGGTGCCGTCCAAGCGCATCCCGGATGTCGTCGATCGGTTCACCACCCGGTACGTTACAGAACGAACCCAAGGCGAGACTTTCCACTTATTTATCAAGCGGATCGGCAAGGCCGAGTGCAAGAAAATGGTCGAGGATCTGATGATCGTCCCAACGCACGACGTCGCGCCAGAGTTCTATCAGGATTGGGGCGATGCGCGCGAGTATGGAGTGGGTGACCTCGGTGAAGGAGAATGCGCTGGCGAAGTCATTAGTCCGGCCGAATTTCTGCTAACAGCGGCCGAACGGGAGGTCTTTGAAGCGCAACTCCAGCTGGAAGCCGGGGAGGTCTACAAGGCGGCGAAAACTGCGTACGAATCCATGTGTCACGCCGCGCTCGGACTTTTGAAGAAACAAAACGCCGGATTCCCTGAAGATCCGGACTCGGTTCTCGCACGATTCACCAAGCATTTCTACGACACGCAGCTGTTCTTTGACCCGTTCGTCGGAGGCAAGTTCGCTCAGCATTATTTCGATGCTCACGAGCAACGAGGCCAGTCGCTGAACGCGGAACAGGCTGTGCGTTTGGTAGAGGAGGCGCAACTGTTCCTGGAGGCCTGCCACGCATGCTACGCGCGAATACTGCAGCAGCCTGCCGTAGCGGTTGTCTAAGATGCCGGAATTTCAGCACTTCAACGTCAAGATCTTTGCCAAGCCGAATTCCCGCTTGGATTGGCATGCCCTGATCCCGATCTTCCACCGCTGGATTCGGGAGCAGGCCATGCCGGAGCTACTGATCGACGTTGCCGATTACTCCCATGTCCCTGCCGGACCCGGAGTTATGGTCATCGGACATGAAGCCCACTACAGCGTAGATAATCGTGAGAACCGCCTTGGCCTGCTGTACAACCGCCGGGCTGCGCTTGAAGGCACATCTCAGGAACGGGTCAAGCAGGCTTACGACGCAGCCGTCAGCGCGGCTCGCAAACTCGAGCAGGAACCGGAATTGAACGGTGCGCTGCATTTCGATGAGCGGATTGTCGAGATCTGGGTAAACGATCGGCTGCTTGCCCCGCATACCCCTGAGACGTTCTCAGTCCTCGAGGCGGAAGTATCGTCCTTGCTGACAGATCGCCTTGGACAGCCGCCGGTCCTTGAACGCTCCGAAGACCATAGAGATCTGGCTCGCGTCCGTACAGTCGTTTAGCTCAAAGGCACGTTCCGCTAAGTTCGTCCAGTGACTTCTGCTAAATCAAGCGTCAACCGCAATTTACACAATTGTAATGTGGTTGTAACACGCAACGTTTACGCTTCAGATAGGTAACATGCGGAAAATAGCCCTCATTGAAGACGATTCGGACCTTTACGCCCTTCTCAAGTACAACTTGGAAAAAGAAGGATTTACGCTCGTCGGAACCCAGACCGGGAAAGGTGCGATCGAACTCTGTCGCCGCGAACGTCCGGACCTGATTTTATTGGATATTATGCTGCCAGATTCCGACGGGCTCGATATCTGCAAAGGAATCCGGAGTCATCCGGAGCTCGCTCACATCCCCGTCATTTTCCTCACCGCCCGGGCATCGGAGACGGATCGCATTGTGGGACTCGAGCTGGGGGCGAACGACTACATCGTTAAACCGTTCTTCATTCGGGAACTGATTGCCCGTATAAAGATACAATTCCGTAGCCAGACGACTGCAACCCGGCTTTTGAAAGCCGGCGGCCTGGAACTCGATCGCAGCAGTTGCCGGGTTCGCTTGCACAACCAAACGTTATCGCTGACAGCGACGGAGTTCCGACTGCTCGAATTCCTGATGAGCCGGCCCGGGGTGGTCTTCAGTCGGGAACAATTGCTCGACGCCGTCTGGGGCCACGACCGGGCTGTAACGGATCGCACGGTGGACGTTTACATTTTGCGTCTTCGCCAGAAAACCGAGGCGGACCCAACAAATCCCCTATTGATCCGCTCGGTTCGTGGCTTCGGTTATAGTTTCAACGAATCGGAGCTACCATCTACTGCCGCTGATCAGCCCAATCCAGTGGTCGTAGCTGTTCAGTAACGTCCGGCAATCGCTGTCGGCCGATCTGTAACGCGCGACTTGGACCGCCACCCGCGGGATAGAAGTCCGCCGCCCAGCAGGCCCGCTAAGAATCGCGGCGCGGCGACTCCCCCTCTCCGGCGACGAAGCGATGGGTGTTCTTCTTCTGAATCGTGTACTTCCAAACGACTTTGGACAGATTTCACTCCAGGAATCGCGTTTACGCAGTCCAGGAGTTGGCGTACTTCTGATTGCAGAACTGGACCGCTCAACGTAATCGCCCCATTATTGGAAGCGACTTCGACGCCGTGGCCCCGTGAGATATTGCGGCGGATCCTGGAACGAATTTTCGACGCGAGACCGTCGTCGGGATCCCAGGGCGCGTCACTCCTGCTCGAACGGCCGGAAGGCCGCAAAGCGTACATCAGCCCTGCGCCGATGCCGAGACAAAGCGCACCGGCCGCAATTGGATTAGTCCCGCCCCAGCGCCGGGCGGTCATCATGCCCCGGTCGCTCCAACCTTGCGAGCCGTAAGGTTCAGAGATGTGTTCGACGACACGTCCAACTTCCTCTTCATTTTCGTGTAGCGCAATATCAGCCTGAGCCACGATTCCACTCAGCCGATTGTCCTGGTCAACAATTGGAATGCGTCGTACCTGATGATTGGCCATCAATTGCAGCGCACGATGAGTATCTTCGTCTTCACGCATGCTGATGGGATTTAGGCTCATCACTTCGTCAACGCGGGTTGTGTGAGGATCTCGGCCTTCGGCAATGACCTTAAGAGCAAGATCGCGGTCAGTCACAATACCGATGAGCCGATTTTCATGGTGATCGGAAACCACGAGTACCGGTCCCACATCGTTACGTTTCATGATCTGAGCAGCAATGGCCACAGAGTCGCTCGGCAGGCAGCTGGACGGATTGGGAGTCATTATGTCTTTAACAGTCACTCGCTTGTCCTCCTAGACGATTTCGTCTTACGTAAATGAGACACGCGGACGACAGATGGTGTTACGCCGTTTGAGGGACTTTAAAACGACAGGGAGCCGAGGTGATGCTCGAGGTGAACCACGTAGTCGCGCATTAGAAGCTCGAGTGTGACCGGCTCGGCGCCCGCGATTCGGCACTCATT
>DASQLD010000241.1:0-6351 GCA_035630195.1 Bryobacteraceae bacterium
GGAAGCTGGCAACGAACTTCGGAGCCACCGAGACGTTTGACCCTTCGAATGAAGGATGGAAGAAGGGCCTGCTTAGTCATACACGCGAAGCGAGCGGTGTCGACGTCGTGCTCGAGATGTCGGGAAGTCGCGCGGGCATAAAGGACACTTTCGAACTGGTGCGGCCGGGAGGCGAAGTCGCCCTGCTCGGAATTCCTCCATCGGACGTGACGCTCAATCTTTCCGAGAGCATTATCTTCAAATCCGTAACGGTGCGCGGCATCAGCGGAAGACTGATGTTCGAGACATGGTATCAATGCGAGCAGTTTCTGCTGGAAGGCAAGCTCGATTTACGACCCTTGATCACGCACGAATTTTCGTATCGGGATTTTGAGCAAGCCTTCGGAGTTTTGGAGCGTGGTGAGGCAGTAAAAGTGATTCTGGATTGGACAAAATGAGTACTCGTATCGATCCGCTCGCCTATCTCGGGGAACAACTGACCGAGTGGAAAGAGGCCGGGACATTTCAGAAACTTCGCGAATTAGAGTCGCCTTGCGAGCCCGTCTCACGTTTCGATGGGCGAGAAGTGATTAATCTGGCTTCCAACAACTATCTGGGGCTGGCGAATCATCCGAAGCTGGTCGAGGCATCGATCGAGGCGGCTCGCAAATACGGCGCGGGGTCGGGAGCAGTCCGGACCATTTCCGGGACGATGAGTCTGCATGTGGCGCTCGAAGAGCGCATAGCAGCATTCAAGAATGTTGAGGCATGCGTCGTTTTCCAATCCGGCTTCGCCGCGAACTCCGGCACTGTTTCCGCCGTACTCACACCGGAAGATCACATCATTTCGGACGAACTGAATCACGCGAGCATTATTGATGGCTGCCGTCTGTCGAAGGCAAAAATCCATGTTTTCGCGCATCGCGATGTTGGGGCTGCGGAGCAGAGGCTGCAGGCGCTGGCAGGTGCGCCAGGGCGCAAGCTATTGATTACCGATGGCGTCTTCTCAATGGACGGCGACATCGGGCCCTTAGCGGATTTGACGGCGCTTGCGGAGCGTTACGGCGCAATCATGATGGTGGATGACGCCCATTCTTCGGGCGTGCTTGGCCGCAACGGACGTGGCACGGTAGACCACTTCGGGTTGCACGGACGCATCGACATTCAAGTCGGAACATTGTCGAAGGCAGTTGGAGTCCTGGGTGGGTACGTCTGTGGTAGCCGCGCCCTGATCGACTATCTTCATCACCGAGCGCGTCCGTTTTTGTTTTCGACTTCCCATCCACCCGCAGTTGCTGCTGCTTGCCTGGCAGCCTTCGACATCCTGGAACAGGAACCCGACCGGATCGAAACGCTATGGGCGAACACCCGGAGGTTCCAGGCCGGCTTGCGCGCTGCTGGTTTCAGCACGGGAAATTCCGAGACTCCGATCACGCCGATCATGGTAGGCGATGCTGCGCAAGCCTTCGAGTTCTCACGTTTATTGTTTGATGAAGGAGTTTTCGCCACCGGAATCGGCTTCCCTACCGTACCAAAGGGTAAAGCCCGCATTCGGACGATCGTTACGGCGACTCATACTCAGAAACAGTTGGACGACGCACTGAACGCGATTGACCGCGTCGGCCGGCAACTAAAGATAAATCTGTAACACCAAGTACAAACTCCCGCCGTGTTGAACGCCATAAGTCTGCGCCGATTGCGAGGGCTCATGAACTTGAGGGAGGACGCTAAATTACAGAGTCGCAGCCCAGCTAGAGACGGGGATACGCAGACACGTAAGGTTTTTCCATTGGAGTTGAGTGGTTTTTGGCTAAGGTTCTAAGGGCTCCTGCTGATTTTTGCGTTCTGCGCTAGATGCTACTTTCGTATTTGCAACGAAAGCGTTGCAGCGAGAGAGAAAACATGAAACAGATCGTACTAAATATTTGGAAAGACAACCGCGGTCAGGATCTGATTGAATATGCGCTGCTGGCTGGTTTCATAGCGGTGGCCGCCGGCGCCATTATGCCCGGTGTTTCGACCACCATCGGCACTATCTTCTCCAAGGTCGCTTCGGTACTGGCCGCTGCGGACTAACTCGGCGAACCGTTGCAGTTTTCCGGTCCCCGATTATGCTACCTGCCAGTAGAGAGGGCAAGTGCGGATTCGGAGCGATACACCGATGTTCGTTCTTCGAACAGCAACCTGCGAATCATTCGAAGATCGTTTGCCATACGCTTGCTTCGCCCGATGTGGTGGTCCAATTTTTCCAACTTGTACACAGCGAGTCTTAACGCTTCCGCACGGCGCGGGGCCCCTTTGGCCGCTTCCAAATCCCTGCGGACATCTTCGAGGGCGTTTGCGATAGCGGCATCAAATAAGACGAGAAACTCCTGAGCGCTTTCAATCGTGTCGAATGGGCTATCCTTCACTGGATTGTTCCTCCGGAGGTCTGAGTGTTTTAATTGCCACGGAACTGTAGCTTTGACTGAGTGATCACTTTCGTACTACGTATACCACGTGCCGAACGCAATGGATGTCAAGGGCAAGAGTTGCTTCCCAAGTAAGCCCACCGACGATCGCAAAGATTTAGAGTTGCTTCTGAGCCACAAATCGCGCGTACTGTAGGTCACTGGACTTGAAGGCTTCGAAAATCGGCGTGTGTTAACTTCATGGAACGCTTGTAATGCCGAGTGGAAGCTCGCTTCTGCCGCCCCTGATGCCGTAGTTACACCTTCATAGCCAGCCCTCTTAGAGGCAATCGTAATGTGCCGCGATATAGCGCTATTCCTGGAGAGAAGCATACCTTTCAACGGTGATGCACGTCGAGTCCGACGGATTCGTCACATGGGGCCAGCGAACTCGATTGGCATGTTGCCGACTTAGATCACGGGCCGCGCCTTGCCGAGCGCTTTTGGCGGCTCGCCAACACCAGTCCCGTCGCAATTGCAATATATCCGAAGGTCACCGGTTCGGGGATGGCCGTGATAACTGCGGTGTTCAGCGGTGCTCCGTACAGATATTCGTGTTGACCCGAGTGGAGCGTCAGATTGTATTGATCGGAACCCGATCCACAGCGGAATGGGTCGAACCAGAGCAGGTCCGAATACATCGCCCGGTGTCTACGGCGGGCCGGGTCGGAATCCCGTCCCATTGAAATCCTGCAGCGTCGTGGGAACCAGATTGGCAGCAATATAATCCGGTGAGGCGGCACTCCAATCTCCGACGATGCCTGCGCCGTCAGCGGGGACATCCTGAATGAAACCGACAGCATAGCGATTCGGAACAAACGGCGTTTCTCTGTCGAAGATTGCTACGGCAACTCCGTTAACAGAATCTTCTGCTGCCGTTGTGACACGGTAGGTCTGGCTGCCAATCCGGATTGTGGCGTAAATCGGCGAATAGGCGACAAAGTGAGGCGAAAAGAAGGGAGGCGCAAGGTTGGCGCTCGCATCGTCGAAGACTGCCTTGAACGTGAAGGGTAAGCCGCGTTTGTGACTGACCAGAAGCAGGATTAAGAGCATCGGCTGCGGTTAGTCCACCCGTGAATGTGAGTGGTTAGGGCGCGCCGCTTGCAGACGACAGGCACGCCATGAACAAAGCGACGAAGACAGTCTTGTTGGTCACTATTCTCAGCCTCCTGGTTGAGACAACAAAGCGAATGGTAAGTGATATTGGACGCAGGTTGCAACTGTAATGGAAGACGCGGTCCGTTCGTCAACGGGAGGAGCTACTCGACAGTAGTGACTTTCGTGATGCGTTCCAACTTGCCTGGCTCTCGGCCTTGCAAATAGCCAAGGGCCAGCGACATCATCTGAGCCGGCAGCAGTTCGAGAATTGGGCGCATCGCTTCGTGGATTGGAGGCAGCGCGAAGGGGCCCTCAAGCGTTCCGACTCCACAAAGACTGGCTTTCGCCCCTGTATCCAGAACGTCGCTTACCAAGCGACGATTCAGTTCCCGGACGTTATCAGCGCCCTCAAACACGACTACAAAAGACTCCGGTCCCAGCATTTCGAAAGGACCGTGCCGCAATGCCGCGCTGCTCATGCCCTCCGCATGGAAATGCGCAGCCTCCTTTTGAACCATCGCGCCGAGCCCTACGGCGGCGAGCGACGAGCCACGGCCGGCAAAGAACACACGCTTCACCCCGGCGAGCGCGCCTACCAGGAAATCAACGTGATCACGCCACTGCGATAGATATGCTTCGGCGGCCGGAGCAGCCGTTTCCAGAACCTGTCGCGCAGCTGTGGAATCTGCCCGTGTCAGGTGCTCTCCTAACCAGTAAAGGGCTGCGAGCGATGTGACCGCGGTTTTGCACGAGACACCTCCCTCCTCCCCGGCTCTCGTCAGCACAGTGATCTGGGAGCGCGTTGCGAGCGGCGACACGGGTGTGTTGCTCACGCCGATGTAGAAGGACTCTTGGTGGTCCATCAGTCGAACTATCTCCGCACTCGCTCCGGACTGCGAAACCACAATCATCACGTTTGTCGGAGAGAGCAGCTTTGGCATGGAATGCAGCAATTCCGACGTTTCCACCATGATCGAGTCGAATCCCGCCTCGATCAGACGAAGGTGCAGCGGATGCAAGATCTGATACGACCCGCCCATGCCGGTGAGGACTATCCGACTTCGACCACGCGTCCGAAGGTCGTCCCTAACAGCATCGAGTCTCCCCAAAGGAATCAGACCCTCCACGGTGTCGCGTAAAGCGCGTGGCTGATCTAGAATGTCCGTGCAGTAGATTCCCTGAACCTTTTCCAGCCTGATCAATGAATGCTCCTATGTGCGCGCGACGAGTCTTTGCGGTTGCGGCACTCTTATCCTATTTCTTGCTTCAGCGATTTCCAAATGACCAACTGAGTCCAGTGCTGGTGCCATAGTCGCTTCCTGAGAGCTCCCCGGGGGGTCGGCTGTCGAAATTTCCATAGACCGAGAAATTCCAATTTAATTTTCCGAACAGTTTTAGGTAGTAGGAGACATTCGAATTGATGAACACGCGCCCGGTGTCTGTCACCGCGGGAATAACATTTGCCGTTGCGGCCAAGCGCATTTTCTTGAACCTGAACGCCTCAAGGCTCGAGCTGATCAAGAATACGCCAATCTTCTGTACTGCCTGTTCTGTCTCTGATGATGTGTATGCGGTTCGTTGCCATCCAGGTCCACCCAGTAGGGTGAGTCGAACTCGGTCAGTGTTTTTGAGGTACACTCCGAGACCAAAGCCGAGAGTGATTTGACCTTCAATTCCTTGCACCGAGCTTTGCAGATAGCCAACGCTTCCTGTAAGAAAGTAATTGCTTCGGCGAAGTAACCGAATAGCGCTAAGGTCGGTTTGATTGCGGGTAGCTGTTTCCGCGCCAGAGCTCGAGGATAGATTGGAATTGTAACGGGCTCTCGCGCCCCAGTTTATCTCTTCATAATCGATATCAGACGAGACGTTGTACTGGTTTGTGCTATTGCCCTTCGAGTATTGTGATCCGAGCGCCACATCACCATCGAATCGTTGCAAGAAGCTAACGGACGTCTGAGTCATGGACACGACCTCGGATCGGGGCATAGAGACCGGTTCGACAACTTGGATTTGCTGAATCTCAAACGTTTCGGCAGTCCCTGGAAGACTCTCCGGAGTTACTACTTTACCCGCGTAGGTGGAACCGTTCTGTAGCTTGATCAGAAACATCGCACTGCTCTCTAGTCGGGCTACTTTTCGCCAGTCAATCGAAATCGTGCCATCAACGTAGTCGATACCAACTTCAAGCACTCCGCTATCGAGCTTTTTGACTTCGCACGTGATGCGGTCGCCATTCTTAAGGACGAGCACATCTGTTTTGTCGCGGGCAGACATTGATGAAACGAGCCAGAAAACTGCGATAAGCAGAAGTTTCATACTTGATATGAACGAAGCCTATCAGGTTGAGTCAAGGGCATACCATCGAAGGATGTGAGCGTACCGAACGGGAAGGTCTACCTTTGGCGCGAAGATGCTTGAGGGGATCGCTGATTCGGTCAGGCCTATTGTTGCCGCCCTTCATCGCCGCCAGCCCGAGCAGACCGATACTCGCTGCATTCGTTTCACCGTTGAATCTGCTCTGCGAGGTGACTCACTCGTTAGCAGCCGTCGCAAAACTCCTGCGGTGATCGGAGTAAGATAATGACCGGAAGGATTCGCTCAAGTTATGTTACGACGTGATTTGCTAAAGAGCGGGGCTGCTGCGGGACTCACGATCCTCAAGAGTGGCTCGCTCAGGGGCCAGAGCGCTCCCAGCAACAAGCTGAATGTTGCGTTGATTGGCGTATGGGGCCGAGGTACGGCGCATTACAACACCCTCCGAAACGAAAATGTAGTGGCTATCTGCGACGTCAACGATCTGCGCACGAAGGAAGCTTTGCAGATC
>DASQLD010000242.1:0-8213 GCA_035630195.1 Bryobacteraceae bacterium
ATGAAATATCCATCTTCATCACCGGCGAAGATCAGCCCGCCGCCCGTCGACAGAGTTCCAGCCCAAGGAGCTTTATCGAAACGAAAATCCCACTTGGTCTCGCCTGTTAGCGGATCGATTGCTTTCAGCAAACCCCACTCCCGCTCTTCCGTGACGCCGCGAAACACACTACCCCAGAACGGCTTGCCTTCGATGTATTTCGGTGGAGACGAGAAGAAAACATCGCACGCCTCTCGAACCGTGAAGTAGAACCAGCCGGTCTGCGGATTGTAGGAGGGCGCCATCCAATTGGTCGCTCCCGCTAAGCCAGGACACTGTCGATTGCCGTCAGGACTTGGTTCGGTTTCCCCGTTTAGAATCGGCTTGCCCTTTGCGTCGAAGCCCTTCGCCCATGTTTGACGGGCGAACTGTTTCGCACTCAGGAACTCACCGGTGGTTCGATCGAGCACATAGAAGAAGCCGTTGCGGTTGGCTTGTAGGAGCAGCTTGCGCGGCTTACCTTGCCAGTCCAGATCCAGCAGCATCGGCGATTCGTTCGCGTCCCAGTCATGCGTGTCATGCGGCGTGAACTGATAATGCCACTTCATCTTTCCTGTGTCCGCATCGAGCGCCAGGACCGAATCGGTATACAAATTGTCGCCAAGGCGTTCCTTCCCATACAAGCCCGGACCCGGGTTGCCTGTAGGCCAATACAGCAGATTCAATGCTGGATCGAATGTGCCGGTGAGCCACGTACCGCCGCCCCCGCGCCGCCAGGAATCGCCTAGCCATGTGTCGCCGCCGGGTTCCGTTTTTGTGGGAGTCGTATATGTCCGCCAGACGCGCTTTCCGGTCGCGGCATCGTACGCATCGAGAAATCCACGTATGCCATATTCCCCGCCCGTGATCCCGACGATGACCTTATCCTTCACCACAAGCGGCGCGACCGTGGCGCCGAAGCCCTTGAGATAGTCGGCCATCTCGGCTTCCCAGATCAGCTTGCCGGTACGAGTGTCCAGCGCGACAACGTGAGCGTTCGGAACGGCCATGAAGACGCGATCGCCAAGTATCGCCAGCCCGCGATTCACCGTCCCATTTACGAATTCCTTATTGGCAGGCAACGGGTACTTGTAGCGCCATAATTGGCGCCCGGTTTTGGCGTCTATAGCGAAAGCCGTTCCTTCCCCGCCCGTTAGGTACATCACACCGTCAACTACGAGTGGAACCGCTTGAATCGTACCGCCGACACCCGTCTGGAACATCCATTCGAGCCGCAGGTCCTTAACATTCGACGTGTTGATCTGTCTAAGATCACGATGCCGGACAGCAGAGTAATCGCCCCAGTAAGTGAGCCAGTTCTGTTGTTCTTTCCTGGCATTGACAAGGCGATCGTACGTGACCTGTCCCGGCAACTGGAGCAATAGAGCCAGCGCAATCCCTACGATCCTCATCTTCATCGGATGCCCTCAACCTTCTTCACGTCAGCGCCTTGCCGTGTCTGTCCCTTGAGTGTCGAGAGATAGGCGACGAGATCGTTCAATATGTTCTTGGGCATCCCCTTATAGCCGGGCATGAGCGATTCTGTCATGTGATCTACCTGGCGCACTTCGTCCTTGATGAAGGATCGAAATTCCTGGGAAGGAAGCCGGAGCTGGACTGTGAAGCTGTCCTCATTAACGCGAGCGCCCACGATCTTGCCGCCGTCCTTCGTTATGACGGTGACGCCGCGATATTGGTCGGGGATATCGGCTGAGGGTTCGGCGATCGATTCTTCGAGATACTTTACCGATCGTGCACCGCCAATGCGTGTCAGTTCCGGCCCATAGACGCTGCCTTCCGTCCCGATCTGATGACACCCCGAGCAGCCGTGACGCACATACATCTTTCTACCGTTCGCGGGATCGCCTGTCGCTTTCTGGACACCCACGCCTGAACCACGCAGATGGTTCAGAAATCCGACGACCTGCACTGTTTCTTCGGACGCAAGGCTTTTGAAGGCGGGCATGCTCGTGCCCGGAACTCCGTCGCGAATGATACGCCGCAGTTCCGTGTCGGTCTTCTTCGTTCCACCGACGAGATCGGGTCCACGACCGCCCAGGCCGTTAATGCCATGGCAGAACGCGCAATTACTGCGATAGATCGCGCGGCCTTTTTCAACAGCGAGGGTCTGCGCAACGACAAAACCAGGACAGCAAAACAACGCAACAAAGCAGAAGCGACGCAGCATATGGATTGGCTTGACTATTATAGGCGCGCCGACCAAGAGCTTATGGGGTAGCGACTCATCGTTGATACAATCCGGGACATGTTTCGGACCGTTGTTGCGTTTGCACTCCTGGCGACCTCTGCAGTCGCGGCTTCTAAGACCGTCGTCACCATTCAGGGCGATCGATTTCTCATTAACGGGCAACCGACTTACAAAGGCCGCACTTGGCAGGGCCACAAGATCGAGGGTCTGCTGATGAACTCCCGTATGGTGCAAGGTATCTACGATGACGCCAATCCGGAGACTGCCAAACGATGGGCATACAAAGATTCCGACAAGTGGGACGCCGAGCGCAATACGCGCGAATTTCTGGCGGCAATGCCGGAATGGCGTAAGCACGGGCTTCTCGGAATCACGATTAATTTGCAGGGCGGAAGTCCGGAAGGCTATTCGAAAGCACAGCCATGGGACAACAGCGCTATCGCGCCGGACGGCTCGTTGCGCCCCGTCTATATGGCGCGATTGAAGCGAATTCTCGACAAGGCTGACGATCTGGGAATGGCCGTGATCCTGGGGATCTTTTACTTTGGTCAAGATGAGCGAGTAAAGGATGAAGCAGCCGTCATCAAAGCAGTGGATAACACAGTGGACTGGGTGTTCGATCGTGGCTATCGCAACGTTCTGATCGAGGTCAATAACGAATGCAACGTTACGCGCTATGAGCATGCGATTCTCAAGCCCGCCCGTATTCACGAGTTGATCGATCGCGTCAAATCTCGCACACGCGGCGGCCAGCGGCTGCTTGTCAGCACCAGTTACGGTGGCAATAAGGTTCCCGAAGAGAATGTCGTGCGCTCCAGTGACTTTCTGCTGCTTCACGGTAATGGCGTGAAAGATCCGAAGCGGATATCGGAGATGGTTCAGCAGACGCGCGCCGTTCCGGGCTACACTCCGAAGCCGATTCTATTCAACGAAGACGATCACTTCGATTTCGATAAGCCCGATTACAACATGCTCGGTTCAATTCGTGAGTTTGCTTCGTGGGGCTACTTCGATCCGGAAGGCTACCAATCCCCGCCGGTAAATTGGGGCCTTGATACGGATCGCAAGAAGGCCTTCTTCGGTAAGTTGAAAGAGGTTACTGGAGCGAAGTGAAGCTCGAAGAGTTTCGCGAGGTCATTCGTCGCATCCCTCGCGGTCGTGTGATGACATATGGCGAAGTCGCAACTGCAGCCGGCCATCGCGGTTCGGCAAGACAGGTGGTCTGGGCCCTGCAGAATTGCGGGGCCGACATCCCATGGCACCGTGTCGTCGGCTCCGGCGGCAAAATTCTACTTCCCGGTGAGGCGGCCTTGGAACAAAGGCTGAGGCTTGAGGCCGAAGGCGTCCGTTTCAAGAACGGCCGTGTGAACCTAGAAAAGAAACTTAAGTCCTAACTGCAGACGGCGTGGACTGCCGGCAGATAACACGGCTCCAAAGCTGGGCGAGCCAAGAAAGTTATCCGGCTGATCGTAGTTGATGCGATTGAACAGGTTGAATGCTTCCACGCGGAACTGTACTCCTAGACGCTCGGTCAACTGCGTAGTCTTAACAATCGACGCGTTCACTACGGCAAGTCCAGGTCCTTCGACAACATTGCGTCCAGCATTTCCAAATTTACCGAAGGCCGGCATTGCAAATGCTGATGTGTCGAACCATCGCAGTTCGGTGGGATCGCTAAGCTTTGGATCTCTGACAACGTTCGGCCGGTCGTTGGCTCCGAAACCAAGTGAGCTTCGGCCGGTGTTGCTGTTGTCGTTGTCCGGCTGCAGAGCAACCGTGAAGGGGCGGCCAGACTGAAATTGCCACACGCCATTGGTTTGCCATCCATTCAAGAACCAATTTCCACGGAACGGTAAATCGTAGCTGTAGCTGACGGACAAGCGATGCCGCACATCGAAGCTGCTGCGACCGCGCTCGGCGCGAAGATTGTAGCTATCTTGTGGGAAATTCGCATCGCCTGCGCTGGTGAAAAACCCCGACGCGTCATCGATCGACCGGCCCCAGGTGTACGATGCAAGCGCTGTTAAGCCTTTGGAGAATCGCTGTTGAAAGCGAGTCTGAAACGAGTGATAGCTCGAGTTCCCCCGAGATTCCAAAATATTGACGTCATCAAACCGCGGATTCGGACGAAGATTCGGGCTAACCGGGCTCGGCTGTGGTTGATTGATGTCGCGCGCCGAGATCAATCCTGTACCTTTCGTTCCTGCATAGGTGAGCTCCAATACGCGTCCGCTACCCATGCCCCGCTGGATGTTGAAGTTCCAATGCTGAAGATACGGTGTACGGAGATCGCGTTGGATCGCGAACGCCGAGCCGGGAATCGGGAACGGATAGTTGCTGGGGAACGGATCCGACAACGTAAGCGGGAACTGTGGGAGAGCCGCGTACAAATGGAAATTGTAGTACGGAGGGCTGAAATAGAGACCCTCACTCGGCGCAAGCGCCGACTGATCGAAGTAGAGACCATAGGCAGCGCGAATGACCGTATCGTTCGCGACCGTCCAAGCGAGCCCGAGACGCGGCGCAAGGTTGTTCTTGTCCGCATAGTAACCGGACCGGGGCATATCTCCTGTTCCCACAGGTGTCAGCGAACCAGTCGTCACATCGTAGAGATTCGCCCGATCCCGAATGTCGACCCCGGGAGAAGTATATTCGTACCGTACACCGGCCGAGAGGGTTAACGTCGGTGTAATACGCCAGGTATCATTGACGAAAAGTCCGTAAGTTTCGGACCGCAGGTTTTGATGATTGTCGAGCTGCGCTGCTCCCGTCACCACCGGAAATCCCTGCAGCAGATCGCCGAGGGGGTTGCCCGTGATTCCAAAGAACGTTAGCAATCCTCGCGATTGAATATCGCGATACGCATTCTGTTGAAGATATCGAACTTCACCGCCGAACTTCAGGAAATGGCGGCCGGTGGAGTACGTCGCCTGATCAACGATTTGATAGGTGTTTGTCACGCTGTGCTGCGGATTGTTGTATTCATCACCCAGCGGTGAAAAGCCAGGCAAGCTGATGAAGGATAGTCCCTGCGACCGGTCATTGAGCCAGATTTCAGGCAGGCCAACCTGCGCGTTTAAGCTGCGGTCCTGATTCTCTTGATACGCGCCGGCCGCAACGCGATTGAAGCCAAGGCGAACCTCATTGATGAACCGAGGCGTAAAGACGTGAGTTTCGCTGGCCATGATATTCGAAGCCCGACGGGGAACTTCAGTACCGAAACCCGGAACGCGAGCAAAGCCAGGACCGGAGAAAGGCTCAAACAAGAGCCGGTCAGCGCAACTGTAACGCAGAGCGAAATCGGACGACTCGCCAAATTTCTGATCCAAACGGGCATCGAAGTGATGAGTTCGATCACTAAGAATCGGCGAGGAGACGAAGTTCTGCCCAAACGTGGAACGATTCGGCAGAGGATAAAGATTCGCGATGGCGCCGCCCACGGGATGAATACGCTGTGCCGGAATACGATTGCCAGGAAACGGCTGCTGCGTGAACAAATCGATGGGAGGATTGGGCGTCTGTGAGAAATCACCCGTGCGTTCGAGAACCGTGGGGACGTTCGTTATGCGTGTGATTCCTTCCTTGGTCCGGCGACCTTCGTAGTCGACGAAAAAGAACGTGCGGTCCTTGACGATGGGCCCACCCAATACGGCGCCAAACTGATTTCGCTGATAACGAGGCGCAGACTCGCTGGCAGGCGCAAAATGATTTCTCTCATCGAGCGCGGCATTGCGGAAGAACTCCCAGGCTGTGCCATGAAACACATTAGTCCCGGAGTTCAGCACAACGTTGATCTGTCCGCCCGCGTTTCGTCCAAACGATGCGTCATACGTGTGCGTGAGAACTTCGAACTCGCGAATGGCATCGACCGGCGGCGTTACGCCGACACCATTTAACTTGGGGTCACCATTGTAAACGCCATCGAGAATGAAGTTGTTCGCGTCCTCGCGAGCGCCGTTGACGTGGATCGCAAAGTCACCGCGCACCGATCCAGCCGAACCTTGCGCTGCCGGCGCAGTTCCGGGAGCAAGTAAAGTCAGGTCGTAGAAGTTCCGGCCATCCAACGGTAGAGCGCGCAGAGATCGCTGCTCGATCACTGGCCCAAGTTCCATGGTTTCAGACTTCAATGCATCGGCGACCGCTGTGACAGTTGTCTGCTCCCCTTTTGATCCCGCCTCAAGAACGACGTCGATACGCGCAACTTCGTTGACATTGAGAATGAATTGCCGCGTGCTTGTCCGAAAGTTGTCTTTCGTCAATTCCAGCTTGTATGTCCCGGGCGCGAGAGAACTGAACGTATACTCGCCATGGGCGCCGGCAAGTGTCGAGCGTTTTCCATTCGTCTCTTCCTGTGTCAGTACAACTTCGACGGAAGGAACTCGGGCATCCGATGCATCCGTAACGATGCCGGTGACAGAGCCACGCCAGGTCTGACTATAGACAGAAATAGTGAGAAGCAAACTAGCAAGACATATGCGCATAAGTATGACGGGAGACTCGTTCAACTGGTTCTTTAACTATAACCCCGGATCAGACGCGCGGAGCTTCAAAGCAGTAGAGTGTCTTCTGGGTGCGCACAAAGAATTGGCGGTCCGCTGCCGCCGGTGTCGCCCAAATATCTTCTCCGAACTCGCCGACGGACAGCACTTCCCATTGTGCCGCAGGCTTGATTACTGCAACTTTGCCCTCACGGCTTGCGGTGATCAGCTTACCGTCGGCAAGCACGGGCGAGGCGAAGTAGGCGTCAACGGCTCCTTCAACGCGGCCCTGCTTGTGAATCGATCCATCTTTGGGATTAAAGGAGGTCAGTATCCCGCCCTCACGGAGAAGAAAGAGCACGTCGTTGTACACGAGCGGCGAAGGAATGTTGGGCATTCCCTTTTCGACGCGCCAAAGTACATGCGATTTGGTCACATCACCTCGGCCACCCAGCTTGATCGCGTACAAGCCATTCTTCGTGTGATTCCGGGCAAGCAGATACTCCCAATCCTTAGCATCGAGGAAACCGTCTTTCCCGAGATCGTAAAGAAACCAGATCTTCGTGAGAGTCGGGTCCGGAGACTCGTCCTGCGCGATCTTACCGTCCTTGTCCTTGTCGTGGTCTGCGAGAGTCTGCTCCCAAGTGGCAGTAACTTCTTTGTGGCCGAGCTCGGACAGTGAGGCCATCCAGGAGTGAACGTAGACAACATCTTTCGCGACGACTGGCACTGATTTCGCCTGCCAAGCCATCCCTGTGACCCACCAAAGCTTCTTTCCAGTGGCAAGATCGTAGCCGTCCAACTCATACGCGCCGGACGCGATTACCTCGGCGCCGCCTTTGGCCGGCTGATAAATCACCGGGCTCGAGAATCCATGTGTCGCGTGCGGCCTTTCCGTCTTCCAGCGAACCTTACCGGTGTCCTTATCGAGCGCCACGAGGTACGATCCGGAATCCTGATCTATCTGCAGCAATACGGTGGATTCATGAAGGACCGGAGAAGTCCCGGCGCCGTAGGGAAGGTTTAGCATTCCCGTTTCATAACGCCATCTTTCCCGGCCATCGGCTGCATAAGAAATCAAGCCGAAATTGTCGAAGAAGACGTAGACATTCTTACCGTCGGTGACAGGGCTCGGGGATACGGGCGAGTTCGGACCTTTGGGTTTCTCCCCGAGCGGTTTCGGCGCCTCTTTCTTCCAATTCACCTTGCCTGTCTTGCGATCCACGCTGATGGTAAAGAGCTTGGTTTCCTCGCTTGCGGTCAGAAAGACATCAGTATTGGTCAGTACGGGAGACGAGAAGCCTGAAGGCAGCGCGATCTTCCAGGCAACGTTCTTGTCCGGTCGGAGCTCTCCTGGGATCGATTGGGCATCGGCGATCCCAGTACCGTTCGGTCCACGGAAGCGAGTCCATTGGGCCGCCGTTAACGGGAGCATTGTCACCAAAAGGAAAACTCCACACCGCATGGTTCGATCTTAGACGGCTCGGAGCTCGATCTGTCACGCGCGA
>DASQLD010000243.1:0-9497 GCA_035630195.1 Bryobacteraceae bacterium
TAGTCTCCTTCAAACCATGCCTGTCAGACAATCATGCAGCCTGAAGAAGCCCAGCGGCCTTTGAGCAGAGAAACAGCATTTCAACTGCACTTAGGTGCGCCCAACGGACGCAGAAATAGGTTAAACAACAATGAGTACTTCAGCTATCGCGGTGCGCGGGACTGCTAGCCAGTCAGAGCTACAGGACTACGACGCCATCGTTAACGTAATGAACCGATATAACGAGGGAGTGCGCACCGGGAGCAGTGCGATGATGAAACCCGCCTTTCACGAAGCCGCTACCCTCTTCGGCTACATCGAAGGCAAACTGCTGGCCGGGTCCATTCAAATGCTTTTTGACTGGGTAGACGGCAACGGCTCGTCCAATGATAAACAGAGCCGGATTGTGAGCGTGGCTGTCCACCAGACAATTGCAGTGGTCGGGGAAGCCTCATTGGTTCCCTCGCATCAATTGGTTAGTAACGGTCTGGGCAGCTGTTGTTCGGATTCGCAAGTCAACCAGTGCTGGTGATAGGCAAGGACCGGATTGATAATGGCGCGAATCATCGCAGATCTACTGATTGCTGGGCCGTTCCTGTGCCGGATCGCTATTGCGACTTGGTCGAGCTTGGCAATCTGATCGGACGTCAGCAGCACGCTGATCGCGGTCGTAGGTTTCGAGGGAGGCCGGGTGGTACTCGTCATCACAAAGCCAATCGGCACGACAATTCCGGTTGTGCTGTAGTCGCCAATTTCCGATTTCCTCACCAGTCAACAACGGCCCTCTTTCGTCTCCAGCGCGCATTTCGCGTCCTACGCGCGCGAGCTCACTTTTTGCGCAGCGCACGCCTGCTTCTGTGGATGGCGATGGCTGATTCAACGCTCATCCGCTATCGAAAACACATGCGCACACTTCGCGCCTCCCTGTGCCAAGCGAAAGACATGATATGGCGGGCGCATGAGAATCCTTCAGCTCAAACGCGTGACGTGAAAAGTACCGAAGATCGCTATTGTTGCAGTTTGATTTGTTTCTTTCTAAGTCATTGCAAGGACAGAGTGAGCGTTACACTATTTGACACTTTTTGAGGGGTGGTGGAATCGGTCCGTATGTGTTCTCTCCCGCTTCGAATCTTCCCTAGCGTCACGAGGGATGTGAACGCTTGCACTGGCTATTACTGCCTGGAGTCAGCGTATCGGTGCGAGCGACTACATAGATCCAGACCTGGTGACTTTAACTCTTGGGGCGGCTAGGCAAGTCTTTATCGTTTGAACAAGGCAGCATTTCACGCGCCTTGGAAACGCCGAGTCGCCGGAAGAGAAAAGGCGCGCCGAAGATATGAAAGTAGCTATTCCAGCGTCACACTGAAATGATAAGGTCAGGGGAAGAAGGCTGGTTTACTCGAGAGCGTATCCTAACGTTCACGCTGGCGTCCTCAACATTTTTGTTTCTCTATCTCAGTTTTCGCCTGATTGAAACTTTTGTTCCGGCCATCGCGTTCGCAATCGCTCTAGCGGTGGCAACACAAGGACCATATAACTGGCTCCGCGCCAGAGCTAAGAGCGACACATCGGCCGCCCTCCTGGCTGTGCTGCTGATAACTCTGCTCATATTTGGTCCGGCCGCCTTTCTCGGCACCTACATCGTGCAAAAAGGCATCGAGAACGTAAATGAATTGCGCTCCGGAGCATGGACAGGCTGGCATGCAGCAGTAGAACGTCAGCCGATTCTCGGCCCGATGCTGATTTGGAGCGAGCAAAACCTCGATTTGGCGGCACAGCTCCAAAGCGTAGGAGAGGCGCTGGCGAGCCAAGCGACCGGCTTTCTGAGGGGTTCGGTTACAGTGATCACGCAGCTGGTCATTACTCTGTTCGTATTGTTCTTCCTATTCCGCGACCGCAAAATCGCTTTGAACTCTCTGTGCAACTTGGTTCCGCTTTCGCAGACCGAAGCAAACCACCTTTTTACCAGGCTTTCGAGTACGATCCGGGCAACTGTGAATGGTTCCTTGACCGTGGCTTTTGTTCAGTCTCTCCTGGCAGGAATCATGTATGCCGCGCTCGGAGTACCCGGTGCTGTTCTTTGGGGTGCCGTGACTTTTATCGCAGCTCTTGTTCCAGTCTTCGGAACCGTGCTGATATGGGGACCAGTTGCTCTGTACCTGCTCGTAACTGGTAGCTGGATTAAAGCGATGTTCCTTGTTGGCTGGGGCATGCTGGCGGTCGGCATGATCGACAACCTGCTTTATCCTTTTCTGGTCGGGGACAAGTTGAGGCTTCACACTGTTCCGACGTTCTTTTCGATATTGGGAGGAATTACTTTATTCGGTCCCGTGGGACTTATCTTGGGTCCGCTGATCCTCGCCATTACGATCGCCCTACTGGACATCTGGTGGATGCGCACGTCTGAGGGTCACGCCGCCGAGGAAAAAGTCACCGAGAACAACCAAACAAAAATACCTCCTGGTAGGGTTTTGCAGGAGCACGGAGTTCACCCCGTGTAGAGGCTGCATTGCTTCATCGGATGGTTGGGTACTGTCACATTGCGCTGTTCGTGTTGGCGATGCTGAATGAGTGTCGGACAGCCCGTGCCGTGGCCATGGTTTCCGAGAGATTCCTCGAGATCAACGGCATTACCCATTACCTATGGCGATCGTTCGATCAGGATGGCGTCATCCTGGATATCCTCGTACAACCGAAGCGGGATCGCTTTGCGGCGATCCGGCTCTTTCGCAAGCTATTACGGGCGACCGGGCGACGTCCGAGCCGTGATCATCACTGACAAGCCGCGCAGCTCTGGGGAGCTGTTCAGACTCGCAGGTTAGCAGTGTGTTGGTAGCACTGATCGCTAACACGGGGCGACTGCATAGCAATCACAAGCCGTCCGTTAACAAGGTGAGCCCGGTCGATTCGTCGCGGCGACTGAGCCCCGACAGAAGTCCTGGAGTCCATCGCTACCCAAATGAAACGTAAGACACCCGCCATTGAAGATCCGGTCAAGACTCGGCCATGAATCGATTCAATGCTGTGGCCTTCTTTGCGACACGACCGACGGATAACCCTACGGCGCTTCTGGTGCGACGCGAAGAACTGAAGATCTGTGAAAGGTTCGGAAGAATGACATCGTCATGCGTGCCGCCCCGCGAATTCGATGTACTTCACCTGGCACGTCCGAACAGATTCGCATGGATGTAGTCGGCAATTTGTTCGCCTTGCCGGATTCCTCCCCGAGAGGCGTGCCAGAAGTGGATGCCCGCCAATACGCGGGACGCCGCATTTTCGTGAGCCGCTTCTGAGAAGCTCCAGAACCGGCGTGTGATGCCTGGATATGGAGGACCGCTCGTCATTGAAAATGGAATGAAGTCGTTGGAAAAAGCATGCTCTAACGCGCGGGCCGCTGCGGCCCCCACTGTCGAGTGACCCGACGGATAATCAGGAACCGGCGGTGTTACCAGATATGCGGTCCATGTAGGGTCCCCGCTCGTATCGGGATTGCCATCCGAATCACCCGTGGTGATCGCCGTGATCGGTCGCCAGAAGTAGAAGAAATACTTGGATTCGAAGTTCGCGATGTAGCCGTCGGCCAAAGCCACATTCATCAAGGCGAATAGGCGAGCGTTATCCCAAACGCTTTGATTCTTCTGCTCCGCGACATTACGAGCGATGCGATTCCATCCCTGCGGGGAACTCTCGTACCAATAGCGCGCAATCGTGCTGTGCTCCTCTGTGCGGCTCATACTCACGGTTCCACCTATCTCTTTCACCTCTTGGAGCGATGTAGCGAATTCCGGGCTCCCCACCTGGAACGGACGATCAGGTCGGAACTGTGATGAAGTCCTGAGGCCGAAGGGCTTCACCTGTCCCCAGCCGGCTCTGAAGGCAGGAACGAAGTCGGGACCCGTCGGACGCCACTCACCGGGATTTTGCCCGGGTGTTGGCGACAACTCTATTGCTGAACCGTCATTGGCTCTCTCGGTGAGAATAGTGAGGGCAGCAAGACGGCCGGTGCTTACAGCGCTCGTTCGAGCTGCTTCATTCGTAACGCTGGCGAGCGCGGCGGTGTACGCTGCTTCGATCGCCGCTTTCTGTCCGGGCAATAAAGCCAGCAATACCTCACGGGTCGCGGAAGCGACCGCCGCTTCCGGAGCTGTTCCCGGCACACTGGTTCGAAATAAGTAAGGGTCGTATCTGCGATCAAGCGCATTTAAAGCATCGTGTACGGCAATTTGCACGATCGCAAGAATCCGACTTTCCGCTAGCGGATCGATAGCTGCCGCCAGAGTCACATCTGTGGCGACTTTGTTCCAATGCGTAACAACATCCGCAGATACATGCGGGACGGTAAGCGCGGCTGCCACCGCAAGACTCTTCAGGAATGGACCCAAGCGCAAAGATGCTGGCGTCATTAGTCTTCTCCCGTATTTTGGGCGTTGCAATTACGGTTATTCAGAGCAACAGCGTTAATACTACGCGTCTAAAATTCGTTGTCAAGACGATAAATTGATAAATCACGGTGATGCGTCGGGTTTTCTCTTCCGGACGCGATTGCCGTTTCCTACGCGGCCTCTGGCTGCCGCAGAATAGACTCTTTCAGAATGCCGTCTGCTTTTTATCACCCGATCAAGGGACATCTGCTCTTGGATGAACGCCAAGTCCAGACGTTCCACGACTACATCCTAAGCATGGACAATCGGCGCCTGCTGGAGTTCACGCGCACTATGCGTAAAGGCGCTCGCCTCTGGAGTTAGCGTGACTGAGATCGCCGAAGCCGAAGGCATCGGTCGCGCCCTCGCCTCACGCCAAGCCAACCCGCCGATAATCCAGCGCGCTTCAGGCGGTCAGGCGAGCGCATTTTCCGGTAGCCCGACACATCGGGCACAATACCGGGAAGCTGCCCGCACTGGACGAGATAGTCCGTCGAATTGCGCCGCGCATCTCGACTGGGGGAGACTTCATCCTCCTGACGTGCTGTGTGCCAAGAATTCGCTATCATTCGCGAGATGAAACCGCTGGCGGAAGCGGAACGTGTGCCCTCGATCGAGGTTCTGCGTGGAATAGCGCTCTTGGGCGTGCTGCTCGTAAACCTGCTTACCGGGTTTCGCGTGCCGCTTGCCGGTCACATTCTGGGAGTCGATGAGCCGCTGGGACCTGGAGGTTCCATCCTGCTATCCCTGGTCTCGGCATTGATCGAGTTCAAAGCTTTCACTCTCTTCTCCTTTCTGTTCGGGGTTGGCGTCGCGATCCAGGCGCAGCGGGCTGCCGGACCAAATATCGCTCAATTCTTCCTTCGTCGATTCGGAGCGTTAACGGCACTTGGCCTCATCCACCTGCTCTTTGTTTGGAACGGCGACATTCTCACGCTCTACGGGATTTGCGGCCTGATTCTCATACCGCTGCTGCGGCTCCCGTTAGCCGCACTGACTGGATTAGGGGCGCTCCTGATTGCAGCGCCGCATATAGCACCGCTGCCGGTACACTTTCCAGACAACGCGACCTTGCATGAGTTGGCCGCGGGAGCCTCCCACGCATACCGCACGGCCGGGTGGTACGAACTGTTTGCATTTCGCTGGCGGGAGACGGAAGTTGTGGTTGCGCCGCTGCTACTGCTGTCAGCACCCAGGACCCTCGGACTAATGTTGTGGGGCGTCGCCGCATGGCGACGAGGGCTATTCGAAGGCCGCAAAAGCCTGTGGCGCGGCATCCTGATCGCCGGTACGACGGTCGGGCTTGCAAGTCTGGTCCTTCGGAACCCGCAGATCGCAACACTGCCTGTTGCATTCGCGTATGCAGCTGCGATTCTGCTATGGAATCCGCGTGCTCCATTGCTCGCGGCAGGCGGACGGATGGCGTTCACGAACTATTTGCTTCAATCGATCATCTTCGGGTTCGTCTTCTACAGTTACGGCCTTGGATGGTTCGGCGGTCTGGGAGTCGGCATTACGCTGGCTGGCGGTTTGGTTTTTTATTTCGTCCAGTTGATGTGGAGCCGCTGGTGGCTCCGGCGCTTCTACTTCGGTCCGTTCGAGTGGCTGTAGCGATCCAGTTCTTACCTGAAATTGCAACCGTTCCTCCGCGGGGAGTGGCGCATAGTAACTCGTGAGACGGTATGCGTTCTTTCAGTTGTAATACTCGTGCTTGTTATGCCGACGGTCCATCTGGGTGGCCCGTTGTTGTTGGCCCGCCTTGGACCGCACTGGGGCTGGCGCCACGGCGATCCAGGGCCGGTAAACCTGTTGGGAACGATTCCGATTGCCGCCGGCCTTGCTCTGCTCGCCTGGGTTCTCGCAACTGTCCTTCGTGCAGCACAAAAGTAAGCCGGGCCGTTTTCGTCTCGGCCTGGAGCCTGTACAGCTTCTTCAGTCGGCCCGTACGCCGTCATGCGTCATCCGATTTACGCAGCCGAGGGCTGCCTCTGAATCGGTATGATCATTTCGCTCGGTAGCCCCGTCGCGCTCGTTGTATTCACCTGCCTCGCTGCTGTCGGGCATACGTATATCGTCCCGAGAGAAGAAATGGCGTTAAAGCGACAGTTTGACGAAGAGTATCGGCTTTATTGCGCCCGCGTGCCACGTTCCATCATCGATGTCGCTGCAAAACAACTGAGCCGACTTGATCCCGTCCAGGTGCCCGACAAGGCGGACAAGTTCGGGCGATTCGAATAGCTGTAAAACTGGGGTCAGAGCAGCAAGTACACCAAGAAAGAAAGCCGGTCAGGACGCGGTCGTAGGCGCGGCGGGTATGGGGCGAGCGCACGCTATCGAGGACTAATCTCTTGATCACCGCGAGCGCCTCGGGCAACTGAGGCCGGCGAGCCACGGGTAGGAGGCAAGGCATATTTTTTTCTTGCTTCTCTACGCAACTTATGTTAACTTCCCCAACGCTTCGGTTTACGCATAGCTGCGAACCCACGGCAAACGGATATGTCCAAGCAAGGCATCTCCGATGATCGACACATCGTCGGCGTGACGAACGAGGAGGCAAAATGAAGTGTCAGTTATTGCGCCACCGTGGCGCATCCATGGCTCTCCTTCTGATCCCCTTCAACACCGGCTGGGCTCAATCGGCGTCGAATCAGATTGAACCAACAGCAGGCTCCTGGAAAACGTTTATTCTGACCTCGGGCCGCGAACTTCGCGTGCCGCCACCGCCCAACGCAGCCGCGACGGCCGGCGAGATTGAATGGGTGCGATCGCTGGACACCGAGCGCAACGCAACCGCCCAAAAGCATATGCGCTACTGGGACGTTGGCCCGCCTTCCTACCGCTGGGCGGAACATATGATCGATCGCATCGGCCAGGGGCGCTCGGGCACGGTCAACATGTTCCGGATGATGACCTACGTTACCGTCGCAATGCACGATGCGACCATCGCCGCATGGGATTCAAAGTACACGCACAATCGTAAACGGCCAAGTGAGATCGACCCGAGCATCACGACGCTGATCCCCAATCCGCGTAGTCCGTCCTACCCATCCGAGTACGGCGCAACCGCGGGCGCAGCAGCGGCTGTTCTCGCCTATTTTTTCCCTACGGAGGAGCAGTCGCTGACGAACCTTGCCGATGAGGCTGCGCGATCCAGACTCTATGCCCGAGTCGAACTGCCTAGCGATTATGAAGCAGGGCTGGCGCTTGGACGCGCTGTCGCGGCGAAAGTGATCGCTCGTGCCCGGACAGACGGAGCGGACACGCCAGTCACTTTGACCGTTCCCACAACCCCCGGTTCCTGGGTCGGTACAAACCCTATAGGCCAGAACATCCCGCAGTGGCGCGCCTTCTTCCTGGCCCGGAACGACGAGTTCCGTCCGCCTCCGCCCCCGGCGTTTGACTCGGCCGAGAAGCTGGCGGAGTTAGCTGTGGTTCGGGATCATCCGCGAACTCTCACAGATCCCGTCGCCTTCATGACCAACTGGAAGGCCCTTTTCGTGGAGTCTCCGGATGGAGTGAGGACCACATGGCAGAAGTTGGCAGGACAGAAAATCTTCGAGCACGGACTTGCGGGCAATCCGCCTCGCGCAGCTCGCGTCTACGCTCTGACGAGTCTGTCCCAGTTCGACACGCAGATCGCCTCTTACGACGGCAAGTTCACGTATTGGGCGCCGCGTCCTTCGCATCTTGACCGGAGTATTACGATGCTGATACCGCTCCCGAACCACCCGTGCTATCCGTCGAACGGCGCTGCTTATTCCTGTGCGCCGGCGGAGGTTCTTGCCTATCTCTTTGCAGATGATGCTGACGCAATTCGCGAGAAAGGCCTAGAGCAAGCCAGAGCACGCGTATGGGCGGGGATCCATTTTCCAAGCTGCATCAACGCCGGCCGCGACATGGCGACGAAAGTCGCTCAAAAGGTGATTGCATGGGCTGAGACAGACGGCTCGAAATAGGACACCGGCCGGGTCCTTCCGACCGTGCAGGGGGTTTTCTCTTCCGGACGCGATTGCCGTCTACGCGGCGCGAGGGCATCTGGCTGCGGCAGAATAGGCTTTTCATAATGCCGTCCGCTTTCTATCACCCGATCAAGGGACATCTGCTCTTGGATGAACGCCAAGTCCAGACGTTCCTCGACTACATCCTAAGCATGGACAATCCGCGCCTGCTGAAGTTGACGCGCACTATGCGTCACGTCGCAGGCCTGCACGACCCGCCGTGGGCTGCTGAGCAATGGGAATACGAGCGGTGTCTGGAAGAGTTGGACCGCCGGCAGTTGAGTCTCGGATAAGCCAAAAGATTAAGGCACATTGTCACAGTCGTGCTGCTAGCCCGAATCGCGAAGGCACTCGTCTCCGGCGAGAAGCGTGACTTTGCTGCTGGCATTGGTCCAGTGCGATCTAAGCTGGTCCAGTCCTGGTAGTGGGACAGACACTGCATCGACTACGGTTGCGTTGGGCCGCACTCTGTGACGGGTAGTTCTTTACAAGTGGCTCGACATCACCGCCAGCAAGTTCTACGACTGGCGGGGACGCTACGGGAAGGTGAACGAGCACAACGGCTGGGTTCCCCGTGATTTCTGGCTGGAGGATTGGGAGAAGCAGGCCATCATCGGCTTTCATCTGAAGAATCCATTGGAAGGTTACCGGCGGCTGACATTCATGATGCTCGCCGCAGACATCGTGGCAGTGAGTGCGACCAGCGTCTGGCGGGTGTTGGGGCAGGCAGGACTGTTGTCGAAGTGGAATGCCAAGCCGTCAAAGAAGGGCACAGGTTTTGAGCAGCCACTGGCAGTCCATCAACACTGGCACATCTACGTGTCGTACATCAACATCAGCGGGACGTTGTACTACCTGTGCAGCATTCTTGACGGTTGTAGCCGCTACATTGTGAACTGGGATCTGCGGGAGTCGATGACCGAGGCGGGCATCGAGGTCATCCTGGAGCGTGCCAAGGAACTTCACCCGGAGGCGAAGCCCCGGATCATCTCCGACAAGGGGCCTCAATTCATTGCCAAAGACTTCAAGGAATTCATTAAAGTCTCGGGCATGACCGACGTCAGAACTTCGCCCTTCTATCCCCAATCGAACGGAAAAA
>DASQLD010000244.1:0-23973 GCA_035630195.1 Bryobacteraceae bacterium
GACTCAGGACATACCAAACCATCGTAGCTACGCTTGGAAACATGATTCTCCGTATCAGCTTAAATGTTTTATCTGGCCTGTCGGTTCAAAAAAGGTTCGAAGGACTTGTTGATTTGCAGTGGATAGCACTACTATAGGTTCCGATGAGCATGCCATCCGAATCAGATTGCAATCCGACGCTATTTCAGGTGAACACGCGCGTTACACTGTCTGCCCTCTCCAGGAGACTTGTCAGGCACGCTACCCTCGATGACTTTCCCGACTCCGAACTGGCTCGTCTGGCTGGCGAGGGCTTTGAGTGGATTTGGTTCTTGGGTGTGTGGCAAACCGGACCCGCAGGGCGGGCAGTCTCACTTAGTCATGGTGAATGGTTAACGGAGTATCGTCGACTGCTGCCCGATTTCGAGGAGACCGATGTCTGCGGCTCATGTTTCGCCATTCAAGACTACACAGCTCATATCGATTTTGGGGGCGACGAAGCCTTATCAAGGTTACGGGATCGCGTGCATGCGCATGGCATGCGATTACTGCTTGATTTCGTTCCGAATCACACGGCTCCGGACCACCCCTGGGTGAAGCAACATCCGGAGTTCTATGTTCACGGCAATGAAGACCTATTGGCACGTGAGCCGATGAACTATGCTCGTGTTCCCACGCCCGATGGCTCGATGGTTCTAGCCTTTGGTCGCGATCCGTACTTCGCTGGTTGGCCGGACACGTTTCAGTTGAACTATGCGGAACCCAGTCTGCAGGAGGAGCAGGCGCGCGTCTTGGAGAAAATCGCGACACAGTGTGATGGCGTTCGATGTGACATGGCGATGCTTGTTCTCCCGGATGTTTTCGAGCGCACATGGGGCCGACGCCCGGAACCGTTTTGGGAGTCAGTGATTCAACGGATACGCGCAAAGAAAAAGGGCTTCGTCTTCATGGCCGAAGTTTATTGGGACCTCGAATGGACGTTGCAGCAACAGGGATTCGATTACACCTACGACAAGCGGCTGTACGATAGGCTCCACGAAGGACACACCCAGCCGGTGAGGGATCACTTTCGGGCAGACATTGACTTTCAACGCAAGTCCGCTCGCTTTTTGGAAAACCACGACGAACCACGCGCGGCAGCGACTTTTGAACTCGAGAAGCACAAAGCTGCGGCGGTTCTGACGTTCTTATGCCCCGGTCTCCGATTCATACATCAAGGCCAGCGGGAAGGGTTCACTAAACGCATCCCAGTCCACTTAGGACGCGGCCCGGAAGAATCAACGAACTCCGATATCGAAACGTTCTACGCTCAACTCCTCCGTTGCATAAAGCGTATGGAGGCGCGTTGTGGCGAATGGAGCTTGCTCGAAGCCTCACCGGCTTGGGACGGCAACTGGACGAACGACTGTTTCATCTGTTTCCTTTGGCGAGGAGCAAACGGCGAAATGCTATTGGTCGCGATTAACTATGCGCCGAACCAAAGCCAATGTCACGTACATTTGCCCCGTTTCGACGGGGGCGACAGCATCAAGCTGACGGACTTGATGAGCTCGGAAGTATACGAGCGGTCCCGCAACGATCTCGACGCCCATGGCCTCTACCTGGATCTGCCGGGCTGGGGCTACAACGTCTTCGAACTGAAAAGTCTATGACCGCGGTGAGAGCCAGATGATGTTGTACGAAAGGCCAATTGAGCGGATGTCGCTTCCGATCCGTGTGTCGACTCCGTTGAAGTAACTAATTTTGATCGATTGTCGACCGGTCAGGGCAATCCCAAAACTCGCGCCCAGTCTCTGATTACCAAGATAGTCGGAGTTGTCCCGTCCATTAACGTTGGTTCGGCCACCAGTATAGAGGGTCCAATCGAGCGCCAGCCAGGTTCGACGCGTTAAGACACGCACAAGGTGGGCTTGCAGACTCCCTAGCGGAAGCTGCGTACGCCGGAACGCTCCATTGAACTTGGGGTTTTTAGTAAATAGCCAAACCCCAGCCGCTCCCTCCAGAGTCCACTTTCCCACAGCGTGCGATACGCCGATCTCAGGCTTAAAGGCCCAGCGGTTCGTGCCGACGTTTATCAACCGGACTGGGTCGTATTGTCCTGTGGGTGCGTTTGCGGTGATGCTGGCTCCGATAATGGTCTTCTGACGGTACGCCCGAAACTCACTAAGGTGCATGGCAGGAGCGCCATAGAGATTCATGGCGTATCGGAAGGTCGCGTCCGCCAGTCCGCTCCGATAAATAGCCTGCTGAGTGCCGGAAACGCGGCCATCGAGGTCCGCGATCACATACGGAAGAACTGCCAGGACTTGGGCGGTGCGACCAGCCACACCAAGAGTTTGTCCAAATGCGAAAGTACCGATATTCGCGTTGACGCGCCCATCTTCAACCGGCAAGCTGGGATCGAAAAGTAGACCGCCGCGATTATTTGTGGCGCTAAATCCAAAAAAGTTAACGCCGACCGGAGTCGGAATGTAAGCGCGCGGCTGCAACTCTTGAGCAGTCAGTGGACCGGCCCAAAGGCAGCATAGCAAAAACAAGCAGCTTGCGAGTCTCAGCAGCGGCGCAGAGATACCTCGGCCAAATCGAGAAAGGCTCATGGAATGGCAATCGGTCGAATTGCCATTCTCTCACCAAGCGCCCTCGCTACCGAAATTGTTTTTTATATAGGAAATCGATGCTGAAGATACCGTTCTCATCGCGATTGGCCATCGCCGACCACTGGCGGCTGAGCGACCACTCGATACGTACAATCTGCGTATTGGGATCTTCGAGCGCCGTGACATAAGTAAACGTCAGATTGGGAGCCACTTGTTGTTCGAGGGTTACGCGCGCTTGCGGCAGATCGGATCCACTTGTAAACGTCGGGTCGATCTTTAGCTGACTCACACCGAAGACACGCTGCAGACGACTGGCAACAGGGTCAGCGATGGCCTTACTCACAATTGCCGTTTCGCCCATTTGTTGGAACGATTGCTGTGGCTGGGAGGGCTGGTTAGCCAGTATTGTGGGGTCTGACGTTGGCGTCTTACCCGACGCGAGTAGCCCGACGATCTCCTGAAATTGCAGTGGTGGATCGGACGTGTAACTCAACTTCATGTTGTCGATAGGACCGGAGACCGTAAGTACGACATGGACACCCTTCGCCTGAGTCTCGAGCGTAACATTCAGGATTGGTTCGATCCGCACTGGATTATAGAAGGAGATCGTCCCCGAACTGACCCGGTATTCCGAACCAAAGAACACGAGATCTCCTTCCGTGATCAATACTCGGCCGAGAACGCCTGGTCGGGACGCGGTGCCACGGATACGCAGATCGGCATCGAGTTGGATGTTCTGAGCAAGCGACGCTTGAACCGCCGTTGCAGACGAAGTTCGCACTCGGACATCGAGCCGCATATTGTCGAGTAGCGGATCAGGAGCTTCAGGAGACTGGACTGGCGGAGCGGCTCGCGTGAGGATGGAGCCCATATCGCTCTGCGGCGCATAGGTGATGCGGTTGATGTTGATTGTGCCGGAGGCAAGGCTTGCTAACGTTGTGCCAGTAACGTTCACGAACGCGCTCACCACTACGCTGACGCCTTGCTGCATGCGCACACGAACGCTGTTGGCAGTAGCTCGAAGTCCCAGCCGGAGCTGATCGCCCATTGCGACAAAACCGGTCATTCCCACCTTCCCGCCGCCAGACTGCGCGGTTAGTGTGCGGATAGTCGCAGTGTTACCGTTGAAGACAATCAGACCGTTCGCGTTTGAGATGCCGTTCGGAAGGTTGACGTGATTAATGGATGCGTTCTTCAGCTCCAGATTGCCGGTGACAAGCGGCTTAGCCAAAGTGCCACGCACTGTCGCCCCCAAAACGATGTTGCCGGACGAATAGATATCCTGACTGAAGTTCTGCAGGAGCCCGATGTCAGTTTTCGCGCTCAGATTAAGGTCCATCTTGCGGTCGCCAATTAGCGAAACGCTACCGGTCACGTTTGCATCCGTTTCCGGACCCACCATGTGCGCGCTGTCGACTTTAACGACACCACGATCGAGTGTCGCGGCAATGGGTCCCTCGTTTCGGATAGTAATCGGTTTTTCATTGGCCCCTGGCCTTGGCGTCGTGTAAAGTTGCAGCCGCGCGAGCTGCAAAGAGCCGCGCATTTGCTCCGTCTTCATCACGGGACCGTTCACAGTCACTTTACCTTCGGTCGCCACGTCGTAGACGGTAGGCTGTCCGTTCGTCTTCCCGAGGAACGATTGCACGCGGCTCCAGAGAACTTTGTCGAAAGTCAGCTCGGCATCCAATGGGTAGTCGCCGGCAAGCTGTGCCGAGCCCTTCCCATGGATCGATGCCTCCACCAGATTTGAATCGAGCGCGAAGTTCACACGCCCGGCGGTTGTCGCAGCCTTCAGAGTCAGATCCCCAAACGTCTTTCCCTGCGCTGTAAGCTCTGTAGCGCCAATATCCGCATTAAGGTCCTTGAGCAAGACTTGAGGATTGCCCGCCTGCACAGTCGCAGCGCCGGATGCGGCAAGCTGAAGCCCTCCGGCAATTCCTGGACGAGCCCTTTGAACATTGCGGATCCGCGCGAGATCTATACGATTGCTGTTGACGCGAAACTGAAGATCGCCCGTCTTAAGGTTGCCGGCCGGATGATCATAGCGCGCAGTCAGTTCGATCCTTGATGGTCCTGAGACTATTTCCAGCATCGGCATCTCGATCCGCTGCGCTAGGTAACTCGCCTTGGCCCGAACCAGGTCGAGCGGCTCGTCATACAACACCGCTTTTGAGAGATCGAGATCGATGCTCCCTTCCGGCTTCTCCATCGTTCCGCTAACATGAGCAGAACCTGAAAGAATGCCGCGGGCCGGAATGTCATTCCGTTTAGCCAGAACCAGAATCCGTTCTACCGGCAGATTTTGGATCTTTGCGTCGGCAGTTGTCGGATATCCGCGGGTAAGCTGTGTAGCGCCCGTGACCTTGAAATCCGAACCAGCGAAATCAGAGGTAATGTCGTAATTCACCGTCTGTCCTGCAGTCCATGCCTTCGCGTTCACACTCCCGTAGTTCTGGCCCTCAAAGCGCAGCTCGCGCGCCGCGACATCACCGTTCACGCTCGCAAGCTGGAACTCTGTCGTTTCTTTTCCTTCGACCTTCGTTTGCGTCAGCGTGCCATTGACATCCACATTCAGATTCAACAACCCTGCGGTGTTGGGTCGTTGTTTTTGCAGTGTGCGGACCTGAGCTAGATTGACCTGATTACTCTGCACATGCGCATGAAGCTGTCCCGTCGTGAAACTCTCGCGGGGATGCCGGAATTCCGCTGTCATAGTGAGTTGCGCTTCTCCGGCTCGAATCCTTGCAGGAGTTAGCGTAACAAGTTGGTCTGACAGATTGATGCGCGCCTGGATATTGTCGAACGGCTCGTCTCTTACAGTCCCTTTCGCCACCTCCAACGTCGCGCCTCCGGAGGGATTGCCGATCGTCCCTCCGACGCTGGCATCCAGACTCAGCGCTCCGGAGTAACCTGCCGGCGGTTGTCCGGCCAGAACCATCACATCCGCCAGATCTCCGTTCCGTACACTAACTGTCGCAGCAACTGGCTGTGCAGGCTTAGGGGACCAGTTCTGCAATCCTGCCGACGCGCTAAATTGCGCCTGCATCGGCCCGCGCTGCAACAGCCCGTTCGTGACACTCGCCTTGTTCTTCGCGGCGGCGAGGTCGGCAGTCAAAGAATCGAATCTTCTGCCTTGCATGCTGAATCGATCTATGACCAGGTGTCCCTCGATCTGCGGCGCGTTCATACCGCCCGTTACAGCGCCTGTGAAGCGAGCCTGTCCGCCTTCCAGTTTGATTGCCCCCGCATTCGCAGGCGACGCGGCCGCAAGCAAATCGTTCAGATTCTTCGAGTCCAACTCAAATGTAAGTCTGTTATTGACAGAGCCGCTCAGGTTCAGCCGAGTGTTCGGAAGCGCAATATACGAGTTGGCTACATTGATGTTTCCGGTTGCCCCGTTGTACTGCGCATTGATGCGTCCTGACACGGGAATTCCACGTCGACCGGGCGCAATCGACAGTTTTGCATTTGCAGTAAGGCTTTTCGCTCCAGGCGTCTTCAGGTCCCCTTGTGCCTGAATTGGACCGGATACGATGCCATCATAAGGCAGCGGTTTCTCTCCGAGCGCTTCCGACACCGTTTGCAGGTTCAAATTTCGTAGCTGCCCATCTAGCGCATAGCGTGAAAACTCTTCAAGAGAAGCATTGCCTGTGAACTGCCCACCCAGCGCGGACAACCGAAGCCCCTTAAGGTCGATCCGCTTAGGATCCAGATTGATAGCGGTATACAAATTCACGTTTCGAATTCGTTGCGAGCCTTGAGAAAACGAAAGGTTCTTGCCCTCCACATTACCGGTCACTTGATAGTTATTCGCCGAGTCAAGCTTCGCCGTCCCATTCGCGACGATCACACCGTCGGGCCGGGCGCTTACCTTCGCAAGCCGCCCGAGTTCATTCAAAGCAAGGGTCGTCTTGAACTCGAGCGCGCCTTTTCCCTGTGGATCCTTCAATGTTCCTGACGCCTCGATGTTGGAAGAACCCAGCCCCACGCGCAATCCATCCACAGTTATTCGGTTTTCTGCGACTGCCGCGTTCCCATCGATATTAATCACCGAAGGTATGTTTCGTCCCTTAAGGTCAAGTGGCACGTTGGCGAGATTCTGAAGATCGGACAGCGCAATGTGTCCATTGATACGCGCCTTTGTTTTCGGATTCTTCAAATCCTCGAGGGAGCCGTTAATCGTGATATCGGAAGCTGCAGTCGTAATCTTCGCGTTCTCAAAACCGACGCGATTTCTATCCAGCAGGACGGGCAGCGTGACGGTAAACACTACCGGCGTATTGCGGCCCGAAACAACATACAAAGGCTGCAACGACACCTTTCCGGTGTAGTTCTGTGTCACGAGGTTATACCAGAGCTGCGCGCGAAGATTCGAGCCCTTCACATCGATTACCTGTTTCTGGGAGTTAAAGGCGAGTTGTCCATTACTAAGGTGAAAATAGTCCACTGCCAGATCGACAACGGTGTCGAGAATCGTGGTATCCGACTCCGGCTTTTTCTCCTTCGGTTCCGGGATGTTCGTTGTGCCGTCCGCGAACACCATGACATTTACTTCAGGCCGTTCGATCCCCAGGTACGAAACATCGAGAATGCGTCCAAAACTCGTGAACAAGCGAAGATTTGCCTGAACCCGGCCAACACGTACAAAGGGCGCCGATCCAGCAGGCTCCTTGCCGTGAATCACAAAGTTAGAGACAACAGCCTCCAGACGTCGAGGACTGAAGGAAAAGGATCCAAGCTCTACTTTTCCGCCAACGCCCGCTTCCGTCGCCGTAACGATCTTTTCCCGAACGAAGTTTCGGAACCAGTCGGTCTGAACGATGACAACCGCTGCAAGACCAACGACGACGACAAAGGCGGCCAATCCAATCGCGACGTTTCGAAGTATTCGGAGTGGTTTATTCACCTTGCAACCTCTCGACTCGGGGCGGTTCCGCCAAACGCGGCATCCCGATATTCAATTCGTGTGCGACGCTTTGTTTCCTCGATCCATTCCTCAAATCTCTGGTTGACGAGCTCGCCACTGATGATTTCCCGGATCTTTGGAGTTAGCGCTTCCAGGCTATTGCTCTTCGGATACGCCTTCTCGAGCTCTCGACGATGCTTTTCGTAGTAATCACGAACATCTTCGTCGGTCACAAGGACGCCTGGCCGGAACCTTTCATCGATGAATCGAAGAACTGTCAGTTGCCAGAGCAGATAGCGGCGGAGTTGCTCCGCTGTCAAACTGTAACGCGTCAGCGCCGCAGCATCGCGATGCTGCGGCTGAAGCAGCGCATCGACGTCGCGTTCATTGGGCTGACTATATCCGCCGTTCATGGTCTCCTGTCGCACAAGCTCCTGCACAATCAGGCGATCAGCGACCTTACGTTTGGCTTCCATACTTACGTTTACAGGCTCGCCGTTCACAAACTGCGAAGCTCGTAGATCGCGTTCGATATCGCTCGTCTTTACTACACGCCTGCCGACGATGATTGCGACCCGGTCGAGTACTACCGTGGCGCTGAGCAACCACGTGAGATTCACGAAGATAAGGGTCCTGAACAACATCAAAAGGTTTGTCCTATAGAAAAGAAGAACTGAAAATGACTCACTCTCTGCCGTGTACTTTGGCAAACTGAGGGCAGCTCCGAGATCGGACGGCTCGGATCGCATTGCAATAACTCGGTCGGCGTTCCGTTGAACCCTAGAAAGGACGGCGGATTGATACTGTACGCCAGATCTCCTCGAATCGGTCCGATCGGTGTACGATACCGAATGCCGAAACCGACGGCGTGGACCATATAGTTGAAGTCGTTCAGATCTCGCTGACGTACACGGAATGATAGGTCTGCCAGTCGGCTGTACACGTTCCCCATGTCATGAAACAGAACGCCACCTACATTGGAGCCTAGCAAAGGAAACCGCAACTCAACGTTATTGAAGAGCAGGGCATTCCCGCCGAGTGGAAAGCCGGTGGGCTGAGACGTCGGACCACCCGGCACTACCGCCTCGCCGGTGTCCCTCGGTCCAGCCTGATTAAAAGGAAACGCACGCAGCGAATCCGCGCCGCCGCCGAAGAAACGTTCAGGCAACGGGACAGACTGCTGCTCAGTGATGCCTGGAGGAGCTGAAAACGGCGCGATTACCCCGAATTGGGTTTGTCTTGCCAGCACGGTGTTTCGCGACACTCGGTGATATGTGGCATTGCGCAATAGAACGCGAGTGAAGTTTCTTTCTGAACCAAGATACTTTGTCGCCAGGGCGATGTCGGCTGTGTTGAAAATGCCGCGCCGAGCATCAGCCGGATTGTCACGTCGATCCTGCGCAATGTTTCCGGAGATCATGCCGAGTCGCACCGGTTGAACTAACTGCGGCACAAGCAAGACCGGAATGATAACGTTGTTGACATTGACACGACGATAGGTAAGTCGTCCCAGGACCGTTGTCGCCTTCGAAATCCGTTGCGACAGTTGGACGGATGCTTCTTGCCGCTTAGAGCCGAAAGTACGTACGTTATACGAGTTTTCATAGAGCAGGGAGACCGTAAGGTTCCTGCCTTCTACATCTTGGTACCTCGGTGCGAGATAGCTGATGGATCCGAGTTTCTGCAGATTGGAGTAAATACCGCGCAGTGATACCGTGTGACCGCGACCTCGGAAATTGAGCCGGCTCAAGTTCAATGAGGCCTGCGGACTGAATCCTGTCGAACCCGCTGGACTCGCAAGACTGGAGGAACTCGGTTGCCCAAAGCGCGCGATCTGCGCGCCGAATCCTAGAGCGAGTGTGTAGCGATTCGCCTCTTCGAAGTTGTACAGAATATGTTTGTGACTCGTATCTCCTTCCGGATTCTCAACCGCCGTGTCGACACGCGCGAACACGCCCATGTCATAAAAGCGTCTTTGAATCTCCGATTGCTCAATAGGCGAAAGAGGATCTCCTGCCTTTAGCGTGATGCGCTTTGCAACCAGATTTTCCTTGGTTGTCTTCAATCCGCTTACGAGAACATCTCGGACAAACTGTCGCTCACCTTCCGTGATGTTGTAAACGATATTTACGTGGTGTTGAGTATCGGTGGGCTGCCAGGATGCGCGAAGATCCGCCTGCGGGTAGCCCTGCGAATAATACTGCGTGAGAATATAGCTTCTATCGGCAGCCATGTTGACTTCCGAGAATGGTTGACCCACCAATGACGCGAGATTCGCCTCCATTACCTCACGGTCGCCCTGCTGAATCCCATTCAACGTGACGCTGTCAACAATCCACTGCGGACCCTCTTCGACGACTACCGTCACCGACACGTCCCCAGTCTTACCGCCATTCCGATCGACAATAGAGGTTACTTTCACATCCCGGAAGCCGTTCGCCTTATAAAGGTTGGCTATGTTCTCTTCGTCTTTCTTCCGAAACGCTTCGCTGTAGCGTCCATTGCGCAGGGTAAACGATGCTGCCTGCATGAACATCCGCTCGCGCAGGTCCTCCTCTCGGAAGTAGTTGGCTCCAGTCAATGTTAGTGTGGCGAGCTTGTACCGCTGGCCCTGCGAGATGACATACTCGATCACGACTTCGTCGTTGGCCGGAGGTTTAGTTCGGAAATCGACATCGACATCGTAGTAGCCCTTGCTCTGGAAGTAGTCTCGCAGGTTTTTTGCGCCTTCTACCAATAGATCGTTGTCCACTGCGCGTTCCTGAAAAATTGGAACATAGCGTCTCAGAACGCGCTTCGAGACTTTGGCTTCCACGGCCTGGACTTTGATCTTCGGACCGGGGTTGATTTCCACTTCCGGCTCGACAACACGTTCCTTCGGATCGTAGTTCAGCTTTCCGATCGTTGCGGTCGTCGTCAGGCGTTCCTGCTTCTGATACTTCTCCAGAATGCCCTGCACGCCTTCTCGCGTCCGCGCGCTCGTCACACGGCGCCATTTGCGGATGAAGGGCCATCGCCATCCTGTCGCTCGAACGATGGTGCTTTCCTTTAATTTGGTCTCGCCGCGAATGATCGGCATCTTGTAGCGTGCGCGCTTGCCCGGATCCACACGCAACGTGATAAACACATTCTGTGCCTCTCCCGGGGAACCCACTTCCGGCGTAACCTTGGCTTCATACAAACCGTTCGATGAGAACAATCTGTCCATGCGACTCATTGCCCGCTTCAGATCTTCCTCAAAAAACGGAGCGCCGAGCTGTAGCCGTGTCGTGCTGACGATCTCCCCGCGACTCGGTGGATCGTTCACCTTGCCTTCAACCGAAACTCCTCCCACAAAGCGCGCTGCTGTGCCAACGAAGCGTATGGTCACGCCCTCGCCAGATGGCTCAGCCTCCGCGACGACGTCTGCGAATCGGCCGGTAGCGAAAAGCCTGTCGATCGTGGACCCGATGTCCTCTGCGCGCAGGTTCTCGCCTACCTTTAAGACCGCGATTCGTTCCAGGTCGGAGGAATGCAGAATGCCCGCCGGAGAGTACTCGATGGCGGCAATCCGCCTGCCTATCAGCGCCGGACCCTGAGCTAGACAAACTTGCGAAAACACCACGAGCAATGTAATTGCACTACGCAGCCAAAAGCGCACACTGCTAGGACAGATTGCACGGTAAGTTGTTTCACGTTATCAAATGAATCCTGCTGATCACCGTTAGTAAACGACCGGGACCGCAAAAATTGAACTGCGCGCCTCAGCGCCTTCACGCAGATTCGCCAGGGGCACGGCTCACGTCACCGTCCCCCCGTCCGGCGCGATGGCCGGCGTAGTGGCGTCGACACCAAAATTGGATCCTGCTGGAGCCATCAATGGTGTACCATGTCCGGCCGAACGCTTAATGCTCCGGGTACTTCTCGCCGTGTCAGTAGTTAAACGTTTTCCGCCGTTCTGCGGAATTCGGTCCCACTATGCTCCTGCGCACTTGCGATCGGCGCTCGACACGATGCTTTGTTTGCGAGTGGTAGTCCCGAACCTTTGTTTGCCGCACGCGCATTATCACCATTTGAAGCATCTGAACCACGACATTATCGAAGGCGGCTTGATACCCTATGAATGCGGCGCGATTCGCGTGCCAGACGGATCGGGTTTAGGTGTCCGCCTCCATCGCGATAAGCTCTGTGAATACAGAGAGTTGTACCAGCGGCTCGGCAGCTACCCATGATCAGGATCCCTTGCGGCCGGCTTGGCTCCGATCATTCCGAAGGACCGCTGGGCGGACCCAAAGGACTATACATGCCCGAAGATACCGTGTTGAAATTTGACGAACACAATACCGACGCGCTGCTCCATGCAATCGACGAAGCAGTAAACGGGACGCCGGTATTCGATATTCACACGCACTTGTCGCCGCCTGAGTTTGGCGAACTTTGCCTCTGGGGAATCGACGAACTGGTCCGCTATCACTACCTCATTGCGGAGCTGTTTCGTTCGAATCCGATCAAGCCGGAGCAATACTGGGGGATGACTAAGGAGCAGCAAGCCGACATTATCTGGGATACGTTGTTTGTTCGGAATACACCCGTTTCAGAGGCGTGCAGAGGCGTTGTGTGTGTCATGAGCGCTCTCGGTCTCGATCCGGGCGCCAGCACTCTGAAGGATGCGCGCGAGTACTTTCGCTCTGTCAGTGTTGAAGATCACATTACGAATGTGTTCGAGATTGCGAATGTCTCCCAGGTTGTGATGACGAACGATCCCTTCCATCCAAGGGAATCGAAAGTTTGGAAAGGGTCAGGCCGCCAGGATGAACGGTTTCATGCGGCGCTGCGTATGGACCCGCTCATCAACGATTGGGATAACATCGCTAAGCGCGAAGGTTTTGCGAACGCTGCGGCGGCGCGGAAGTTTCTCGATGAATGGATTGCACGGATGAATCCGTTGTATATGGCGGTGTCGCTACCGTATGACTTCCTTTATCCTGAGAACTCGCCGCGTTCGATGGTTCTTCGCGATGTTGTGATACCGACCGCCAAGGCTCATAATCTTCCGTTCGCAATGATGATTGGGGTAAAGCGTCAGATAAACCCGCTGCTTGGCGATGCGGGCGACAGCGTGGCTCGGGCCAATCTCTCCTCGGTTGAGCAGATCTGCCGCGAGAACCCGGACAACAAATTTCTCGTGACCGTGTTGTCTCGCGAGAATCAGCACGAGTTGTGCGTGATTGCGCGCAAATTTGGGAACTTAATGCCGTTTGGCTGCTGGTGGTTTTTGAACAACCCATCGATCATCGCGGAAATCACGGCGGAGCGCCTGGAAATGCTTGGCACGAGTTTCATCCCACAGCATTCGGATGCGCGCGTACTGGAGCAAGTGATTTACAAGTGGACGCACTCTCGCCGTATCATTGCCGACATTCTGTTCAACCAATACATGGAGCTGACGCTTGACGGTTTTCCGTTGACCTCGCAGCATATCCGGCGCGATGTGGAGAAGCTTTACTCGGGTAACTTCGAGTCGCTGGTGGGAATCGGATCAGGCAGTTAAGCGCGTATCTTCTTCAGACTTGACTTCCCTGAACTTGGCAACCATAACACGCGGCAATCGGGAGTCGCTTCAGGCCTTCCAGTTGATCGAGCGTGGTGTCGCCAATGCTCGTATCGCCGAGATTTAGTTCTTCAAGGCTCTTCATCGCAAGAAGATGGGTTGAGTAATAGCTGCGATCAAACTCGATGTTGACGTCGGTTAGCATCAGGCCCCATCGTCCGGGATTCGTGCGTTGCGAGCCGTTCACATCGAGATGTTTCAAGGCAGGCAACGACCTGAGAAGCGGCACCGCTAAGCCACTCATCTTGTCGCCGCCGATGTGGAGTTCTTCTAACGCCAAAGCATCGAGTCCATCGTCGTTAACGCGGCTGAAGCCCACATCGAGAACTTTCAGCTTCTTCATGCCGAACACATGCTCGAACACACGCTTGTCACTTCGGACTTGCAAGATGCCAATTTCCTCCACATGTTCAGTCTTCGATTCGGCGCGCGAATTCCGGCAGATGGAGCTCACGCAAGGCAGTGAGCTTCGCGACGGCTTCCATGTGCGCAGGGTGCATGTTCGTGCTGATGAGGTTTAGCACTCCGATACGGAAATCTTTGTCAGGTAACTGCGCGACCTCGCGATCCGCCTCTGCTGCTGACAGGACGGATAGGCTGAAGAGTGCTCGAGAATGCTTGGATTCACCAACATTCTCTTCAACGATAGCTCACCTTCTGTTTCCTCGAGGCTTTACTCGCTGGTATCAGATGCAGTCGTTCCGCGGTCACTGCCTCCACCGCTTTGCGGGAGAATGCCATCGGATGATAGCGGCCTTCCGACCATGGCTTGGCCAGGTCGCTGTAGTGTGGACTCTCGGGATTTCCCGACTCCCCAGGCGTGTTGGTCATGATCGACTTATCCCAATCGCTCACATCGATGATCTGCCGGTAGGAGGCTCCCGCTGTCTGAATGAAACTGGGTCCGGAAGTAGCATTGACGGTGTTTCCGTCACCCGGCCGCGCGAAGGCTCCGGCTCCGGGAACGCCGGGGACGGGATGGCGAAACTGAACTTGATGCAGCCGGCCCCACGACCACGACTGCCGGTCCTGGCCGAGGCGCTTGTCCAATTCTAGAAGCGTCATTTCAAGTGAGTCTTGCAACGCCTTGCTGTCGGGTTCGAGCTCGAGCTTGTCGAGTGTTGTCTGAAGGTCGACACGCGCTCCGAGCTTCGGACCGAATATGGCCGTGGGCAACTTCGCGATCCAGACCTCGTAAATTGCGGCCTCCGCGGAGCCAGATCGAAGGGCAGCATCCCAGGAACAGAGCTGCTTTACCACTTGAGCCAGTTTGTCGGGCGCCTGCCACCTTCTGAGGATGGCTTGGAATCGCTTCGCTGGCAATGAAGTGACGTCGTTCTGCATGCGCTCGAAATCGGCGGTGGTGAACTTCTTGGCCGAGGTGAGAAGTTCCTTGATTCGTTGAAAGCGGAACGGCAGAGCCCATTCATAGCCCAGGGGAATTTTATAGCCAGGCGGCAGAATATTGTGGTTCGCAGTTGCGATGAAATGTTCGCGTGGGTTGTAGACGAATGGCAGTTCTCGCGCGTCGCGGAAACCTTTCCACTCAAACTCGCCGCTGTCTCCGGGGACAGGAAAGAGCCCGAACCAATTCTCGCGGATCGGCGCAAGGCCGGATGCTTGCCAACCAATGTTTCCGTCCATATCAGCGTACACAAGGTTTTCGCTTGGGACTTTATATCGCCGCAGACCACTTCGAAATTCATTCCAGTTGCGAGCGCGCATTAATGACAAGGCAGCAAGATACCCGGCCGTGCCAGGCTCGGCGCCGACCCAACGGATGGCGTATGCTCGATTTTTACCGCGGTCTTCGTGAATAATCGGACCGTGGAGCGTATACCGCAACACAATCTCTTCTGGTGTCGTTCGGCCCTTGACGTTCACGCGATCGCGCACAATTGTAAATTTCCGCCATGACCCTTTGTAGAGGTATTCGTCGGAATTCGACGGATTGATCTTCTCGACATACAGGTCGCCTTGATCGATGCCCACGATTGTGAAGCCGAAAGCGATGCGGTCATTATGACCGAGCGCAATTCCGGGCAGCGCGGGTTCACCTGCTCCTAAAGCGTTCCAGCCGGGCGCGACAAGATGCACGGTTCTTCGCAGAGACGGCAGTTGGACCGGCCTGTGCGGATCGTTGGCTAGAATCGGTTTGCCCGACTGAGTCATGGAACCGTCGACGACCCAGTTATTGCTGCCTTGCTCGGCGAACCTTGCAGGCCCAATGGCGGCGTTGAAGTCGTTCAAGATCTCTGGCGAGACATCCTGGAGGTCGAGGCCGCGCGGTATTTCGAGAGGAACGACGGGATCGGGCGCGAGGTATTTATTAAGCGTTGGTAGCCCGAAACGTCTGGCATCCTGGGCTCTGGCGACTTCGCGCGCGATGTTTCGTGTCATTAGCAAGCCGGCTACCCGCGCTACGCAGTCTTCTGGAGACCATAAGCCTGCATCATAACCAGCCAATCGAAATTCAAGCGGCCGCTTTCCCTTTAGCGAAATAATGTATGCATTGATGCCTGCAGTAAACGCGGTCGCAATGGCTTTGGTCTCCGGTCCATAACTCTGCCATTCGACTTCCCAGTCCCCGCGATACTGGACTGCGCGAGCGATGCGATCGCGTCCCAGCGCTGAAGGACCTAGCACCTCCGCGAGCTTCCCAGTGCCTATTCGACGCCAAAGATCGATCTGCCAAAGCCGGTCGAGTGCAGCCATGTAGCCTTGTGCGAAAAATAGATCCTGTGTGTTTCGCGCATAAATATGAGGAACTCCCCAGCGATCGCGCAGCACTTCGACAGGCTGGCGAAGGCCGGGAACCGAGATGCGTTCCGCGGGAAGCAAACCACAGGCAAGCAGGAAGATCAGAGCGCGCCACACGCGTCGCATCATATCCTAAGTAAACTGCGGATCGCCGGATCTCCAATGTTATTGTGAGTTCGGATATGATCCGAATCGCCAACGGCCAGGGCTTTTGGGGAGACTGGCTGGAAGCTCCTGTTCGTCTCGTCGAAGGCGGACCCATCGACTACCTCATCCTGGACTATCTTGCCGAAGTCACGATGTCGATCGTACAGAAGCAGAAGCAAGCCGATCCCAATCTGGGGTATGCGCGCGATTTTCCACCGCTGATCGGGCGAATCGCCAAGCGCATTCGCGAACGCAACATCAAGGTGCTGGCGAACGCGGGCGGAGTTAATCCCATCGCCTGTGCGAAGGAAGTTCGCCGACTGGCTCCCGATTTGAAGGTAGCGGTGGTGTTGGGCGATGACGTTTTTGACCGGATCGACGACATGCTCAGTCGGGGGTTAGAGATGCGCAGCATGGATACCGGTGAGGCTCTTTCTACAATCCGGCCGCGCATCCTTAGCGCCAATGCTTATATTGGCGCCTTCCCGCTTAATGAAGCCCTGGCTACGGGCGCCGACATCGTGATCGCGGGACGTTGTACCGATACTGCGCTCGCACTTGCTCCCATGATTCATCGCTTCGGTTGGAAGGAAGATGACTGGGATCTGCTGGCGGCCGGTACGGTGGCGGGCCACATTGTCGAATGCGGAGCGCAATGCACCGGCGGCAATTGCCAGATAGATTGGATGAATATCCCCGATTTGGAGAATATTGGTTATCCCATCGTCGAGGCCGAACCTGACGGGACATTCGTGATCACGAAACATCCAGGCACTGGGGGACGCATCGATACACACGTCATCAAAGAGCAGCTTCTGTACGAACTTGGCGATCCGAAAAAGTACATCACTCCCGACTGCATAGCGGATTTCACGAGTATTCAACTGCGCGACGATGACAAGAATCGTGTTCGCGTCTCGGGCATTCGAGGGAGACCGCGAACGGACACGCTGAAAATCTCCATTAGTTATGAGGATGGGTACAAAGCTATCGGTTCGCTGGTCTACAGTTGGCCGCAGGCGTTGGAGAAAGCGCGGGCGGCCGACAGAATCGTTCGCTCCCGGCTGGAGAAGCTCGGACTCATGTTCGATGAAGTCTATACGGAATATCTGGGTTTCAACGCGTGTCATGGGCCTGCGGTTCCGAATGTGATCGATCCGACTGAGATTCAACTACGAATCGGAGTGCGTGGTCACGATAAGAGAGCGGTGGATCGATTCACACGCGAATTGATTCCGCTGGTCCTGAGCGGTCCTCCCACCGGGACGGGATTTGGCGATGGCCGACCACCGGTTCGCGAGATCGTTGCCTATTGGCCTGCGCTGGTGCCGCGTGATGAAATTCGAACGAGGGTCGAGGTTGTGCTGTGAGAGTCCCGTTATCGCGCATTGCGCATGGCCGATCTGGTGACAAGGGCGACACGTCGAACATCGGGATCATCGTGTTCCACGACCGACACTTTCCCGTTATCGTGCGTGAGGTCGCTGCGGAACGTGTCAAAGAACACTTTGGGGAACTCGTGCAGGGTGAGGTCGAGCGTTTCGAACTTCCAAACCTTGGCGCATTGAACTTTCTTCTTCACGGAGCTCTAGGCGGTGGCGGTACGTTGTCACTACGAATCGACGCCCAAGGCAAGACGCTGAGCGCGGCCCTGCTTCGTATGGAGATCGACATTGATGACCGAGAACTTAACCTTTAGCCGCGAACAACGTGTTTTACGAATTACTCTCGATCGTGCTGACAAGCGCAACGCGCTGACCTCGGCCATGTGCGCCGGAATCGTCGAAGCGATTGAAGCTTCTCACGACGATTCGTCGATCGGCGCGATACTCATTGACGCCAAAGGCGACGTGTTTTGCGCAGGGATGGATCTAGAGGAAGCCACCTCGCCTGCCGCCGCCGATCTCACTGCGATCCACGAACGCTTGTTCACGGCGGGAACCTGGGCTCGAAAACCCATTGTTGCCGCCATTCAGGGACCGGCGTTGGGCGGCGGCGTCGGGCTGATCTGTAATGCGCACATTGCAGTAGCTGCACACGGATCGAGCTTCGGGCTTACGGAAATTCGACTCGGTCTGTGGCCTTTCGTCATTTATCGTTCGGTTGCTCTTGCTTTGGGGGAGCGACGCGCGCTGGAACTTAGCTTGATGGGCAGAATCTTCAACGTCCCAGAGGCAATGCAGTGGGGGCTGGTACACGAAGCTACACCGTCCTTCGAACTCGACGATCGAACAACCGCGATCGCGGGACATCTAGCGCAATCGAGTTCCGAAGCTATTCGGCTGGGACTCGAGTTCGTTCAAAAAACTATCGGTCTGGATCCTGTGACAGCCGCTCCGATGGCGGCAGAGCTTAGAAAAGGCGCCTTTAAATCGGCGGACTTCAAGGAAGGAGTAGCGGCCTTTCGAGAGAAGCGCCGACCCAAGTTCACGACTCGAACTCCCGGTACATAAAAACCGTGTCGTCGAGTGCGCCTGAGGCGCTTCGGGCATAACGCGGGATAACGCCGGCCTTACGGTAGCCGAGCTGTCGTACAGCTTCTCTGCCGCATCGTCCAAGCCGAACCGTGTGTCGAGCACGATTAGGGATCGGCCATGTCTTCGCGCAACCTCTTCGACATGGCGCATGAGCGCCTCGCCGATGCCTTTTCTTCGAGCCCCGCGGTGAACCATCAGCTTCATCACTTCGGCTCGGTGATTGCCATTCGCTTTGGCTTCCAGCGCCAACTGCACGGCGCCTGCAACTTTCCCGTCTAAGAACGCGACGATCAAAATGCGATAGGACGTACGTATGGCCTCGGCCACCGTCGACCAGTACTCGGTGGCTTCGGTTTGGGAGACCGGTGGCAGAAATCCAATCGACGCGCCGCTGTCTACGCTGTCACAAAGTAAATCGATAAGTTCGTTACAGCGGTTGGAAATTTCTTCCGCCGTAAGCTCCAGAAGGTTATTCATAGAATGGTCATAAACTTACTACATGACAATTCGCCGTGGAGCTTCCGGGTATTCGGTAAAAAAGATTCAGGCAAGATTGAGTGAATTGGGATTGTACCGCGGGCCCGTGGATGGCAGCTTTGGCGGAGGAACAGAGAGCGCAGTCAAAATCTTTCAACGGAACTCCAAGTTGGACACGGACGGCTGTGTCGGGGATGGAACGTGGGCGAAGCTTTTCCCCAAGCAGCCTCCGCCGGTAACCAATATGCTGAAGGAACCCGTGGCTCTACGTTGCCTGGCCCTGACGTCCTCATTTGAAACCGGTGACATGCCGCCGGAGTGTTTTTGCGGAATTACCGGGGACTTCGATGGGCAGGGAATCAGCTTTGGCGCTCTTCAGTGGAATCTCGGGCAGGGAACTCTGCAGCCGCTGCTACTGGAAGTCTTCGAAAAGCACAGCGATCTTTGCAGGGACATCTTTCATGAAAACTTTGACGTAGTCATAGCGCTCAAGGAGTCGAGCCGGGACGAACAGGTTGCCTTTGGCCGATCCATCCAGAACATTCGAAACTTTCGGGTCAATGAACCGTGGCGCGGGATGATGAGAGAACTCGGTCGGACGCCGGAGTTTCAGAAGATCCAGGCAGCGCATGCCAGCAAAGTTCATAAGCTCGCACTCGCGATGTGCAAGGAGTACGGATTGAAAACAGAGCGCGGGGTCGCCTTGATGTTCGACATCTGCGTCCAGAACGGCTCGATCAGTCCGGTTGTCAAGGCGCAGATCTTGGCCGATATCTCGATGCTCGCCGACAAGAAAGACGAGGTTGCGCGAATGCGAATCATCGCCAACCGGCGCGCAGCAGCCGCTAGACCGCAATTCGTAAACGACGTTCGTGTCAGGAAGCTCACGATCGCCGAAGGAGAAGGAACCGTGCATGGAATCCCATACAATCTGGAGGAACAGTTCGGTTTGCGTCTCGCCTAAGGAATCGTGTGATTTCCTCTAGTGGGATGAGGTGGTGTAGCAGTCGATACGCGGCTGATTTTCCCGGCGGACACGGCTGCGGAGTCGGCCCGGTACATGGAGTGGACGATACTGAACTGCCCGGTCGAGATTGGCTGAAAGCGATTCCAATTCCACGACCGAGAAATCAGAGATTTCCAGGCCAAACTCGATCGTGTGGAGTTCATGTTTGTGCATTTCTAACTTCGCAAGCAGTGTGTCGACTCTTGTGAGATTCATCGCGCACGTCCCATTCACTACAACTATGCGTAAAAGTGCGACCAAAGCGGTCAAACTATACTGTGAAGGAAAAGGATGTGAGTTCGGTTACGAAGCCTGAGGCCACGAAGTAGTACGAGGCATCATAGGACTATGACGGCAGCTTCGCCCCTCATAAAGACTCACGACATGGATTCCCAGGAGTGGGAGCTTCGTGTTCAACTTGCGGCCGCGTACCGCATCATCGACCATCTGGGGTGGTCGGAACTGATCTGGACACATACAACTGTGCGCGTACCAGGCCCGGATCACCACTTTCTCATTAATCCTTACGGCTTGCGGTTTGATGAGGTGTGCGCATCGAATTTGGTGAAGGTGGACCTGTACGGAAACATCATCGGGGACCACAATCAGGAAATCAATCCAGCCGGATTCGTGATCCATAGCGCCATTCATATGGTCCGGCCGGATACGCAGTGCATTATGCATACGCATACGTTGGCCGGTATGGCGGTCGCGGCTCTCGAATGCGGGCTGCTTCCGATCAGCATGTACTCTCTCGGCTATTACGAGCGCGTCGCATATCACGACTTTGAGGGGCCTAGCCTTGATCTGGAGGAGAGAGAACGACTGGCGAGCAATCTTGGCGACAAGAACGTGCTCATACTTCGAACACACGGTCTGCTGACGTGCGGTCAGAGCGTCGCCCAGGCCTTTGTCAGGATGTTTCGTCTGGAACGCGCGTGTCAGGTTCAACTTGCGGCTCAAGCTACGGGCGCGACGTTGGTCGTCCCGCCCCGCCCAATATGCGAGATCAGCGCGGAACGTAGCGACGATTTTCTGGCTACCGAAGGAGGCAAGGGATATAGCCGGGCTCCTAATCCCGAGTTCGATGCGCTAATGCGGTTGATGGATCGGAAGGATCCCGCGTATCGAACCTAGCAGGCCACCGGGAAAACGGAAAAGGGCGGTGTCGGGCTTCGCGCTTTTGCGCATGACCTCAAGATTATTCTGATCAATCAACGCCGCGCCGGTATCGATCACGGCCGGAACCACGGCCTGCAGTTCCTGCGACCAGTCCACATCGAATTTGCTCGGACGGTTGTGGTGGATATCATCGAGCATTCGGAGCCCAAAGTACGCCATCGTAAACGGCTTCTGAGCCACGGTCGCGGCGATCCGTCCCTTTTGAATCCAGTCGAGAGTCTGCTCGTCGGTATCCATCGCGATAACAACCTTGCCTTGCACGTTGCGGCGCTCGAGTACTTCGGCGACTTCTTTGCCAGCGGTGGCTTCCAGGCATACGAAGCCGTCGACATTCACCTTGCCTTCTTTGATGATCTGCATCGTGCTATCGAACGCTAATGCTGGATCCCCTCGAACATCTACTGTTTGCAAGATTTTAATGTCGCTGTCGGCTATCGCATCTTCATAGCCTCGCAACCGTTCGATCAGGTTCGCCTGCGCCGGAATTGTGTACACGATCACGTGGCCTTTTCCGTTAAGCTTCTTGACCAGCACGCGGCCGCCGATGAGGCCCGCCTGATAGTTGTTGGTACCAACAAAGAACAACCGGCGACTCCCGGGCGCGTCGGAATCCATCGTGATGACCGGGATACCGGCGGCGATTGCGGCATTGATTTCCGGCTTCATTAACTGTGGATCGGCTGCCGAAATCATAATTCCTGTGGGCTTCTTACTCAGCAGCTCACGAAAGCGATCTCTTTGTTGTTTGGGATCGTAGGTATCCGGTCCTATGAACTCAGCACGAACCCCGAGTTCGGTCGCGCCTCGCTTCAGTCCGGAGAAAGCTGATTGCCAGTAGGGAAGCTTGATGTTGCTTGCTACTAAATAGTAAGTTTCCGTAGTCTCGTGGCGGGATTTGGAACAACCGGAACTGAGCAGGAGCGTGGAGAAAGCCAGGCTCGCTGTCGACAGCTTTCGGAGAAAGAGTTGCATAAAACCTCCTCGCTGTACGTCCACAATTGTACGCTTCTTGACACCAAACGTTTCTTCTCAATACTTGAACAAATACGAGGCAGGGCGATCTCGAATTATTGGTCTTACTGGCGCTGATCCGGCTTGGATCGGAGAAGCTACGCTTGAGAGAGGCGGGCTAAGAGGCACTTTCAGATAACCCAAGCCGGTTTGCAAGAGCGCGTTCGCGTCGGAGGGCGTTGGTGACATGTGGCGAGGCGTGCCGGAATTCGAGGGCGAGACAGCATGAACGCCTGTATCTATCATCAGGCCAATATCTTTTCGGCAACTACCCCAGCGACATCTGTTAAGCGAAAGTTGCGGCCGCTGTAGTTGTACGTCAGCTTCTCGTGATTGATACCGAGGAGATGCAATACGGTGGCGTGGAAGTCGTGGATGTGCATCCGGTCTTCTACTGCGTGGTAGCCGATGTCATCGGTTGCGCCGTAGATCAAGCCCGGCTTTACGCCGCCTCCGGCCATCCAAATCGTGTAGCCGTAGGGATTGTGATCCCGGCCGTTGCTGCCTTGCGAAACCGGAGTGCGACCGAACTCGCCTGCCCAGATTACGAGCGTGTCCTTCAGCAGACCACGAGATTTCAAGTCCTTCAAAAGTCCGGCGATTGGCTTATCGACTTCGTTCGCGTTCTCGTTGTGCTTGTTGAACAGGTCCGAGTGCTGGTCCCATTTATAGCTATGTGTGCACTGGATGTAGCGGACATTGCGCTCGGCAAGCCGACGCGCCAGCAGGCATTGCCACCCGAAGTCGGCTGTATGCGGTTCGTCAAGACCGTAGAGTTTCTTCGTGGCTTCTGATTCTTTATCGACTTCGAATGCCTCGGGGGCCTGGGCTTGCATGCGGAAGGCGAGTTCCAATGCCTCGATGCGGGCCTCGAGTTGCGGGTCGTGTTTGCGCATCTCAGCGTGACGCCGGTTGATGTTCTGGATCATGTCCAGCTCAAAACGCTGATCATCCTTCTGCAGCCGCTTACTTAGGAGATATTCAATGGGCTCGCTCCGTATATCCTCAACTTTCAGCCCCGCGTGTCCGATGGCAGTGCCCTGGTAGGCGCCGGGAAGAAAAGCGGAACTCCAATTCTTGGCGCCGCCGTGGGAGAGCGCAGGTTTGATCGTGATGAACCCGGGGAGGTTCTGATTCTCTGTGCCGAGACCATACACAACCCACGCGCCCATGCTCGGACGAGTGAATGTGCTGGTTCCGGTGAAGCTCTGGAGCAGAGCTGCGCCATGATCGACGCCTTCGCCGACCATCGAACGAATGACGCAAAGATCATCGGCGCATTCTCGCACGTGAGGAAACAAGTTGCTGATCGGGATGCCGCTCTGGCCGGCGTTCTTAAACGACCAGGGCGATTTCATCAGCGGCCCGGCCTCTTCATCGGCGAAGGCGAGCGGGCGCTTCATCGGTAGAGGCTTACCGTGATCTCGATCGAGACGCGGCTTCGGATCGAACGTATCGATGCTCGAAGGACCGCCGTGCATGAAGAGAAAGATCACGCGTTTGGCGCGAGGCGCAAAATGAGGCGCTTTCGGGGCCAGGGGATTGACCGGGGCTTCCGCCGCCTGAGCTTCACGAGAAAGAAGGTCCGCCAAGCCGAGATAGCCGATTCCGCAGCCTGCAGCGCGCAGCATCGCGCGGCGGCTCATTGGCTTTTCCTTCTGCATCACTAAATCGCGCAAAGGATTGTTCATTAGTCTACGTAAATGAAGGCATTTGATGCCATTAAGGCCTGACAGTAACTCTGCCATGCCTCGGCTTCGTTGTGACCTCTCTGCTGAAAGGACTGGATGTACGTTAGAGCGTCGTCGACCTCGGCGGGTTCCGGCCTTCGATTCAAG
>DASQLD010000245.1:0-6451 GCA_035630195.1 Bryobacteraceae bacterium
TCAGGGCGGCGATGGTGTCGAAGCCCCAATAGTTACGGCCAACGTTCATCGGCTGGCTCACGTCATAATGTCCCGTTGGCGCGAATATGTTTTCAGCGACTTTGAGATGAACGCTCCCCTTATTCCAATAAAGCGCGGCCGGCATTAGAACCATGTCGCCGATATTGAAGTCAGAGGCTTTGACGCCAGTTGCCAGGCCACTGGCCGCAGTTAGCGATGCTTCCAGACTGGAGCGGCCAAGCGGGACAAAACCCCCGACCGCAAAAACACCGCCGGCCACGCGGGGTTGAACGGCAACAATCCCGCCTAGATAGTTGTAGACGGCGTCGACCTCCAGATTTCCCAGTGCACGGCCACTGAGGACCGCGCGGCTCGCACTTGCACTGTAGAACAATGTTTGATTCACCAAAGTGAAACCTGGCATCGGGGCGGTGGCCACCGCAAAGCTGCCCGCTGCTCCGGGAAAGTAATAGCTTGCCGCACCTTCGGCTCCCTGGGCGAGGTGCTGCCCGATCATCAAAAGGGCAAGTAAAGTTCCAATAGGCAGTCTGCTATTTCGTGTGATACTCATCATCGTTCTTTTACGCGCTACACTTCCTGCCCTGGTGCAAAAAGACAGGCGGCATGCGGCTACTGGACATACAGTTGCAGCGCTATGCCGATCGCATTGAGATACCTCGTTGAGGCGCGGTTATCGCGCTGTCGAAGGTAATAGCCCTCCAGCACCACGTGTCGGTTCAACTCCCACTCCGCTCCGGCGGAGTACCGGAACCGGTGCCAGACGTCGTAGCGCCAGTCGTAGAAGGTCTCTGCGTGGGCGTAGGGCGTAAGGGCGAAGCGTTTGATATGAAAACTTCGCTCCACCTTTTCCCTGAACCGTAAGCGCGGGGTGAAAACTCCGTCTACAAGCCGAAGATCGCCTCTTACGCGGGATGTGACCAGAACATGTTTCGCCAAATAAAATCGGGGAGACAACTCAAAAGTCGGAGTATGTTCCACAAATTTGCTGCTGCTACCTTTTGCGGACCGGCTGTACAAATAGCCGATCCGCAATTGGACGAATTTGTTGCGTGCAACGTCGGCGCGGTGAGCCGTGCGCTCTAACCGGCTCTTAAGAACGGGACTCGTGAAGATATCCACGTGTACTCCCAGCGCCCCGTCGGAGTAACCCTGCTCCTTAACTTTCGTTCCTGCGCCGAGGAAGAACAGTCTTGAATTTTCACTGAGTTTTACGAACGCATTGACCTCGGGCCAGGTCTCATACGCTGTTTCTTCCTGCGCAGCGGCCGGCAACGCGAGCATTCCGGCTAGAGACAGCAACGAGGCAACCGCCACGCACCATTTGGAGATTCTGTGCTTCACGCTTCACGCCGACTTACTGTCCAGCTCCTTTCTTGTGTTGGAATTCGTGATGTGAACCCCGGGGTGGTTTAAGTAATGTTGACCGCTGACGACAGCCGGAACTGCAACCGCGTCTCGGATGGTATCTTGAGCGTCTGTCCACCCGCCGAAGCAGCCAACCCGGCTCCAGCGCCCGCGGCAGCACCGATCGCCGCTCCTTGTCCTCCGCCAGCGATACCTCCAATAGCGGCGCCTAGCCCGGCGACGCCGATCGCCCTGCGAGCTGTCTTTTTGCCTTCGCTGCCGCCCTTCTGTGTAACCGCGTCGGTTACAACATCGAAGCGCTTCCCATTCGCGGCAATGCTATTGATCTTCAATGAAATTTCGTCGTTCCCCTTGAGCTTGCCGGCTTGCTTGACCGCGGCTGCCTGTAGCGTGACATCTGCGCCGCGCGGGATCACGACATTGCCACCCAGCATGATCGGATCGTCGATGCTGGCCCGATAGGTCTGGCCCGGCTTCGAGAGGTCCACGTTAATCGCATCGATAACGCGTACATGGAGTACGGTTCCCACCGGCAGCTGAACGGAGGGGCCATTCGCTTTCGGTGGAGGTGGCGGAGGAGGCGGAGCAGTGAATGTCGCTCCGGCTACGTCACCAATGGGAAGCGTCAGGGTTTTTCCATTGCTGTCCTGAAACTGGAGTTGACGGGCTGTCCCACCGAAAAAAGTGCCGTCGATCTTCTGTCCGCTGCGAAGCGTGACGGTATCCGCGATGGCGGCCGTCACGGCGAAAAGCAAAAGCGATGCATGTAGCAAAGTCGTGTGGAATCTCATTTTAGAAGCACTTTCTCTTATTGGAGTACTGGCAGCAAAGATGCGATCTGCAGGTCCATCAGGAACTGGATTTGATTTTCCACCTGCAGAAACCGGCCCACGGTTTTTGCCGAGAGGGATTGCCGCATTTTTTCGATGTACTTCTTTTTGAGTGCTACGCGATCCGACTCCAGTTGAAGCGCCAGATCGGCGATTTCCTTTGCCTTGGCGTCGGTCATTTTCGGGAAGTTGTCGACATAGTCTCTAACTCCGGCGAGTTTGCGATCCGTCATCTTCGCGATCTCCCCCTGGTATTCCTGATACACGGGCCAGAACTTCACAGCTTCGTCTTCCGTGAAGCTCATCACTTCGGCAATCACGGCCACCTTCTGGCCGCGGAGGTCGCTTCTGAGCAACTCAATGTAAGCACGGATATTCATATCCTGCGATTGCGGGTCTGCCTTCTGCCCGAACGCGCCGTTCGCACAGGCCAGCAGTAGCGCAACGGCGAAGGCGGCGTGCGAGCGGGTCAATCGTTTCATGTCTACTCTCCTCGAAGGTTGACGCTGGCTTTCTACCGCCGCTCCTCAGAGCGGTCGAGATCGCGCCGTGCGGTTCACTGTATTCCGCGCTCTTGGTGTCTGGCGAGTGCAACTACCAGCAGCGACCCGGCGATATTGCGAAACGAACCGAATCCCAGAATCGGACAGTCAGGCCGACACAAACAGCGGACACCAGCAGGCGGCTCGTTCCGTCTAGATTCTCGCACGTCAAAGTTCGTTGAGCGCTGGTATGGCCGTTAAGTAGTTGAAGGCGTGAAACATAAGAATTCTAAAAGCTGTCAACGGCGTGCCGAAGTCAGCTCGCCGGCAGAACCCGCGAGGCAATCCGCACGCAGCCCCGTGGTACCTTTAGCAAAGATCAGGGATTGAAGTTAGATGACCGAAGAACTCACCGCGGTGTTGCGGGATATCGAGCAGGGCGATCGCACCAAGGTGGACGTTCTCTTCTCATATGTGTATCCGCAGCTACGTTCGATCGCTGCAAAACTCCTGACTCGGGAACGCCGCGGCAGCTCGATGGAGCCGAACATGCTGGTGCACGAGGTCTACTTGAAGCTTGTAAACCAGCACCAAGCCACATGGAAAACGAGATCTCATTTTTTTGCCGTAGGCGCTGAAGCAATGCGTCGAATCCTTGTCGACCACGCTCGCCAGCGCAACCGCGTGAAGCACGGCGGCGCAATGGTGAGGATCACTTTGACAGACCTGAACGCCACAGGTCTTTCCATCAGCCGCGACCAGGATGTTTTAGACGTAGCGAGACTTCTGGACAAACTGAAGAAGTTGGATGCTCGCCAGGCAAAGCTAGTTGAGTTGCGGTTCTTTGGGGGTCTTACGCTAGATGAAGCTGCAGAGGCTCTCAACGTCTCGCGAAGGACAGTTGCCTACGAATGGCGGATGGCCCAGGCTTGGATGCGAGCGGAACTGCGAGGAAGCGATGATATCCCGCGGGTTGAAAATAAATAGAATCTTTTGGGTGCTTCATATCATCCACTAATATCCCTGACTAGTAGCAACAATCGTATCGGTTTTGCATCCGGGCGCGCTGATAGCCGACGTTTCCCGGGCTGGCGAGTCTTCAATGGAGGCTAACTCCCTTGTGCCCACAAACGGGAACGATCCTTGCCGCGAACGAGTTAAGCGCATATTTTTCGCGGTTTGCGATCTCGATCCCATAAGCCGGTGCGAGCGGCTGGAACAACTCTGCGAGTCAGACGGGGTCTTACGACGGGAAGTCGAGCGGTTGCTCGAAAATGACATCCCAGAAAGCCTGTTCGACGCCAACATCGGTGCGCCTAAAGATGAATGGATAGGCAAAACTCTTCAGAACTACAAGATTCTGGAGCGTATCGGCGAAGGGGGAATGGGATTCGTTTATCGCGGTGAAGATGTACGGCTGAAGCGTCCCGTGGCCCTAAAATTCCTCGCGACACGCATGCTTGGCGACCCGTCGCAGCGCGAGCGATTCTTGCGAGAGGCTCAGGCGGCCTCATTGCTTCACCATCCCTCCATATGTACGGTTTACGACATCGGCGATGCTGGGGGGCGGCCTTACATTGTCACCGCGTATTTGGAGGGGGAAACGCTGGAAGCGGCCATTCAGCGCGGGAAGCAGTCGTTCCAGACGGCAATCGAGCACGCCATCCAGCTTGCCGAAGGATTGCAGGCCGCTCACGCCAAAGGCATTGTCCATCGTGATCTGAAGCCCAGCAACGTAATCCTCTCCAGCGAAGGCGACGGAGAGACGCGGGCTACGATCATCGACTTCGGCCTGGCGCAGGTTAACTGGGGGGACCGCCTCACTCGACCTGGGCTGCTGATCGGCACCGCTAACTATATCTGCCCGCAACTTCTTCAAGGCGAGCCTATTGCAGAGCAGGCCGACATTTGGTCGCTGGGCGTCATGCTCTATGAGATGCTTACCGGCCGGCCGCCCTTCGATGCCGAGAACCGGGAACGTCTTTTTTACCTCATCTGCCACGAAAACCCCGCACTGCTGACGGCGTTCAATCCTGAACTGCCACACGAGGTCGGTCGCATTGTAGCCAAGGCATTAGAGAAGGATGCCGAGCGACGATACCTGACCATTAATGATCTTTTGAGCGATTTGCGGGCACTGAAGCGGGAGTATCCCACTTTTGATGTTGTTCCCGGACAGCATGCTCAACCAACTTTCGCAGGCCGAAGCCGCTTGAGCGCGCCCTCTCAAGCCACGGCCGACAAAAATGGCTTTCTTAGCTCATTACGTAACAGGCGCGTTGTTGCGGCTACTGGCGCCATTATCTTCGCCGCCCTGTCCTGGTTCGCGTGGACACGCATTCGCTCGGAAGGTGTAGCGATCGATTCGCTACAGCGAATCGCGGTGCTGCCCTTTGAAGATTTGAGTGTCGGTGAGCGCAACGAACGTCTAAGCCGGACTTTGGGAGAATCTCTGGCCGTGCGGCTGGCGGGCTTTTCGAACGTCCGGATGGTATCGACGTCGGGTGTCCGCAAGCTCCTGGAACGAGGCGCGGCGGAACACGAGATCAGCTCTCAACTTCAATTGGATTTTCTTGTGACCGGCTTCGTCGAGCGCTCGGGAAACACTGTGCGCGCGACAGCGAATCTGATTTCGAGTGAGGACAATACGATGGTGTCCTCAACGAAGGTGGACTTGCCCTGGTCGGACATACTGACGATGCAAAACCAATTCGCCGATAGCGCAGCGCGCGAGATGGGAGTGAAGCTCTCATCAAACGCTCCCGCCAGGGCGGCTCCCCCAACCGAAAGCGATGCGTACGATCTGCTTTTGAAAGCTCGATATAGTTTTTTCGAATACCTGAACCGGATGCAACCGGAGTTTCTGGAAACAGCCGAAAAACGTCTTCGACGAGCCATTGAACTCGATCCACATTCTTCCGATGCGCTAGCAGAGATGGCCGATCTTCAATTGTGGAAACTTTATCCTCCTCGTGGAGACCGTCAGGTGATCCTGAGCGAGGCTGGCAGCTGGCTGGATCGTGCTCTCATTGAAGATCCGAGCCATCCTCGTGCCAACCGACTAAGGAGCAAGCTGTACCTGGAACACGGCGACTTTGCCGCTGCGTTGGACTACGCGCGCCGGGCGATTCGCCAGTCGCCACAGGATGCCGATGCGCTCCATCAATTGGATCTATGTTACAGCGCATTCGGGTTTTTTGAATCAGCGCTCGTGGAAAATGAAAAGGCCATAGCCACAGATCTTCCCATAATGTTTCCGCTCCATTCCAACGCGTGGTATTTGATTCAGTTGGGCCGCTTTGATGAAGCCAAGGAATCGATCGCGAGACTCCGATCGTTCGACACTCAGGGCATTGGAGCCCCTGCAGCCGAGGCTTTATTGGAACTCCACAAAGGAAATTACCACAAGTCGAGGGAAATTTTCGAAAGGATACACCGACCTGGCTTCGTACATCAGCAACATTCGGAGTTGGGTTCCGCACTCGCCAGGGCCGCCTTGGGAGAGGTAGCCATAGGAAGAACGGTGTTACAAAAATATTTCGCGGCCGGACCTCGTATGTCCGACGCGATTATTCTGCTTGCAGCCGCTTCTGGCGAAGCTGACACAATGGCCAATCTTACGAGAGAAAGCCCGAGTTACGCGAGTTATGGTTGGCTGGTTCGCAACGCAAAGTTCTTCAGGAACATTGCGGGTCGAAAGCCTTTTCAAGATTTGGTTTCCGACCTTCACAAAAAATGGCAAGCAGATTTGGC
>DASQLD010000246.1:0-4923 GCA_035630195.1 Bryobacteraceae bacterium
GGTCGCGACCATTAATACGACGGGCCTGACTTTGGTTTCAACTGATAGAACATCCCGCAAGGACGTCGGATCGGGGGAGTGGCTGGTTCATGGATGGACCAACGACGGGTCGGCCTTGTTAGGAATTCGCAAGACTTCCCAGCGAAAACTCGAGTTGGTTCAGCTCGATTCTGACTCCGGCTCAGAGCGTGTGCTGGCTGATCTTGGACGAGTTCCCGCCGCTTACAGCTACGCTGCGACACTCGGCGCGGCGCCGCTCCGGGGATTCGTTCTTGCTGCCGATGGTAAGAGCTTCCTTACGTCCGTAGTGCGGCCCACAAGCGATCTATGGGTCATGGATCGCCGGCGATAATCAACCCACTAGCACTCCTGAGATCACACGATAGCCGCCATACGATGCGGCCCTCGTAATCGCATCGAGGCAACGCGGGAAGCCTAAATACAGCGGGACTAATTTCACCACGTCCGTTGCCCGATTGGAGACAAAGTGATCGCGTACATCATACTCGCAGCTTTCGGTGGGCAAGTCTAGTCATGCCGAATACGAAACGGATTGCATCGTTTTTTGGTAATTGTTAATAGATCGTTACAATCCCAGCTCGCATCTACGTCTCTTACAGCGCCAACTCTTTTTCGAAGTTTTACTTCCGCGCCGTTATTTCAGCGTCTTACCGCCCGACAACCCGAGATCATTCAACGAAGCCGTTTGGCTTCGTGACGAGGTATGAAAGGTGAATATCGAAGAAACTGAACCAATGGCCGACGCTCGATTAGTCGCGCTTGCTAAGTGTGGCGACCGTTCGGCCTTTGGTGAGTTAGCGCGGCGCCACTATAGGCGATTCGTTTCCGTTGCGTTATCACTGCTAAGAAACCGCGAAGACGCTGAAGACGAAGTTCAGACTGCCTTGAGAAAAGGCTTGGAGCATATCGGCGACCTACAGACCAACGAACATTTCGGTACATGGCAGGCGCGTATCGTTATTAATGAATGCTACATGCGCATGCGGGACCGAAAGCATTACCAAACCGTGGATCGCGAGGACGCTCTTCCGGAAGATCACTTATTGCTTTATAAAACGCAGAGTCCTACTGCAGAAGCAACACTGCTTTACGACGAAGCGTTAACGATCGTACGCCTGGAAGTGCAACGAGTTCCACCGTTTTTAAGAATCGCATTGATCCTCTCAGACATCGAACGCAGGCCCATGTCGGAAATCGCTGCTCAACTTGGTATTTCTGTCGGCGCGGCCAAGTCTCGACTGCACCGTGCACGACGCGAGTTGCGCGATCGGCTCAAGCGTCGAGGAATCGAGTGTATGCCGCGCTTGGCTGCTTGAAGCCGTGGGGAAAACGGCGCCCGAAACAATCCCGGATTGTGGGAGCGGACAACTACGTCCGTTCCCACAAAGGAGCAAGGTGAGCAGCACGGCAATTGACTCGAGATCGAAGGCTTTCGACCGTCAATGCGTCCTGATAGTTTCTCGGAACGCGAGCCTGACTTGGCGGCTCAGGTCGCTTTTACCCGGCTTTGATCACTACACGGCGGAGACCCGGGAGGCGGCCATTGAAGATGTCCGTGGGTATGAGCCCTCGCTCGCCATCATCGATATGAAGTCGGTGATGGACGCGCCAGAAGTGGTTGTCAACATCCGCAGAGAAGCCAACGGCGCGGTCTGCCGCATTCTGGTGCTACCCAATACCCTGCAGGAATCGCTCTGCATCAAAGCCTTGCTGAGCGGAGCGGATGATTATCTTCACCAACCGTTCCCGGACAAGGAGTTTATCGATCGAAGCAAGCTACTGCTACGCCTGGGGGAGACATTAGCGCGGCTGGCTCAGTCCGGTTCGCCGAGACCAATCCCTGCTACGACGTGGAATTTCGATACCGTGGTAGATGTTAGAACTGCTGCGGTACAGACCTTAACTGAGATCACGGAACTTTTGTCGGTAAGAGCAGAAGAGTCGGGTGATCAGGACACCAAGCACCTTCTTTGTCACATCGTTGACCGCGCCCACAGGCTCGCCAGCCTGCTTGAGCGTAATCTTTAAGATTCTCCGCCTAGCACCCATCCCATTCGATTGAGGAATGGAGAAGCTGCGGAGCAATACCACCAATTTTTCGCTGAAAGGTAATTGAAATCGCAGCGGAATTCGCTAGATCAGTTCTATGGCGGGCTACTGTCAACCACGGTTCTATACAGTGTCAAATGAAATGGAGAAGAGTTCGCCGCCGGCATCGGACGCCGCGGCGAACTCTTCCCGCTCATTAACCTATGTTTCCGCAGGGTCCCATGCCCGGCTAGAAATTGTAGCCCACGATCAGTCGCAACGTCGGGGCCGGTTCTGAATAGACGCTAGCCTTCAGTTCCACAAACATGCCGCTGCGGTTGTGCAGGCCGCCGAAGAGATTGAGCCCGATGGCGGAGTGGAAGTCGCTGAACCTGTCCTCCCCCGACTCAAAGCTCTGGTTCACGAAGTTGAAACCTGGTCCGAAACCCACATACGAATTCCATCTGCCGGCGCGGGCCGTGACGGGGAGCCGATAGATAACCTCGGGATTGATCGAGAACATGGTTGACACCTCGCCCCAAGCGAATTCAATGTTCGGGCGGAAGAAGAGGTCGGAGCTGAAGATCGGACCCATTTGCATATGAGCGCCGATCATGATGAGTTCGGGGTCGAGCGTGACGCCGGTCCGCAAACCGGCCCTGAAGCGACGAAATTGGCGCTTGATGTCGCTCTCAATCTTTCTTACTTCAGCCGGAACGGCGGCTGCATCCTCCGTGGACGTCTTCGCAGCATCCGGGGCCGGTGGCTTTTCGATCACGACGCTGCGGGCGACGCGCGTTCCCGGAGTTTCGCCTGGTACCGTGGTGACCCGTATGACCGAGCCGACTGCGAGGGTGCGCGGTTTGGTCGCCTCCCTGGTGAAAACGACCAACAAATAGTTGCCCCCTTCCGTTTTGATCACCGTCGTAGTGGGGGACACCGACACGACGGTGCCGGATACGACGCTCGTCGCTTCCTGCTGGGTCTGCTGCTGAGGTGAGGCGTCTTGCGACCACCCGGGGATCACCAACAGGCTGGAGAGAGTCAAAGACCAGAGGAGAGCTCGGCTGTGGCTCGGTCTATGACCCCGTTTGGAACCGGGATTGCTATGAATGCGCACTATTTCCCTCCTTGGGAAGCATCATGTGGTTAAAGTTAACCGACCAACGCAAGCGGAGCGGCGGCTGCTGGTGAGGGCTCCGCGCTGACTAATGAGGCACGACCGCCAGCACGGCGCCAGTCTCGATCGCGCCTTGGCTCCGAGTCGAACTGGGCGGAAGTCGCGTTGGCCTGATCCAGTTCGCGAACTGACAGCCCATGATCCTGGGCTCCAGCCGAGGAAGCCAGCATCAAAACGGCCACGATCATCGCCGGAATCTGGCCTGCGCTGTGGCGCCAAAAAGCGCGCCTGATCCTTCACGTTAGCCTCCTGAAATGTCGCCGGCCGATTGGACTCGCCTCAAGCTGCGCACTGGCAGCGCAATCTAGATGCTTAGAATGGGTCGCAGGTACAAAAATAATTAAACAGTGTTTCTAACCGCCAGGAACTGGCCCCTAAGTCAGGTATTTAATAAGAACGACTTCGTTGCCCTGCTGGTTATAGATGACTTCGTCAACCAACTTCGAGGTGATCAACATCCCAAATCCTCCGGGCCGTATCCCCGCTTCCTCGCGGCAAGCGATATGGGCGATGGGATCCTCCGGGTGCGCAACAGCGGCATGATCCAAATGATCGCGTGAGAACCCATCGCCTGGATCATGAATATGATAGACAAGCGTTCGCTTGGTGCGAATCCTGGAGACTCGCAGCCACTCTTCGGGATTGAGTTTGCCGCCATGCTCGATTCCGTTGAGCAGCATCTCACGGAATGCCATTACAACCTCGTTTCGGTCTTCCTCCGGTAAATCAACCGGGATTTCTTTCATGAATTGCACCAGCCGGTCGACAGTAAAAAGCGAACAACGTATTCGCAGGCTCAGGTAATTGACGTTAGCCGATAGAAGCTGGATGGCATCTTCCGGCTCATCGACGGACGCGGCGTTCATGATCATCTCATGAAGCGCCATACGATCGAATGGTTTGCTGAAGTAGGAAAACGCGTGGGCGCGGATAGCGTCGATAACGTTCTGCGGAGTCGATTCCTCCACCAGCACGATCACTGCCACGCGCGGCCGAATACTTCTCAACTCTCTGATGACTCCAATATCAGCCAGATATTGCTCGGACAAGTCGACGAGGACGACGTCATACGTCTTCGAACCCAGTTGCTCGGCGGCTGCGGAAACGTTCGGCGCTAAGTCGTAAGTGAACTTGCTCTTGCGGCTATTTAGATCAAATAGCTGCGCGGCAGATCGCTTGCCAATTCCCAGCACTCTAACGTGTGCACTCGTCGAAGGCGCTTGCATTTTCTCTCCCGAAAGACATTGGCGTGTTCTTTCTGACGCCCCGCGACAATCCCGCGCGCTAGAACATTTTTCGCTGCAAAGAAATAGAGCCACGTGACGCGTACGAGCGTCTTAAAGCCCAATGCATCTGGCATGGAGGATTCAACAATGACTCTGAGTCGTCGTGTAACCGCCGAGTTTATAGGTACTTTCTGGCTGGTTTTTGGCGGGTGCGGAAGCGCTGTGATAGCCGCCGCTTTCCCGCAACTTGGAATTGGCTTGCTGGGCGTGTCCCTGGCTTTCGGACTGACTGTTCTGACGATGGCGTATGCTATCGGTCATATTTCTGGCTGTCATCTCAATCCCGCCGTTTCGTTGGGTCTCGTAATTGCCCGGCGCTTTCCGGCATCGGAACTCCCGGCGTACATCATTGCTCAGCTCCTTGGCGCCGTTGCGGGTTCGGGGATGTTGTACTTCATCGCCAGCGGA
>DASQLD010000247.1:0-7399 GCA_035630195.1 Bryobacteraceae bacterium
TCCGTCGCATCGGCCTTGGACACCCGCTCGGGCGCGACCCCGCTCGGGTGATCCACACTAACATGGGCATCCGGAACGGCCGGTCATAACCGGACGTTTCTATTTCGCTCCGGATAGGACATTTCTACTTCGCGCCGACAACACGGCTGGCGAAACGAAAACCCAGGTGTTCCCATCTTGATCTGTGTTCGTGAACGATCAACATAGCTGATTGCGCGACGCTTATCAGCTTGCACGTCAAATTGGCGTGGTATAGAGTTGACGTAAATCTACGCTTGCTGGAGTTCCACGATGATCGCTAGTCTCCACCGCGTCCTCGCGTTCGGGGTACTGCTATTTGCACTCTCCACACAGCTTCATGGTCAGACTGCCCAGATTACAGGGCGCATCACAGACTCCACCGGCTCGGTGATCGTTGGCGCGAAAGTTACCGTGATCAACACAGAAACCGGTGTTCGCAGGGAAATCGAAAGCAATACCGAAGGCTACTTTACAGCTCCGTTGCTGGTGCGCGGGTTGTATACCGTTCAGGCGACCCAGATCGGTTTTAAGGAGGTCGTGCGCTCTGGGTTGACTCTCGATGAAGGGCAGAATATGCGGCTGGACTTTCTACTTGAAGTAGGGCAGATCAGCGAGAGGGTAGAGGTATCGGGCGCCGCGCCATTGCTTGAAACTGAGCGGCCGACGATCAGCACCGTCATTCCGAGCCAGAAGATTATGGACATGCCAACAGTCGGGCGAAACCCGCTGCAGTTTGCGCTGCTAGTGCCCGGGGTACGCGCGACGGGCTCCTATGGGGACCTCCCTGTTTCGGCATATGGCGGCGGACGCGCGTCCATCGCGGGTGGAGGAACAAGTACGAATAACTATATGGTCGACGGCATCGCGTCTGAGAATTTCACCTCCGGCTCGATGCAGAATCCCTTGTCTGTAGACGCGACGGAAGAGTTCCGGCTGATCGTGCGCAATCCTAGCGCCGAGTACGGACGCACGGGTGGTGGGGTGATGAATATCGTCAGCAAGGCAGGGACGAACGAGTTCCATGGCAGTCTCTATGAGTTCAACCGGAACAAGGTACTCCGTGCGAATGACTTCGTCAGTAATCGCGCGTCACGTGAAAAGCAGCCCTTCAACTTCAACCAGTGGGGCGGCGCCGGTGGCGGGCCAATCGCCAGGGATCGTACGTTTTTCTTCTTCAATTACGAACAGTTCAAACAACGCACAGTCGCGACGACCATCTGGTCCGTTCCAACCGATCTGCAGCGCGCGGGCGATTTCAGTGAGACAAGGACGGCCGCCGGAGCGCTGATTCAGATCTACGATCCTTTCAGCACTCGTGCCGATCCGGCAAATCCAGCTAATCGTATTCGCGATATGTTCCCCGGGAATCGAATTCCCGCCAACCGAATTTCGGCGACGGCGCAACAGGTGAACGCTTTTTACCCGAAGCCGAATACGACAGGTGTCACCAACACGAACGCGAACAATTTTTTCGGTGTAGGATCCTCACCTCTCGACAAGAAGATATTCGGCTTGCGGCTTGATCACTATCTAACGCCCATGCGCCGTGTAGCCGGACGATATACGTGGGACAACACGCTGCAAGGTATCCCGAACTTTTACGACAACTTGGCGGAAATTCAGACATCCGATCTGCCTTTGAAGCGCCATAGCGCCTTTGTGAGCTACTCAGATTCTCTGCGTCCGGACTTGTTACTTGACGCGCGAGGCGGACTCAACATGTACCTGCCGAATCGCGTGACACGCAGCTTCGGGTTTGACGTGACCACCTTGAGTATGCCGGCCCGGCTAAACACGCTGATGCAGATACCAAGCTTTCCTAGGTTCGACATGAGCGACATGACCGCAGTCGGCGCCGATCAGGGCGATCAACTCGTGCAATCGAACAAATCATTCAGCTACACAGGCGCATTGACCTGGATTCAAGGAACGCACACCTGGAAGTTTGGCAGCGACAACAGGGTTTATCAGGCCAACAACACGCAGGGCGCTGCGGGTATGTCGTTCACCTTCAATAGGGGATTTACGCAGGGGCCCAATCCAAACACTGCGGGAGCGACATCGGGATATGGCTACGCATCGTTCATGCTCGGTACGCCGTCCGGCGGCACTGTTGGGTACGGCGCGCCGAACACGGAAACTGTGAAGAACTTCGCGTTGTTCGTGCAGGACGACTGGAAGGTGACTCCTACCCTGACGCTGAACCTGGGACTGCGGTGGGAGTACGAAGGCGGCATCACTGATAGATTCGACGCGATCAGTAATTTCGATCCGGACGTTATCACGCAGATCAACGGACTGACACTCAAAGGGGGGCTTGCGTATCCGGGAGTGAACGGTTTATCACGAGGGCACCGTGATGCCGAGTTTACGAACTTCCAGCCGCGTCTGGGTCTCGCCTGGCAGTTCATGCCCCGGACGGTCTTGCGCGGTGGCTACGGCATCTCATATCTGCCGACATCAGGCATCTTTACATCGCTCGATCGTGCCGGCTTCTCGCTAAACACTCCATTGGTGTCCTCTGTCGACGGCGGCTTCACGCCCAATGAAACCCTTGCGAATCCATTCCCGAACGGCAAGCTGCCGCCCGTTAACAGCAGTCAGGGGGCGCTTACTTTGTTAGGACAAAGCGTGGCGGGCAATCTTCGAGGCCTCCTGCGCGGATATTCGCAGCAATGGGGACTCTCACTACAGCGGGAGTTCCTCGGGAACTGGCTGGTGGAAGCGGGCTACATGGGGAATCGGGGCGTTCATCTGCCCGGCCGCCGTACATTCGACTACTTGCCGCAGCAGTATCTCTCGCTGGGCACCCAATTGCAGCAACTGGTGGATAATCCCTTCTTCGGCACGATTGCACCTAACCTTCCGCTCGGACAAAGGCAGGTGACAAGAGCATCACTCCTCGATACGTATCCACAGTTCTCCGGAGCAGCAGGCTACGCTACGTGGGCGGATTCGATCTACCATGCGGCTACGTTGCGCGTCGAGAAGCGTTTCTCGAGCGGCCTTAGCTTTCTACTTGCGTACACTTTCTCAAAGCTGATCGACAACAACCAGGGGGCAGGCGGCAACAGCAGCTTCGTCGAAAGCGGCGATGAGAGCGTACGCAACTGGGACAACATTGCGTGGGAGCGGTCTGTGTCCTCTAATGACTTACCGCAACGGCTAGTAATTTCCGGCAGCTATGAACTGCCGTTCGGCAAAACTGGTCCGGCCATCGTCAAACACCTGATTGGCGGTTGGCAAATGAACGCCATCGCAACCTTCCAGAGCGGAAACGTCATAGCAGTCACCCAGAACGGCACAGCCTTCGGTAGCAGTAAGCCGAATGTGGTCGGCGATCCCTCTCTGGATGATCCAACTATAGACATGTGGCTGAACCGAGCAGCCTTCGCAAACTCGCCCGCATTTACCTATGGGAACGTGGGACGTAACCTTCCGAGAACGCGGTCCGATGGGTGGAACAACTATGATGTATCGGCACTGAAGAACTTCAACATTACAGAACGCTTCCGGTTGCAATTCCGCGCCGAAGCGTTTAACTTCACAAATACGCCAGTCTTCGGTAATCCGGCCGCTAACATTGACTCGGGGGCATTCGGCACCGTGACAACCTACGCCGCGAATGCCCGCGCGCGGGAGTTCCAATTGGCGCTCAAATTATATTTCTGATCCGTTTAACGACCGCTGTTTCACATGACACGGATTTCGATCGTTCCAACACTTTTGGCATTAACTTTGGCGGCTAATGCCGCGGATGTCATCGTATACGGCGGTACGTCTGCCGGCGTGATGGCGAGTGTACAGGCCGCGCGAATGGGACGTTCTGTCGTCCTTGTGGCGCCGGAAAAACATATCGGCGGCATGCCGGTAGAGGGTCTTGGCAACGCCGATATCAATAATCACTGGTTCCGCAATGATGTAGCCGTCGGCGGGCTGGCACGCGACTTCTATCTTCGGACCGGCCGAAAATACGGCCACCCCGGCCCGGCGTACAAGTACGAGTCGCATAAGGCGGAGGCGGTGTTTGACGATATCCTGCGCGAATCCGGCGTTGTTGTTGAGCGGGGTCAGCGACTGCGAGAGCCGCTTACGGGGTCTGTCGAATGGGCGCCAGGCACTCGAGCTATTCGCGCAATCCTTACCGAATCCGGTAAACGCTATGAAGGCCGCGTTTTCATCGATGCCAGTATTGAGGGGGACTTGCTCGCAGCGGCCGGCGTGCAGACTACTTCCGGTCGCGAAGCCAACGCCAAGTACGACGAAACGAAGAACGGCGTTAGGGCCGAAACCACCCATGCACAGTTTAAGGTCAAGGTGGATCCGTACCGGATGCCGGGTGACGTATCTAGCGGGTTGATCCCGACCATTCAGGACGAACCACTGGGTACACCGGGTGATGGCGACAGCAATATTCAGGCGTTCTGCTTCCGCCTTTGTCTTACGAAGAATCCGACCAACAGGCTTCCTATCACCAAGCCGGAAGACTTTGACCGCGGTCGATACGAAATCTACTTTCGGTATGCGCGAGCCGGTGGCAGTCTCTGGAAGCCCGTGGCGAATCTGCCGAATGGGAAGACCGATCTGGGGAGCTGGCATGATCTGTCAGCGAACCTGTATGGGATGAATCGCGAGTACCCTAACGGAAGTCACGCAACGCGAGAACGCATTTATCGCGAGCACCTCAGCTTCACTCACGGGCTGCTCTGGCTGTTAGCCAACGATCCCGAGATCCCTGAAGCAACACGAGCCGCGTGGCGCGAATGGGGCCTGTGCAAAGACGAGTTCACAGACAACGGCGGCTGGCCGCGACAGCTCTACATCCGGGATGCGCGACGTATGGTCTCCGAGTTTGTGATGACGGAACATCACACACGCCGAATCAATCCTGAGCCGGTGTCCGATCCTGTCGCGGTCGCATTCTGGCCTACCGACACCCACAGTGTCCGGCGAATCGTGCGGGAGGGAGCCGCCTACAACGAAGGATTCGTCTTCGACGACAACAACTGGGGCCCGTTCGGCATCTCCTATCGATCTTTGACGCCGCGGCGGACCGAGGCCACGAACCTCCTCACGCCAACTTGCCCATCTTCTTCCCACGTCGCTTACGGAGCGATCCGCTTGGAGCAAACTTTCATGTCGCTGGGACAAGCCGTTGGCGCCGCGGCCGTTTTGGCCATGACGAGCGGCATAGCGGTGCAGGACGTAGACTACTCTACCTTGCGCGATCGCCTCGTGCGGGAGGGTCAGATTGTATCGCTGTCAATGGTTCCTGCCAAAGAGAGTGTATCCAAATGATTTCCTGACGCGTCGCCACATCTGTCGCCGGCGTGATGAGCGGAGGCTTCAGCTTTCGGTATTGCCGTCGCCCTTGCTGCGTCCGGGCGAGGCGCTCGGGTGCTCCTCATCGACGGAAGCGGGTGGCGCCAGTACTCGGCTTCTCATAATCCCTTCGCTTTCATGGAATTGCGAGACCTCCAAGAACTTCCGAGCTTCTGCGGGCCGCGTCTGTCGGCCAACCAGGTATAGGTTTCGGGGAAGTCGCCTTCGCTGGATGGGCGACCCCGTTATGATAGAAGATGCGGAGCATGCTGAGGCTGCTCCAACAACTGAAAGCTTAATTCGGTCGGCATCGGCCTGACGCCGACACGAGCTTGAGGCGCCAGGCGAACATGACGGAAGCTCATCAACATCCTTTACAGAAAATCCTAGAACGCAGAATTGCCATTATTGATGGCGCGATGGGAACGACCATCCGGACCTACGGGATGACCGAAGCGGACATCCGCGGGGAGCGATTCAGGGACTCACGTAAGGACTTGCTGAACAACGGTGACCTGTTCTCGCTCACGCAGCCCAAAATGATCTGTGATATTCACCGCCGGTTTCTCGAAGCCGGAGCCGACATCATAGAGACCAATACGTTCGGCGCCACCACCATCACGCAGAGCGAATTTTTCGTAGACGATCCGCGCGAGCATGGCGGTCGCAAGGATCCGGCCTTCTATCAAAAGATCATCGAAGATCCATCCCTGCAGGCACTCGCGTGGGAGATCAATGAGGAGTCCGCGCGTCAGTGCCGCGAATGGGCTGATCGCGTCGGGACGGCCACGGGTCGCCAGCGCTTCGTCGCCGGGGCAATCGGGCCTCTCACTGTTTCGCTGTCGAACTCCCCGGATGCTGACGACTCGGGCTTTCGCGTCATCACTTTCGATCAGGTGAAGATCGCCTACATGGAGCAGATCCGCGCCCTTATCAGCGGCGGATCGGATCTGCTCCTGGTTGAAACGATTTTTGACTCGTTGAACGCGAAAGCCGCTCTGGTTGCCATCCGCGAAGTCTTCGATCAGGATGGCAAAGAACTTCCGGTAATGATTTCCGCTGCTGTCGGCCGTGGCGGCGAGACCATGATCTCCGCCCAGACCATTGAGGCCTATTGGAACGCGGTGGAGCATGTGAAACCCTTATCTGTCGGACTCAACTGCTCACTCGGTCCTGACCTGATGTATCCCTTCCTGACGGAACTAGCAGAGAAGTCCAGCGCAGCCATCTCCTGTTATCCGAATGCAGGCCTGCCGAATCCGCTCACTCCGACCGGCTTTGACCTCGAACCCGCCGATATGGCCCGGTACCTCAGCGAGTTTGCGGAGGGCGGTCTGATCAACATCGCTGGAGGATGCTGCGGGAATACGCCTGAACACATTGCCGCGATCGCCAAAGCTCTCGACGGCCGTCATCCGCGCGAAATACGGAGGGCCGCTTCCGTTAGTGTCAGCATTCCGGAAAACAGCCAACGTCCTTTACGGCTCTCCGGATCCCAGCCCTTCACCCAACAGCCCGGCGTCTACATAATGATCGGCGAGCGAACGAACGTTGCCGGCTCGCCTAAATTCGCCAAGCTCATTAAAGAGGGCAAGTACGAAGAAGCAGTCAGCATCGCTCGCCAGCAAGTGGAGAATGGCGCAAACGTCATCGATATTTGCATGGACGAAGGCATGATCGACGGCGTCGCGGCTATGTCTCGCTTCTTGCAATTGCTCGGCGCCGAACCTGAGGTCGCCAAAGCCCCTTTCATGGTGGATTCCTCCAAATGGGAAGTCATCGAGGCCGGTCTCAAATGCCTGCAGGGGAAGGGCATCGTTAACTCGATCTCACTCAAGGAGGGCGAAGAGAAGTTTCGTCAGAACGCTGCGACCGTGCGCAAGTATGGCGCGGCAGTGGTGGTCATGGCGTTTGATGAACAGGGCCAAGCCGCAACGTATGAGGACAAGATCCGGATTTGCGAACGGGCGTATCGCATTCTCGTGGATGAAATCGGGTTTCCTCCTGAAGACATCATTTTCGATCCCAATATCCTGACGGTCGCAACCGGTATGGA
>DASQLD010000248.1:0-9539 GCA_035630195.1 Bryobacteraceae bacterium
ACCTCACGGACCATCTGCGCGCCCATGTTTTCGAGCGGATTGCTGAGTTCGATCTCTTTGGCGACCGTTACGCCGTCTTTGGTGATCGTGGGGCCCCCGAACTTCTTCTCGAGGACGACGTTGCGACCCTTCGGGCCCAACGTTACCTTCACCGCGTCTGCGAGTTGGTTGACACCGCGCAGGATCGCCTGCCGGGAATTATCCGAATAACAAATCTGTTTTGCCATGCCTACTTACCCTTCTTTCCTGCAGCCCCGGGCTGCTTATCGAGGATGCCGAGGATCTCGTCCTCACGCATGATCATGTACTCCTGGCTATCGAGCGTGAATTCGCTACCGGAGTACTTGCCGAATAAAATCCGGTCACCCACCGCCACATCGAGCGCTACGATCTTCCCATCTTCCAGGCGCTTGCCCTGTCCGACGGCCATAACCTCACCCTGCTGCGGTTTTTCTTTCGCGGAATCCGGAATATACAGGCCACCCTGCATAGCCGATTCTTCTTCCACGCGCTTAACGACAACGCGGTCATACAATGGACGAAGCTTCATTTCTCTAGACTTAGCACACTCTCGCTGAGAGTGCCAGAAATATATTGTAAGATGCTGAAAAGAACACACAATTTGACAAAGTAGGAAGGTTGGGGGTCAGCATCTCCGGGCGTCCGATACCCAGGCAAGGTCCTCCTTCTTTGCATCGCAATGAAGATTCTTACCGCAATCGCGCGCTTCCAGCAACGCCATCGTCGTCGCCCGGTGACCCGTCTTGAGTTTTCGTGGCCGTCCACCCGACGAAGTTCATTGCATGCGCCTTCGTCGGCTCCTCCACGTTCCTCCAGATTCGGTTGACACTCGTCAGCCAGCTTGCGCGGTAGAGGTGCCGGAGAGCGGTTGAGTCCTGGTTACGTCGACCGGCGGTCGCAGAGTCCGGCTCAAGGAAAATCTCCGAGCCGATGCGCTCCGCACGCTTTGCTATAGGCGTGAGGTTCGTAAGCGAGCGTTGGCTTGTACAAGTGCCGACGACACTCATTCACCTCAAGGGGAGCGCAGGTCCGATCATCGGAAGATTAGCCTTTGAAAAAGAGATTACGCTTACCTCGTTTCGCAAGAAGATCAGTTCTTCGAAGTTCGCCAAGATTTTCGCCCGCATCGAGTGGAAGGCGGGAGTCGATATCAACAAATGCATCGCACACTATATGAGCCTTATCGATCCCGGCAGTCTGGCAGTCGCGATTCCGCCATTCGGCGACTACGCTGACTGGACAAACTAAGATCCTACTTGTTCGTAATCTTCAGATTCAAAAGTAACCCTCTAACCGACCAGCACCGTTCATCGTTCCGCACTCCAACTTCATAATTCAATATGGACTCGGCATACGAAGACGAATCTATGCCGTACGTTTAGTACCTCGAGCCTAGTGACTTCCTCCCCGCGATGACGGTTAATAGTCGTTGGAATTGTTTCGGCTTGCACATGCAGATTGGCTATAGAAGTGGAGTTGTGACTAGTTACAAAGGAACATATGTGCGGCATAGCCGGATACATTAGTCTGTCGGGTGATTTCACTTCCCCCGAGCTTGCCGGACGCATGATCGGCGCTATTCAGCACAGAGGACCGGACGGAACCAGCGTCAAAGCATTTGATGATGCTGTCCTCGCTCACGCGCGATTGAGCGTTATCGATTTGGCAGGCGGCGCACAGCCCATGACCAACGAGGACGGCAACCTCTGGATCACCGCGAATTGCGAGATCTTCAACTACATTGAGCTCCGAAACGAACTTCTTAAGGCGGGACATCGGTTCACGACGAAATCTGATGCAGAAGTGATTCTGCATCTATACGAAGATGCGGCGGAAGCGTGTGTTGAGTCACTGAATGGCCAATGGTCCTTCGCAATTTGGGACACCAGGCGCAAGCGCCTGTTTCTGTCCCGAGATCGTATCGGGATTCGCCCGATGTTCTACACCAGAACACGGAGCCGCTTTCTGTTTGGCTCTGAGATCAAGTCCCTCTTCGCGGACCCTGACGTTTCTCGAGAGCTTGACCCTTCCGGCTTGGACCAGGTCTTTACCTACTGGTGCACCGTTCCGCCACGCACCGCCTTTGAGGACATTCGGGAGCTTCCTCCTGGTCATTCACTCGTTCTCGATGGAAGAATCGAGACAGTCCGCCGCTACTGGGATATACAGTTTCCGACATCTGCCATGGAGGGCTCCGCGGCAGCCCCAGCGGAAGAAGATTGTAAGGAAGAACTGTTCGCTCTGTTGACCGACGCAACGCGGCTGAGGCTTCGAGCGCATGTTCGGGTGGGCGCCTATCTGAGTGGTGGACTCGATTCCACCTTGACTGCAGCGTTGATGCGACGATGTGGCATCTCGACTCTCGAAAGCTTTTCCATAACCTTCGACGATCCAACATACGATGAAAGCCGATTTCAACGAGAAGCTGTCGATTTTCTCGAAACCAAGCATCAGGAGGTCCGCTGCGGAGGGGGAAGATATAGCTCGTGCTTTTCCGTCTGCTGTCTGGCATGCCGAGACGCCTCTCTTGCGCACCGCTCCCGCACCTCAATTTCTGCTTTCCGGTCGAGTTCGGGACCGCGCGACAAAGGTTGTGCTAACTGGAGAAGGGGCGGATGAGATCCTTGGCGGATACGACATTTTCAAGGAAACGAAGATTCGACGATTTTGGGCAGCGCACCCGGATTCAAAAATGCGGCCGCACCTGCTTCGAAGAATCTATGAATATCTTCCGAACCTTCATGAGCAATCCGATGCTTATCTGAAAGCTTCGTTCAACATTTCAGCAGCGTCTGTAGACTCCGCGTTTTTCTCACATCTGCCACGCTGGTCGATGACTTCACGTTTAAAACAGTTCTTCAGCGACGACGTTCGAGAGGCCACGCGCAATCATCGTGACTTCGAAGCCATCACCGAACGACTTCCCTCGTCTTTTCCTAACTGGCACTGGTTCGCGAAGGCTCAGTACCTTGAGTTCGCCTACCTACTCCCAGGCTATATCCTTTCGTCTCAAGGTGACCGTGTCGCGATGGCACACGGTGTCGAGACAAGGTCCCCATTTCTCGACTACCGGGTCGTCGAGTTTGCCTCCCGTCTGCCTGTCTCACTCAAAATGAAGGTTCTTCAGGAGAAGTACCTCCTAAAGCGCAGTGCTAGCGGCTTGGTACCACGTTCAATCTTGAATCGCAAGAAACAACCCTATGGGGCGCCGGGCGGTTGCATCTTCTTCACGAATGCGGGCCGATCCTGGAGTGATGATCTCTTGTCAGAGACCGCTCTGCGGAAAGCAGGTATCTTCAATCCCGAACGCGTGCGGCGATTGGTTTCGAAATGTCGCGAGGGTCACGTGGCGGGAGCTGGGGACAGCATGGCCCTAACGGGAATTCTTTCGACCCAGTTGCTCGCCCAGCATTGTTCGTCGAACTTCGGAAGGCGTCTATGAGCACACAGTGGCTGTTCGTCAAGGAGAAGTTGCGTTCCTTCGTCGTGGAGAATTTCCTGTTCGGTCAGGAGGATGGTCTTCTTGGCGATGATGACTCCTTCATTGACAGGGGCATGATCGATTCGACCGGTGTTCTCGAGCTGGTTCAGTTCCTGGAAGAAACTTTTCGTGTTGAGGTCACAGACGAAGAGATGGTTCCAGAGAATCTCGATTCCATCTTCAACTTGACGCGCTTTGTTTGCGGTAAGCCGACTGAGCCCGGAATGAGTCAATAATCGTGCAGCTCGAAGGGTTTCTTGAACAATCCGCTCTCACCACTCCATCGAAAACCGCCCTTGTAGTCGGCGAACGCAGACTGACCTATGCCCAAGTCGAAGAATTGGCGAACTGTCTGGCTCATGGTCTGCTCGATCACGGTCTTAAGCGAGGTGACCGTGTAGCAGTCTTCATGGAAAACTCGATTGAGGCCGTTCTTTCTATTTTTGCGATCTTGAAGGCAGGCGCTGTATTTACCATCATCAATCCCGCCTTTCAATCCGCCAAAGTTGCTCACATCTTGAATCACTCCGGAGCAGTTGTCGTGATTTCCAGCGCGGCTTGCTGCCGTGTGTTGCAACGCGCGCTGCAGTCGACCTCCCATCCAATGACCGTATGGTCAACCGGCAAACCCGATGAATATCCAGACAGCCGGAAAATAATACGCCTGGATCAGTTTCTTGCGCAGAAAGCGGACGGCAGCGGCCCGCCGCGCAATTTGTGTGTGGACATCGACACTGCAGCGCTAATCTACACGTCCGGGTCTACAGGTGTTCCGAAAGCAGTAGCGATGACTCATCTCAACCTTGTCTCAGCTATATCGTCGATCGCGGCGTACCTGGAGAACACCGCTGACGACATTATTCTAAGCGTGCTTCCATTATCCTCCAGCTATGGTCTGGGACAAATACTGATCGCGTTCAAACTCGGCGCGACCATCATCCTCGAACGTTCTTTCGCCTACCCACGGATTGTGCTCGAAAGAATTGTATACGAGCATGTAACCGGCTTCCCGGTTGTTCCGACCATCGCCGCGATTCTGCTGCAACTCGATCTCAGCATTTACAAACTCTCTGATCTGCGCTACATAACCAGCGCTTCCGCGGTTCTGCCGCGCATCCACATTGCAAAACTTCGCCGGCTGCTTCCAGCCGTTCGTCTTTACTCGATGTATGGTCTTACGGAATGCAACCGCGTCAGCTATCTTCCTCCTAACCAGATCGATCTCCGGCCCGATTCGGTGGGAAGGGGTATGCCGAACCAAGAGGTCTATATTGTCGACGACAGTGGGGCGCGCGTAGGGCCTGGCATCGTGGGAGAACTCGTTGTGCGCGGTTCAAGTGTTATGGGCGGCTATTGGAACGATACGCATGAAACGGAGAAATCACTGAAAGTGGGGTCGGCTCCCTGGGAGAGAATTCTACACACCGGCGATCTCTTTCGCGCCGACGAAGATGGGTTTCTGTATTTTGTAGCGCGAAAAGACAACATCATAAAGACCAAAGGGGAAAAGGTAAGCCCTAAAGAAATCGAGGACATTCTTTATGACCTGGAAGGGGTTGCAGAAGCTGTAGTTCTCGGCATTCCCGATCCCATAATAGGCGCCGCGATTAAAGCGGTAGTTACGTTGCGAGCCGGCTCATACCTGACAAAGCAAGAGATCAAACGTCACTGTGGGCGACACCTGGACGGCTTGCGCGTTCCGGCTTACATCGAAATTCGTGAAACGCTCCCTAAAAACGAAGCCGGCAAAACGGATTGTAAGGAACTCATATGTATAGCCTGACGCCGACTACGACGTCGGCCTTGGCTATTGACGTGGCGGAAGTCGCCGAACAAATTACAAGCGCAATTCGCGACATTGTGTTTCGACGCCTCGGACGAAAGGGTATTGTGCTCGGTCTCTCGGGTGGCATCGACAGTAGCGTCGTCGCTGCCCTCTGCGTCAGGGCGGTCGGGCCGAAACGTGTGGTCGGTTTGTTGATGCCGGAGACTGAGTCCGCCCAGGAAAGCCTGTTACTTGGACAATTACTTGCTTGGACGCTAGGAATCCAGGCGATAACTGAAGACATTTCGGCGATCCTCGAAGCCGCGGGCTGTTACCGGCGACGCGATGCTGTGATTTCACGCATGCTTCCTGCATATGGTCCAGGATGGACCTGCAAGATCGTTCTCGCAGATGTGCTGCGCGGGGCGCCGTATCAGGTGTCCTACCTCGTTGTCCGATCGCCGGATGGAGTCGAGCAACGTCTAAGGTTTGCCGCTGACGCCTATCGAGCAATCGTCGCGGCGAATAATTTCAAGCAGCGCGCCAGAAAGATGATGGAGTACTACCATGCAGACCGCCTGAAGTTCGCAGTTGCCGGGACGCCGAACAGACTGGAGCACGACCAGGGATTCTTTGTAAAACGTGGAGATGGCGATGCAGATCTGAAGCCCATCGCGCATCTTTACAAAACGCAGGTGTATCAACTCGCCGAATACCTGAATATTCCTGAAGAAATTCGTCGGCGCACGCCAACCACCGATACGTATTCCGAGCCTCAGTCACAGGAAGAGTTTTTTTTCGCCTTGCCGTACGACAAAATGGACCTCTGCGTTTGGGGCCGTAATAACAATGTTTTCGCCGACGACTTGGGACGGATGGCCGCGATCAGTTCCGAAGTTGTGGCCCGGGCGTATCAAATGATCGATGCTAAACGCAAGGCGGCCGCGTATCTACACGAGGCTCCGCTATTTGTCGAGCCGCTGGATTAGAAATGCAAATTGTGGATCTATCGCTTAGGGTACGCCGGGCCGAAACCCCGTTCTTCCGAAGTCTAAACCGTGCCGTGTCGATCCTGTTGACGGCACGATTACCCATGCCGGCAATTCTCAGGACGATTTGTTGTGCCATGTATACATTGCATTTTGCAGCCCGCCAGCTAAGCCGTCGCGCGTATATGTTTTTCTATGGCGAACCCTTGTTTCGAAGTCGATGCGAGACATTTGGCGCGGATTGCTTTGTATGCGCTCTGCCGGAGATAAACGGTCACACCAGGATCCATGTCGGCGATCGAGTCTCGTTTTGGGGCGATCTCGGTATAACGAGTGGCCGCACATATGACGTCCCCACGCTGATTCTCCAGGATCGCGCCCAGATTGGTCATCGTGTCGCGATCGTTGTCAACCGTGAAGTCGTTATTGAGAAGGGTGCAATGATTTCGAACAACTGCTACATAAGCGACAGCGATTCCCATCCCAAGGACTCTGACAGGCGATACAACTCTCAGGCCCCCTCGGACGCAGACATTAAGCCCGTCCGAATCTGTCGGAACGCGTGGGTAGGTGTGGATTGCACTATCTATAAAGGCGTCACCGTCGGGGAGGGCGCAATCATAGGTGCCAGGAGCGTAGTGATCTCTGACGTTCCGCCTTTTGCGATTGCTATGGGGAATCCTGCTCGTGTACTCGCCAGCGCCCGCGCTTCAGCCGAGCGCGTTATTCCGGTACCTGAGAAACCCTAATCACTTGCCAATGCTCAACAGAAGTCATCCCCTCCACCAGTACCTTGCCCTAAGAATTGGTAGGCGACTACTTACGTACATCGCGCTGGCGCTTGCTAGTATTCTTGTCGCTATTCTATGCTTCCGCCAACTTCACCCTTTTAGTTTCTGGCGCTGTGCCGTCGTGAATACGTCTGATGCGAGCTTGATCAATGAGCGTGACTACGCGAATCGGCAGGATCCGAGCGCGCCGGGGCTAATCCGGTTCCGGACTCAGATCGCTCCACTTCTCAAGCCGGGCTCGCCAACCCTGGACACGATAGCGTCCCTACGCCGGTGGACCCGCGCTCAGCAATCGCAGGATCGCGCCTTGTGGCAGTTTCCTCCACACGTGGATTCCGGCGCATTGGATCCTCAAGTTCTGTTGCAGCAGCAGCGCGCTCGTCAACCAGGCGCGTGCCGGCGATTCGGATATGTTCAGGCCGGGGCGTTACTCAGCGCCCAGATCCCTGCGCGCATAGTTTCATTGCAAGCCTTCTTTATGGATGGCGTAGGTCACATCATGGTGGAAGCCTGGGTTGAGGAATTGAAAAAATGGGTTCTCGTCGATCCGACTCACGACACAATGTTCCTGGTCAACGGCCAGTACGCGTCGCTCCTCGAACTTCGAAGCGCGTTGTTGAGAGGCAAATTGGATAGCATTCATTTTGAACGAAACGGCTCGAATCTGGAGCCTTCTCCCACGATGGCTTACTATCAGCAGATCTCAAGGCATGCTTTCTTTTACACAACCCAAACTCTCTTTGCTGATCCGCCTCTCGCGAAGGCCGACTTTTGGCGGTTCAAGGTGCTCCATTACGTCGATCAAAACGCGGCGCCATATCCGACGTTCAAGAAAAACGCGTTGCTTTTGGGTACAGCGCTATTCGCCGTCTGCGGCTTGCTTCTTATCTGCGCCTCTGTCGTTCTGCTACTGCGTTTTCGAGGGAGCCGCCAAGACGCGCCGAGTCAGGTAGCTACTTATTCGTAATCTTCAGATTGGAAAAATAGCCCTCAGTCCCCGGCCCGACCCACAGCGCGACTCCACCTTCCCGCGGCTCCAGCTTCATATCATTCACAATCAGGCAAGGCTGCTCTACGCCATGGACAAACAGACGCGCCTTGGGGCCTTCTATTTCGATCCTGTACTTGGTCCACACACCCGGCTCCAAATCGACATAAGACTCGTACTTTTCCGGAGCCTCTTGCCGCGATTTGGAAAAAGGAAAATCCGGATGCGCGCTGTATTGCGTCGAGTGATTCCGCCGGACTTGATCATCTGCCCGACCGTTGGTAGGTCTCAAGTAGATGTACTCATAGCTGCCATCGCCTTGGATCCGGAAAGCGATGCCGATGAAGCCGCGGGCGCCACCGCCCGCACCGGCCGCTGGTTGGCCGGCTACATCCACTTCAATGGCGCCGTCCCGAAATACAACATCTTTCAGAACCGCATACGACGTGGCATTTGCCGCGGCAGGATCAGCAATTACCTGGACTGCGCTCCGACCCTTGAAGTTCGTCTGCGCCATTGATGCGTTCTTCACAACGAGTCGATCTACACTCTGCGCCGCAAGCGACAGCGCGACTAAAGCCAATAAAGTTACGCGTGTCAAGACAAACACTCCATATCAAAACAGGAATCGAAAACCCATCTGCATTGAGCGATTGCCATTCCGTGTAATGATTCGGTTGAAATCGCTGTTCCGCAAATTCAAATTCGGATTGCCGAGATTCGGATGGTTCAAAACGTTATACGCTTCCGCACGGAACTGGATAGTCTTGCCTTCGAAGAATCGAAAGTTCTTCAACACACTCATGTCCGCTCCCCACGCCCCCGGTCCGCGCACAGCATTGCGGGACAGGTTCCCCAGCTCTCCAATCGTCGCCGGCACGAATACTCCAGCATTTGCGAGCCACCCCGCCGACCGCTCATCCGCGCTCCCCGAACTGTATTCCACAGGCCCAGTGATGTTGGGTCGATCTGGCGTATTCGCGTCATAGTTGCGATCTTCGCCGACATCCACGTTCAGCGCGCTCCCGCTATTCGCATAAATTGAGCCCGCAATCTGCCACGCCCCCGCAATCTTTCCCATCAGCGATGTCGAGTTCGCCAGTAGCGGCACATCATAAATGAAGAATGATCGGAACACCTGCTTCGGTCCTTCAGGCCCCTTATCGAGATCCCAATTCAGCGGACTGCTCGTCTGCTGATTCGTATTGCCGGTAGGATCATTGTTGAACAGACCGAAGTTGCTCTGGTAAACGTACGTAACTCTGGATGTCAATCCCTTGAACAAACGCGTGTCGGCGGTCAACTGAAGCGCGTCATACCAGCTATTGGCGCGCGAGTGGATCATGCTTACGTGCCCGTAACCCGCGATCGGCCGCCGCGCTTCGATATTGCCCAGCGTTGCGCCCGGCCCGAACGCAGGATAGTTACCCGGCAGCATCTGGAGCAAGTGCTTCCCACGATTCCCGACATACGCCGCTTCCACCGTAACCTTGCCATCAAAGTC
>DASQLD010000249.1:0-5640 GCA_035630195.1 Bryobacteraceae bacterium
AATCCGCGTCCAACGACATCAAGACTGTCGTACATCCGCCGAGCAAGAGCCTGACTGATGATGACCACGTCCTTGGAAGGTTCATTGGACGTGAAGGTTCTGCCAGTAATGAGCGGAATACGCATCACTTGAAAGAAGCTCTCGTCGATGCTGTGATGATAGACCCGCAAGCCTGGAGCATCGTTATAATCGGAGGTGCCGGTCCGCCGGCCAAGTGGCGCGTTCTCCACAAGGGAAACCGCCGTCACTTCGGGGTGGGCTTTCACCAGCGCGGTGAAACGATTCCAGTAATCTCGCGCCGCCGCGCCCTTTAGTCCATATCGTTGGAGCGACGGCTCGGCGACAGCCACACTGCCGTAATCGAAACCGGGATGCTCGGTGAGGAGACGCTGAACGTTGCGGGTCAGCGAGAACGCAACAATCAGAAAGACCGTACAGGCAGCGATTTGGGTTCCGATGAGGGCATAACGGAAGCGTGAGGCCTTTGCGCCCGAGGTTGCCTGCGTCGCTGCTTCTTTCATCGCTCCGGCCAGGTCGCCTCGACTCGCGCGCATTGCGGGAAGTAGCCCGACCAGGACCGATGCCACGATTGCCAATGCGACTGTGACCAGGATGGTCGCTATACTCGGCGCCATGTCGATATTGATAGGCATATTCTCGTTCCTCAGGACAGCTTTCATGGCGGCCTGTCCGACAACCAGGCCGAGAGCGGCGCCGGCCAATCCGATCAACAGGCTCTCCGTCATCAGTTGACGCACGACGCGCCATCGTCCGGCGCCGAGGGAAGCACGAATCGCAAGTTCTCGATGCCGCGCCTGAGCTCGCGACAGATTCAAGTTGCTTAGATTTGCGCATGCGGCAATGAGCATCAAAGCTGTCAGCGCGAAGCCCAATAGGATTGCCTGTTGAAATTCAGGGTCACGTTGGGCATTGCTGCTCTCGAGCGGGCTCACGTTTAGATACTCATCTTTGTGGAACACGTCCGGGTAAATTTTGGCAAGTTCGGTTACCTGAGGCCGGAAGCCGTCTTTCACCGCTTGCACCGACAAGCCGGGCCGCATACGCCCGTACATCGTCGTGCTGTTCGTGCTCCAGTTCGTGAGCAAGTCCGATCCGACGTTGAAATGAGGCGTCTGGTGAATCAATAAATAGACATCGAAACTATCGAGCTTGAGCCCTGGAAACGGCTCGGGTGTGACGCCGATCACGACCGCAGGTCTATCGTTGATTCGGACAGTTTGGCCGATGAGTTCCGGGGTATTGGCAAAACGCTTTTGCCAGAATTTATCGCTGACAATTGCCACCGGAGCCGCATCGGCACGGCCGTCAACAGATTCAACAAACAGTCTGCCGGCCAGAGCATGGTAACCGACTTCAGTGAAGTAATTCGCAGAGACATAGCGCACACGGACACGATCCGAGGCGTCGTCCTGCCAGGCTGCATCGCCGCCCATCGTAGTAACAACGGTCGTGAGCACGTTGTTGTGAGTTTTATAAAACTGCGTCGCGGGATACGATATGCCATCCGAGCTCATGACCGGGGAAGCGCGTGTGAACTGGACAAGCGTTGCGGCGTCACGGACCCTCACGGGGCGCAAGGCAACAAGATCGAATAGCTGGAATAGAGCAAGGTTCACACCAATTCCCAGCGCTAGAATGAAGACAGAAGTAGCGACAAAGCCGGGGCTCTTTCGAAGCGTCCGAAACGCGTAACGCGCATCCTGTTGCACCCGGTCGAGCCACAGCCATCCCCAGGCATCGCGGGATTCTTCCCGTAAGCGCAGGGTGTTTCCGATCGCGGAGCCGCGCATCTCAGCATGCGCTGCCATCTCGTCGGCAAGCTGGGCATCGAGCTTGCGGCGGTTCAGAAGATAAGAAATGCGACGCGCCGTTTCAGCGAGAAAGCTCCACATCCTATGCCTCCCGTAGAATCGTTTGAATCGCCAGGGTCACTGCTTCATAACTCCTGACCTCATCGGCAAGCTGCTTCTTTCCTAGCTTGGTCAGAGAGTAGAGGCGCACCTTGCGATTGGTATCCGATATACCCCATTCTGCCGATACCCAGCCCTTGAGCAACATCTTTTGGAGCGCGGGATACAACGAGCCTTCTTCCACTTGCAGAACATCGGACGACAACTGATGAATCCGTTGGGCGATGGCGTATCCGTGGAGCGCGCCCCCTTGAAGCACACGCAGCACCAACAAGGCTAAAGCGCCCTGAGGCATATCCTGTTCTTTAGGCATAGTCTAGCTAGGTGTAGGGTACCTTGGGGTTGGCAGCCTGTCAAGGGTGTACCCTCAACTGGCAGTATTAGCGTCTTCGATTCCCATCTGCGTCAGCCGGTATCGCAGCGCATTGCGCGTGATCCCCAACAGCCGAGCAGCTTGACTCTTATTCCCGTTCGCCCGTCGCAGAGCTTCCCGGATGATCGACTGCTCGTATTGATCGAGGCTCATGCCGGGCGGGAGAAAGTCGGTGGCGTGGGCGGGCCGCGAACGATTCGTATCGAGCTTGATATCGTCCGCGCGCAGCTCTTCCCCATTGCACAACACGATGCTACGCTCAATGGCGTTCTCGAGTTCGCGTACGTTGCCGGGCCAGTCGTACGTCATCAACCGATCGAGCGCTTCGTCGCTGATGGCGCATGGCCGACCCATTTCCTTGGCAACCTTTTTCACGAAGTGATCCGCAAGGTAAGGAATATCGACTTTGCGCTGTCGTAGCGGAGGAATGTTTAAGGGCAGCACGTTCAATCGGTAATAGAGATCCTCGCGAAACGTGCCATTCTCGAGCGCTACACGCAGGTCAACATTCGTGGCGGCGATCACGCGCACATCTACGTGCTTTGTCCTATTGCTTCCAAGCCGCTCTAGCTCGCGCTCCTGCAGAACGCGAAGGAGCTTCACTTGGATCACCGGCGGCACGTCGCCAATTTCATCGAGCATGACGGTTCCCGTATCCGCCTGTTCGAATTTCCCTGGCTTGCCGACGACAGCTCCCGTGAACGCGCCCTTCTCATAGCCAAACAACTCACTTTCCATCAAGTTCTCAGGAAGCGCAGTGCAGTTGATCTTCACGAAGGGCTTTTCCCGACGAGGGGAATGGAAATGAATCGCGCGGGCAATCAGGTCTTTGCCAACCCCGCTTTCGCCTGCCAGGAGCACTGTCGCGCGTGTCGGCGCAATGCGCGTGATGGTCGCGAAGATTTCCTGCATCGCGGGACTGCGACCTACGATGTTGTCGAACTCGTAACGGACACCGAGTTCCTCACGTAATTTGGTGTTCTCATCACGAAGCGCGCGGACCTCGAGCGCCTTCTGAACGACAGTCAACAGGTGATCGAGCGAAAAGGGCTTGGTCACGAAATCGGCCGCTCCCGATTTCATTGCTTCAACGGCGGTCTCGACCGAACCAAAAGCAGTGATGACAATAACCGGCGTGCGCGAGTTCTGCCTCCGGAGTGCCGCGATGAGTTGAAGCCCGTCCATTCCGGGCAGCTTCAGGTCCGTAATGACGAGATCCGCGCGATCGGCCGACCGGAGCGCTTCTTCGGCGGAACCGGCCTGGTCGACATCGAAGCCGGCGGACTGCAACTGTAGTTGCACGACACGCCGAAGCTTTTCCTCATCCTCGACTATCAGCACCCGTTGTTTCATAAAAGGAGAAAGGGGCGGAATCCGCCCCTTTCGCCGCGTTTATCTGGATTGACCCCAGAGTTGTGACTTCCTGGTCCCCTTCGCATCGGGGCGTTTTCAATATATCACGCAGCCGATTTGCCTCCGGGGCCGACCTCGTCTCAGAATGACGCTCCAAAACGGAACGAGATAGGGCCTCGCGTTCCGCTTTGAAACGCGAAAGAGGTATACCCCCTCCGTAAGTGGTTGATAACCCTGTATATCCCCTTTGGGTTACGAGATGCATTCCTTGTATGCGTGAACGCCGCAGCCACTCAAACCACCAGCTTCCTCCCGATGAACGGGGGATTCAACAAGGAAAAGGCCCAGACTCCCATGCAAGCAACCGTAGAATCGACCCTGAACCAGAACGAGCGCGAGCGCTTGATTATGGAGAACATGCCCCAGGTCAAACTGATTGCCCGTCGCATCCACGACCGGCTCCCGGGCAACATCAGCCTTGACGACCTTGTCTCCACTGGGATCATCGGCCTGATCTCGGCGATTGATCGCTATGACGCGACGCAGGGTGTCAAGCTGAAGACTTATGCTGAGTACAAGATTCGCGGCGCGATTCTCGACAGCTTGCGCCAGATGGACTGGGCTCCGCGCCAGCAGCGCAAGCGCGCTCGCCTCATTGAGTCTGCGGTCTCCCAACTCGAGCAGGACTTAAGACGTCAGCCGACGGATGACGAGGTTGCCACATACCTCGGAGTCGAAGTCGCAGAGTACCAGGAGTGGGCCGGAGACGCGCACAGCCTTAGCGTAGGCAGCCTCGACATGGCGTGGGACGAACCGGGTTCTGAGCTCATCAACAACATCTCGGACAACGACCAGCACTGGCCGTCACGCCTTCTCGAAAAGTCCGAGTTGAATCGCTTGCTGGTTCGCGCCGTCGATCGTCTTCCTTACAACGAGCGCACCGTGCTTAGCCTTTACTACCTTGAAGAGTTGACGCTTCGTGAAATCGCGACGGTCATGGAAGTTCACGAATCTCGCGTTTCCCAACTGAAGACCCAAGGCCTGTCGCGGTTGCGCAACTATCTTGACCATAGCTGGCCGACTCGTGGTCAGGCAAAGGATGCCGCCAAAAAGCAAGCGGCCCGGAGCTAACCACTAATTAACTCGGACCGCCCATGGAAAGAAGATGTTGGAGGATTCTACTTACGCTTCGGCATGGCATGATGCATATCCGAAGCCGGATCTTCCACGGCAAGTTGAATGGTAATCTCCTTCTTGTCGCGAATCACTTGCACGGGAACAGTTTTCTTCGAACGAGTAGAACCAATGGACGCGCTAATTTCACGAGGGGAGGTAACACGGTTGTCATCGATTCTGACAATGACATCGCCAGCACGGAGGCCCGACTTCTCGGCAGCCGACCCGCGCACGACGGAACGCACCAAAACGCCTTCCTTGACGCCGAAATATTCGGCAAGCTGCGAATCGAGCGATTCGGCTTCGATGCCAACAATGCTGCTTCGCCAACTCATGAAGGCACGAGGAACGTCCGGTATGTTCACTTCGGGCATTTCAATCCGCGGCATCTCGATCGATCCAGCGTCGCCATAACGCGTTGTCATCCAGGTCTTGCGGGAACCGGTTTTCATTGAGAGCGTTTGGTGCGAACCATTGCGGGCGATAGAAAGCTTGACGTCCCGTCCGGGCGGCGTCTCGCGCACCATCCGCATGAACTGCTCGACTCCCTCGACCCGCTCGCCGTTGTATTCAAGAACTACGTCGCCTGTCTTGATGCCGCCCTTGGCAGCCGGACTTTCATCCTCTACCCGAGTCACTTCGACACCACGTTCCTCGCGCAGATTCAGCGCCTTTGCCCGATCGTTATCGATTTCTTGAACGCCAATTCCCAGGAAGCTGCCGTTTCCGCGCGTAACAACGATCCGTTCCGGCGCCGGTGGCTGCGGCGGTTGTGGCGGCTCGAACGTCCAACCGGCTTCGCCGGCT
>DASQLD010000250.1:0-5380 GCA_035630195.1 Bryobacteraceae bacterium
AAGGGCCGCGGTACAGGCCTAGGTCTCTCTACCAGCTACGGTATCGTGAAGCAGAATCACGGCGAGATAGTTGTCCGGTCCGAGCTTGGAGAAGGAAGCGTATTTTCGATCTACCTTCCACGGATTGACGAACCTGCGCCCGTGGAAACCACGCCGGCCGTCAGTATCACCACCACGAAAGGCGCCGAGACTATCCTCGTAGCCGAAGACGAGGATGGGGTCCGTCACATCGTAACCCAGATGTTGCGGGAGCAAGGCTATACCGTCCTGACTGCCAATGGCGGAGCGGAGGCGATTCAAATCGCCACTGCGCATAGTGGTCCCGTTCAATTGTTGGTTTCCGACGTCGTGATGCCTCGGATGAGCGGTCCCGAATTGGCGCAAAGGCTGCGCGGGTTGCGCCCGGAGATGCGGGTTCTCTTCGTTTCGGGCTACACCGACAGCGAGATTGTTCGGGAAGGGGAATTGGAGCCCGGTACCGATTTTCTCCAGAAACCCTTTACCCGTGAACAACTTGCCAGTAAGGTACGCGAAGTTTTACGACCCGGCCATGTCGCCGGTGAAGACATGTTATCCTGATACAGTCATGGCAATTCCCAATGTAAAGCGTTACAAGATCACAGGTCCGGACGGAGACGTCGCCAGTGTTATGGCGGTGATTCCAAAGGATGTAGACCTGAACGCATACTTGGCGGATGCCGCCAGCCGCTTCGATTGGAAAGGCCACAAAGAAGCCAAGGCGAGCGTCTACAAGGTCCGCGTCGGTCAGCAGAAGCAGAAGAAGGCGAAGTAGTTTCGTCTCAACACGACATCAGGCCCGGTCAGTCTCAAAAGCTGCCCGGGCTTTTCTTTTACACCTCAGCTGATCTCTTTCAAAATGCGTTCTACTTCAGCTCCCGGACTCGCCGCGCGTGTGACCTGTCGTCCGATCACAAGATAATTGGCTCCGTTTCGTAAAGCTTCCGCCGGTGTGGCAACCCTTTTCTGGTCGCCGACAGAAGCGCCGGCTGACCGGACGCCGGGTGTAACGAGCACGGTGTGCGGTCCGGCGATCATCCGGACCCTGGCGACCTCGAGTGGCGAGCACACCAAACCATCCATTCCCAGTTCGACAGCGCTCTTCGCGCGCCTTCCCACCAGTTCTTCGAGCGTGCAGGAGTGGCCCATCCGGGAAAGATCCTCCTGGTCGACGTCAGTTAGCACCGTCACTCCCAACAACTCCAACTCGCTCGCGCCTTTTCCCTCTACCGCGGCGCGCATCACCGAGTCGGTTGCGTGTACGGTAAGAAATCGAACACCTCGCTTTGCAACTTGAGCGACTGCGCGCTTGACGGTTTCTCCGATGTCGTGGAATTTGAGGTCGAGGAACACCTGCTTACGCGCGGTAATGAGCTCCGTCACCACTTCCATTCCGGATGCAGCGTACAATTCCATGCCGACCTTATAGAAGTCCACGGCGCTTCCGATCTTTGAAACCAGGCTCCGCGCTTCGTTCGCCGTTTCGACGTCCAGGGCAATGATGATTGGGTTGTGAGTCACAGGATGTGAATGGGTTTCATTTGTCGTTCGGTTACGCGTCCGATGACCACCGAGCCGGCGGGCGGCTGGGGCGCAGAAATCAAAAGACCGCCGGAAGTCTGCGGGTCGTAGAGTAAAGCTTCGATCTCTTCCGGCAGCGTTCGGTTGAAATGGACACAGGAAGAAGCAAACTCCCGGTTGTTCTTCAGTCCACCAGAATAGGCGCCAGCTTTCGAGTAATCAATCGCTCCGGGTAGCAACGGAACTTTAGAGGCGTCTATTTCGAGTGTGACGTCGCTGGCCAAAGCCATTTCCCTAGCGTGGCCAATCAAACCGAAACCAGTTACGTCGGTACAGCCGTGCGCTCCATCCGCAGGTCTGTTAAGCGTCAACATCGATTGAATGGAGCCGGCAACATGTTCCTCCGATGCGATACCGCGTTTCAAGGCGCTACCGATCACACCTGTTCCGATCGATTTAGTTAGCACCAGGAAGTCACCGGCACGCGCTCCGGCGTTGGTGAGCACCTGATCGGGATGAACGGTTCCGGTGACAGCGAATCCAAACTTGATTTCGTCATCAGCCACGCTATGGCCGCCGAGCACGACGCAGCCCGCTTCGATCATCTTATCGGCGCCACCCCGAAGAATCTCACGCAAGATCGAGATGTCGCCCGAGCTTGGAAAGCAAAGCACCGATAAAGACGATAGCGGCTTGCCGCCCATCGCGTAGACGTCACTCAACGCATTGGCCGCCGCGATAGCGCCGAACGTATAGGGATCATCGACGATCGGTGTGAAGAAATCGACCGTTTGCACCAAGGCAAGCTCGGCACTGAGACGAAATACACCCGCATCGTCGCGCGTATCGAAGCCCACCAGCACATCGGGATGATTCAGGCGTGGAAAACCGGCGAGAGCCTGATCCAAAATCCTAGGGCTTAACTTCGCTGCGCAACCGCCCGCTTTCACGTGAGCCGTAAGCTTCTTTGCGTCCAAAGTTTATGATACGTGCTAAGCTGCGCCCATGCGAACTCTGTTGTCCCTTGCGATGGCGCCTCTTCTTCTGGCACAAGTATCGCGGCCGGTCGATACTTTCAAGACGAAAGCCGGTGACTTGAAGATCACGGCCATCCGGCATGCCAGCACGATGATCGAAGCGGGCGGAAAAGTAGTCCATGTCGATCCTTGGAGTCAAGGAAACTTCGAAGGACTCCCAAAAGCCGACATCATTGTCATCACCGATATTCACGGCGATCACATGGATCCCAAGGCAATCGAAATCGTACGCAAGGAAGGAACTCAGATTTTTGCTCCTGCCGCTGTTGCCAAGACCGTCACCGATGCAACGATCATCAATAATGGCGAGACGAAGACCGCCGGAGCGTTTACCATCGAGGCGATCCCGATGTACAACATGAAGCGCGGTCCTGAGCCAGGTAAGTTCTATCACGACAAGGGCCGTGGCAACGGCTACGTAATTGCATATGGTGGACTGCGAATATACTTCGCCGGTGACACCGAGGGTATTCCGGAGATGCGCGCTTTGAAAAATATCGATGTAGCGTTCATCCCAATGAACATGCCCAACGCAATGCCGCCAGAAGAGGCTGCCGACGCCGTGAAGGAATTTAAGCCGAAGGTCGTCTACCCTTTCCACTACCGTACGTCGGACACGAAGGTGTTCGCCGACGCGCTTGCCGGCACAGGAATCGATGTGCGCCTGCGGAACTGGTATTACTGAGTCTTTCAGTCGGTCCGCTCGGCGCCGATGAACGACTGGCGCAATTGGCGATACCGCTATTATCGGGGGGGGAGTTGTCAAGAGTACGAAACACTCAGCGTATAGGGGGCAGGGCTACACAGGCGTGATCCATGACAAAATGAACACATGACCGTAGCGACTCCAACATACGTTTCGATGGACGAGTACTTGTCAACGAGCTACGAACCCGAGGTCGATTACGTAGATGGAACGTTGGAGGATCGCAACGTGGGCGAATGGGATCACAGCTCCATTCAGTTCCGTGTCATTCAATTGTTGATGGCCGTTGGTAAAGGTCTCTTCATTCGGCCCCAGCTTCGTATCAAGATTTCACCAACTCGGTGCAGGGTGCCCGACATCTCTGTGTATGAGTCGAATCCAAATGAACGTGTTCCGACCGTGCCGCCATTGCTTGTAGTCGAAGTGCTTTCACCGGAAGATCGAACGTATCGCCTGATGCGAAAGCTGCGCGATTTTCATCGATCGGGTGCAAACACATTTGGGTGCTGAATCCCGAAGACAAGACCGCGTATCACTCCGACGGCGAGTCGCTGATTCAGGTCAGAGATCAACTCGTGACGTCTCGATTCAGCATCCGAGTCGCCGACATTTTCAGCGCGGAAAGTTAGACACTTTCGTCTTTCTTCGACGCCCGTCTCAGCTCTTCCATCACGCTCGACACAAGATCTTTCGCATCCTCGATGCTTCGGAGAATCAACTGTACGTCCATTTTGGGTTTACCGGGCTGACGCGCGCTCTGGCAGTAAATGCCGTGTTGGCCCACTAAGATCAGAGCATCAGTCAAAACATCCATCGTGACTGCCAGCCTGCCTCGTGACACGCCCATCTGCGTTTCGAGGGCTTCCAATTCGTCTTTGCGATCGCTAAAAACAGACATTCTTATATGCTGTCCAGTAGTGACATTTGACGATCGGAATCGCCATTGGACGCGACTTTGACGGCGGTGTTGGCGCGGGATCCGAATTCCCGCATGAGCCGGACCAGTTTCGCGTGAGTGGTGAAAATGTCGAGCAAGGCTTCGCACCGCTGACAGCCACCGCGAATTCCGCCCAACCCGTCAATCTCCGGGTTGTACGCCGGGTGTTTGTGACAACGACCTTTCCAACGGATCGAGCCGACCTTAATCATCTGGGTGGTTTCTATTTCAGGATGCCACGCCTCCTCAAGAACTCCCAGATTTGTGGATAGACGGGCTTCATCAGTTCATCCGATACAGGATGCTTCCCTCCAGGGACGCTAATCATTTCTGCATCGGCGCCGGCCTGGCGCAATGCCTTAGTTAACTTTACGGCGTGCATATAAGGCACTGTTTCGTCGTCGGACCCGTGGACAGTCAAAACCGGAGGCACGTCCTTGCGCACATAGACCATCGGGGAAAGGCGGCGCGCAAGATTACCTCGCTGTTCTTCCGCCGGGAACCACTTCAACGCCTGAGGGTTTGGGTTAGGACCCGTGATCGCATCCTCCATGTCCGTAAGTCCCCAGAAGTTCACGATGGCAGCCATATCATGATGCGATCCGATACCGGAATTTTTGTTGCCAAGTCCGGCAATCAGCGCCAGGTATCCGCCGGCGGATCGGCCCATCAGGACAATCCGGCCTGTGTCGACGTTCCAGCGTTTACCATTCTTGCGAAACCACTCGACTGCCTTTAGAACGTCGACAGCCGCTGCCGGAGCAAGCGCGACGCCAAGAAGTCTGTAATCGACATTGGCTGCCACGAAGCCCTTTTCCACCCACGGAAGCACCTGCTCCGTAAAAGCTTCTTTCGAGCCTTGCTCCCATCCGCCGCCGTGGATGGCAATTACAGCGGGACGGCGCTCCTTTGCAGGCCCCGACGGTGAAACGATGTCCAGCATGGTCTGCGGATGCTGATCGTAGGGAATGTTGGCTTCTAACCTGGCGTACGACGGCAATGGTGGCGATGTTTGACCGAGCGACCCCCAGGCGACTATCAGGACGAGAAATGCCCTGCGCATACCGCATAGTATGCGTCTAAATGCGTCGCAATGCTACTCGTAACGGAGGGCAACCATCGGATCGACGCGAGCCGCGCGTTGCGCCGGAATGAATCCGG
>DASQLD010000251.1:0-6120 GCA_035630195.1 Bryobacteraceae bacterium
AGCCGGCTTCCCCGCGTACCGGATCTCTGAAAATTCGATGTCTGTCATGACTCCCGACCGTCGCCATAAACGGGCGTAGAAGAAGACAGTCAGCATTCCGCTGAAAACGAAGTTCCACCACAGCCAGTTACCGGCGATGCCTCTTGTGGCGACAAGACCTGTGACGACTAGTGGCGTATCGGCTGCAAATGTGGTCGCGACCATCGAAGTGCCGGCGAGCCACCAGGGAACGTTTCTCCCTGATAGGAAGAACTCGCTCACGCTCTTCCCGGCACGAGCCTTGTAGTAAAAACCGATGCCGATGTTGAGCGCGAAATACAGAGCCACTACCAGCCAGTCGATTGTCGTAAGCTGCATTCGCTGAATTATACAGGCGTGAGCAAATGACCTGTCAAAAAAAACAATCTGTCCTTAACATGTTTAAGGCAGATGCAGATCATACGTACTGACAAATCACTTCCACGTGCCCGCAAACCTATGGTATTCTGCCGACAGCGCTGTAGCGCTCAGTTTACAAACAGAAGGATTTGGGTACATGAAGGAAACCGGTGTAGTTAAGTGGTTCAACGCTGCGAAGGGCTTCGGCTTCATTCAGCGGGAAAACGGGGAAGACGTATTTGTACATTTTTCGGCGATCCAGAACTCTGGCTATCGCACGCTAAATGAAGGCGCCAAGGTGTCATTTTTGGTAAAACAGGGACCGAAAGGGTTGCAAGCCGAAGAGGTAGCGACACTAGCTTGAACCGGGGCCGGCTCGATCCGGCAGATCACAGTTTGTTTGGAAACGAGGCTCGGACTATGGTTCCGGGCCTTTTCGTTTTGTTCTTTCAAGGGCTTGACAGTTGGATAATAATTATTAAACAATAGAAGTTGTTGATGCTGAAGCAGAAGACTACGCCTGAAAGCTTCCGCGAGTTGTGTATACGCCATGGCTTAGCTGTTACTCACCAGCGGCAGGTAATCTACGACAGTCTGAGTTACATGGAGGGGCATCCGAGTCCGGAAGCTGTCTACGCGATCGTCAAAGAGCGAATTCCTTCCATTTCGCTCGCGACGGTGTACAAGAATCTCAAGACATTCGAGGAGCACGGGTTGATTCGAGAGGTGAGTCCTCATCACCGGTCGGCTCGCTTCGAAACGAACTCGACACCACATCATCATCTGGTTTGCCTGCGTTGCAAGGCTATCGTGGACGTGCCTGCAAACGAGGTAGAGCCCGTTCGTCTGAAGAAGCGCGCCCCTGGCGGATTTCTAATTCAACGCTATAGCGTTGAAATGCTCGGTCATTGTGGCGAATGCGCAAAGCAACTCGAATCGTAAAGCGTTTTTTAATCATCAACTAACAAAAAGGAGAAACAATGTTAGGAGTCGGAGATAATTTCCCCGAGTTTAAAGTTAAGGCGACTGTCGGTATCGACAAGAACAACGCCTTCAAGGATCTGACACACGAAAGTTATCCCAACAAGTGGAAGGTCTACTTCTTTTGGCCGAAGGACTTCACCTTTGTCTGCCCCACCGAGATCGCTGGCTTCGGTAAGCTGAATGGACAATTCCTTGACCGTGATACCCAGGTGATCGGAGGGAGCACGGATTCCGAATTCGTGCACATGGCATGGCGTCAGAACCACGATGATCTTAGAAATCTGCCCTTCCCGATGCTCGCGGACGTGAAGCGCGAACTCTCCGACGAGCTTGGAATTCTCGATCCAAACGAGGGTGTTTGTCAGCGCGCCACGTTCATTGTGGATCCCGATAACATCATTCGTCACGTGTCGGTGAATGATCTGAGCGTTGGACGTAACGTCGATGAAGTCCTGCGCGTTCTTGATGCCCTTCAGACAGACGAACTTTGTCCCTGCAATTGGCAAAAGGGCCAAGAGACTCTGCACGTTTAGTCTGGTCGCGTCAGGAGCACAGTACGCGTCAGGAGCACAGTAAATGAGGCGTGCGGAAGCCGACGAAAGGTCTCCGCGCGCCTTTCTTGTCTAAGAGGAGAATCATGTCAGTCGAAAACTTCCTGGAAACCGTCCCGGCGTACGCCAAAGACTTGAAGTTGAATTTGAGCGCAGTGCTTCGCCAAACCGAACTCACGCCGCAACAACTATGGGGCACCGCCCTTGCCTGTGCCATTGCGTCTAGAAATCCCGCAGTATTAGGCGCTATCACAGCCGAGTCCCAATCTCACCTCTCGCCGGAGGCGGCCGAGGCTGCTCGAACAGCAGCGGCGATTATGTCGATGAACAACGTTTACTATCGATTCCTGCATCTCACTGATAACTCGAAGTATAAAGAGATCCCAGCGCGTCTACGTATGCAGGGTATTCGGACTCATGGGGTGGACCATGCTGATTTCGAACTGTGGTGCACCGCGGTCTCCGCAATCAACAACTGCCAAACTTGTGTGGCATCGCACGAAAAGGTATTGCGAGAAAAAGGGATAACGGAAGAGCAGGTAGCTGCGGCGGTTCGTATTGCCGCGGTCATTCACGCGACTGCGGTAGTGTTCGACGCGGCTGCTTAGCGCTTCCTCCCTAAGGAGAGAAGCGAAATGAACGATGACATTCAGAAACTCCGCGAACTAATCAAAGATATCGATATCGGGATGCTTACGACCGTACAACCGGACGGCACTCTGCACAGCCGGCCGATGTCAAACCAGAGTTCTGTATCCAACTTCGATGGCACGCTGTGGTTCTTTACAGACGCGGAGTCGACCAAGGTCCACGAGGTTGAAGGCGACAGCCATGTGAACGTCAGCTACTCCGATCCGGCGAACCAGAACTATATTTCGGTCAGCGGCCGCGCCTCCGTTGTGCGAGATCGCGCAAAGATGGAAGAGCTTTGGACCGTATTCCATAAGGCTTGGTTTCCAAAAGGCCTGGACGATCCGAACATAGCGCTGCTGCGCGTTGACGTAGACAAAGCCGAGTATTGGGATGCGCCATCCGGCAAGCTTCTCCAGATGATCGGCTTTGCCAAAGCTATACTCACCGGTAAGCCATACGGTGACGAAGCCATGGAACGCAAAAAAGTCGATCTATAGAATTCAAAAAGGGCCCGTCCCTGCGGCGGGCCCGATCCGCGATACGATGACAACTCCGAGCAATGTTAGACACCTCGATTGTTGTCTTATACTTTCTGATCGTCTTCGCGATCGGCTTTTATCATTCGCGGCGTGAAAGAACGTCCTCCGATTATTTTCTCGCTGGCCAGAATGTAGGTTGGTTCGCAGTTGGGGCTTCCCTTTTCGCTACGAATATCTCGAGCGAACACTTCATAGGCTTGGCGGGTTCAGGTGCGTCCACCGGGCTAGCTGTAGGTTGCTATGAATGGTCGGCGAGTTTTTGCCTGTTTCTACTTGGATGGCTGTTCGTTCCGCATTACTTGCAAACGCGTGTTTTCACGATGCCGGAGTTTCTCGAGAAGCGATTTAGTCCAGGTTGCCGGTGGTATCTGACTTGGGTCTCGATCTTCGCGTATATCTTCACCAAGATCTCAGTATCCCTGTTCGCGGGCGGAATATTGATTCGTGAGATTGTCGGTTGGGATTATATGACTTCAGCGATCCTGCTGGTGGTCGCTACTGGCATATACACGGTGGCGGGCGGGCTGGCCGCCGTAATCTATACCGACCTGTTCCAGGCGTTCGTCCTAATCGGCGGCGCCGTCGTGCTGACTGTCTTCGGGTTGAACGAAGTCGGCGGGTTCGAAGGCTTGAGGGCCGCGTTGCCTCCAGACTATTTCCACATGATCAAGCCCAACAGCGATGCGGCCTATCCATGGCTCGGCACTACTGTGGGTACGCTGATTCTGGGCACCTGGTATTGGTGTACTGATCAAGTGATCGTGCAAAAAACGCTCAGCGCTAAGGGTATCCCCGACGCGCGGAAGGGAGCGTTCTTCTGCGCGGCCTTAAAGATCACACCTGTCTTCATCATGGTGCTGCCCGGTTTGATCGCGAAGACGTTATGGCCCACCGACGTAACCGGCGACAATGCCTATCCACTCCTCGTTAAGCGACTGATGCCGGCAGGTTTGTCGGGATTGATGGTCGCGGCACTGCTTGCCGCCCTGATGTCGTCTTTGAGTTCGGTCTTCAACTCCTGCTCGACACTGATCACCATGGACGTCTACAAAAAATGGCGACCCGCTGCGAGCGAGAAGCGCCTTGTCTTTGTTGGCCGAGTGACAACGGCGGGAATCGTTGTGATCAGCGTTCTGTGGATTCCGTTCATACGGAACCTCAACAGCGAGGTGTATCAGTACCTGCAGAGCGTTCAGGCTTATGTTGGCGCGCCTATCACAGCTACGTTTCTTGTAGGAATTTTGTGGCGCGGCGCCACCGCTCCGGCTGCTTTGACAACGCTGCTTACCGGAGGAGTCATCGGCGGATCACGGTTCCTTATGGACATTCTTCACAACGCGATGAAGATGGACTTGGGCCCGCTCAACGGGATTGTCGAGTACAGTTTTCTGAACTTCAGCGTATGGGTTTTCACGTTTTGTGTTCTGTTGATGATCGTTGTGAGTCATCTTACGGCTGAGCGGCAAGCGGGCGAGCGCGTGCCCTCCGAACTGCGGGTCGGGCGTTTTGTGCCCGGTTCTTTCCCGGAAGTCGCATTCACCGCAGTCGTCGGCGTTGCGATCCTCGGGCTCTGGTTCCACTTTCGCTGAGCCATTGAATGAGTGTGATAGATTGACCGCGTGAACCGAAGATCCGTAATCGCAAGTCTGTTCAGTGGCGCCGGGCTGAGCGCTTTCGCACCGGGTGAGGCGCTGGCGCAGCAAAAGGGAAACAACGCGCCAATCACTCCGAAAGAGAAGCTTCAAGTCACCAAGCTCGAGACTATTCTGGTTAAGCCAAGGTGGCTGTTTCTCAAGATTCATACCAACGTTGGGATCGTCGGTTTAGGTGAGCCGGTGACCGAAGGCCGCGCGCTTACCTGTCAAACGGCCGTCAATGAAGTAGCGCCATACCTGGTCGGAAAAGATCCTCGCGCCGTGACACACCACTGGCAGGCGATTTACCGGCATGCCTTTTATCGCGGCGGTCCAATCCTGACGAGTGTCTTGAGTGGTATCGATCAAGCTCTATGGGATATCAAAGGAAAGGCGCTCGGCGTTCCGGTTTACGAATTGATGGGTGGACCGACTCGCAACAAAGTTCGTGCTTATTCTCACGCCCGCACTCCGCAGGCGATGCGGGAAGACATCAAGAAAGGCTTCACTGCTTTCAAGACCGGCCCGGCCAAGCGTCGTCCCTCTCGTTATGTCGAGACGCCTGCCGAGGTGGCCTATGCAGTTGAAAAGTTCGCCGAGCTACGACAGGCAGTAGGCCCGAACGTCGATATCGGTATTGATTTTCACGGCGCCATTAGTCCTGCTACGGCCAAGCTCTTGATCAAGGGTTACGAGCAGTACAGCCCGATGTTCATCGAAGAGCCGTGTCAGGCGCAGAACCATGACGTGATGGCCGAGATTGCTCGGGGAACGCATCTGCCCATCGCGACCGGGGAGCGTGTCTTCACAAAATGGGGCTTCCTCGACGTCCTGCAGAAGCGAGCAGCCACCATTGTTCAGCCTGACCTATGCCACGCAGGCGGTATAACAGAATGCCGTCTCATCGCCGGAATGGCCGAGGCATACTACGCTTCGCTTGCCCCACACAATCCCCTCGGTCCCATCTCGCTCGCCGCAGGTGTTCAGCTTGCCGCATCGATTCCCAACTTCCTAATCCAGGAACAGGTGTCGTTGGGCGAAGGATACATCAAGAATCCATTCAAGATTCGAGAGGGCTATCTCGATCTGCCGACGGCGCCCGGGCTGGGAATCGAGTTGGATGATAACGCCATGGCGGATAAGATCGGGCATGACTGGCGAAATCAGGAAAGCTACGACGCCGAAGACGGTAGCGTCGTCGATTGGTAGTCTGAAGGGGATGAATAAGCAGCAAATTCTGTCGTCGATCCTCGAGATCGGCGTTGTTCCTGTGGTGCGGACTTCTTCGGCCGAGTCCGCGATTCGCTCCATAGAAGCGTTGCATCGAGGAGGCATTCGATCCGCTGAGATCACAATGACGGTTCCTGGAGCCATTCACGCGCTGGAGAAGATTGCCGATCA
>DASQLD010000252.1:0-3574 GCA_035630195.1 Bryobacteraceae bacterium
CGCGCATATGGCATGGGCATTTGTGCAAAGCGTCCATTATGATCTCTGCATCCTCAAACTGAAGAACAACACATCTGAATTGCTGATTCAGAAGGCAGAGTCAGTGCTCCGTACCAAAAGGTTGACACTGGCGTGAAGTTAACCAGGAGCCGAGTCCAGCAATTTTATCGCGCTTTCGGCCCGTTCCTCAAACCATATCAATGGCAGATCATGGGGGCCTACGTGGCTCTGTTCGCGACCGTTGGCATGACACTGCTTCGACCGTGGCCTTTGAAGCTCGTGCTCGATTCCGTGATTCTGGATAAGCGTCCGTTAAATCAAATCATGCCCTGGGCGCCGACATGGATCGCTGGCGCCGATAAGCACCTACTGCTGACGCTGCTGTGCGTGACACTCGTCGCAATCGTGCTGCTCGAAAGTCTTTTCAGCTATTGGCAGAAAGTATCGTTTTCAGCGGTCGGGCAGTCGGCTACGACGGACATTCTGGAACATGTCTTCACACATGTCCAAACACTGCCCAAAGCTGATGGCGAACGCCGGACTGGAGACGTCATTTTAAGATTAACGTCCGACGTTAAAACGCTGCGAGATCTGCTGGTAAATCACGTCCAACAACTCGGGAATTATGCTTTCACCTTCGTAAGCACGATCGCGGTGATGTTTTGGATGAACTGGCAGCTCACACTTCTCGCGCTGGTCGTAGTGCCGTTCATCTCGCTCACAAGTTATCATTTCAGCGCCAACATCCGGCGAGCGACAAAGCAGAAACGCAGCCGTGAGGGAGCTGTCGCATCGATTGTTCAGGAAAACCTTCAAGCCGTTGCCGTAGTACAAGCATTCGCACAGGAAGAACGGGAACGAAACCGATTTCGCCGCCAAGCCCGCCGCAGTCTGGATGCGAGCCTGGACGCCGTTCGTTTGGGCGGAGCATTCACACGCTCGATCAAGGTTCTGAACACGATTGGGATGGCAATGGTGATATGGCTGGGAGCTTCACGTGTCTTGGATGGAAACATGAGTCCCGGAGACCTCGTGGTTTTCGCAGCTTACATAGCGGAGCTATATACTCCTATTCAGAACATTTCTGAGTTATCAGTCCAATTCATGGAGTCGCTGGTGTCAGGAGAGCGTGTACTCGAATTGACTCAAGCCATACCCCACGTCGATGAAAAGCATAACGCGGAGCCCGCTCCGGTGTTCTCCGGTGATGTCGCATTCGAAAACGTGGTCTTCGGATACGATTCGGAGAAGCTAGTTCTGAACGGCATAAGTTTCCACGTTTCAGCTGGTGAAACCGTGGCAATTGTCGGAGGCAGTGGCGCCGGTAAGTCGACGATTTTGAATTTGATGCTTCGGTTCGTCGATCCTGCCGAAGGAAGCATTCTCTTCGATGGGCGGGATATCCGCTCGTTTGACCTAAAATCACTCCGGTCTCAAGTGAGTGTCGTACTGCAGGACTCGATTCTATTCCGGAGGAGAGTTCGGGAGAACATCGCCTATGGTCGCCCGCACGCAACGCTCGACGAAATCATCGACGCGGCTAAAGCCTCAAGAGCTCACGATTTCATTGAGCGTTTGCCGAAGGGCTACGACACGGTGCTGGACGAAGAGGGGGCGAATTTGTCCGGCGGTCAGCGACAGCGCATTGCGCTTGCGAGAGCCTTCCTGAGGAACTCTCCGATTCTTGTCCTGGATGAACCCACATCGGGGCTAGATGCAGTCACTGAGTCACAACTTACGGAGACCCTGGAAGACCTTGCGCGTGGCAGGACGACGATCATCATCGCTCATCGCTTTTCCACGATTGAGAGAGCGGACCGGATTCTTGTTTTGGAGAAAGGCCGCGTCGTACAGGAAGGCGCCCATGCCGAGCTTTCGGTACAGCCCGGTCCTTATCGCGATCTTTTCGAGGCACAAAGCTTCGAGTCTACTGTGAGCGCTTGAAAACCGCAAAGAAGCTCAGGATGATAAGCGGAGCTTTTTAGCAAACTTGCTGCGAAACTTCTGGACTTTAGGACCTACAACGAACATACAGTACGGTTGCTGGCTGTTCCGACTGTAGTAGTCCTGATGGTAACCCTCAGCGGGAAAGAACTCCGAGGCAGGCTCCAGTTGCGTGACAATTGGGGCGTCCCAAGTTTTCTCATCCTCGATCTTCTTTATAACTTCGGTCGAGGTTTGCTTTTGCTCAAGCGAATGATAGAAGATTGCCGACCGATATTGGGTCCCTACGTCATTTCCCTGGCGATTGAGCGTGGTGGGATCGTGAATCGTGAAAAACACCTCGAGCAGTTCGCGGAAGGTCGTCACTGCGGGATCGAAACTGATCTGAACTACTTCGGCATGACCGGTCTTGCCGCTACAGACCTGCTCGTAGGTCGGGTTGGGATTCGGGCCGCCCATGTAGCCGGATACAACTTTTGTAACTCCCTCCATTTTCAGGTAAACCGCCTCCAGGCACCAGAAACAACCCCCTGCTAGCGTCGTTATCTCCATATGGCTCATGGTTTACCAGATGCATTACTCATCGCGGAAGGTCCGAAAGAGTATGTTATCCTCAGTGAGACCGCACACAGTACCGGAGAGGTGGCTGAGTGGTCGAAAGCAGCGGTTTGCTAAACCGTCGTAGGCCTTTAAAGTCTACCGAGGGTTCGAATCCCTCCCTCTCCGCCACTAATCCGCCCGACCTATCAATGCTCGTTACTCTAACGTAAATGTGCGGCATCGCGGGTTTTACGCACCGGAACTTCCTGCCCGATCCGGCACGTATCAAAGAGGCGGCTCGCTGCATTCATCATCGGGGACCTGATCAATCGGGGTCATTCGAGACACGTCAAGTGTCACTCGGCGCCGTTCGCTTGAAGATCATCGACCTTACGGGTGGAGATCAACCGATGCGCACGGAGGACGGCGACACGGTAATTGTCTTCAATGGCGAAGTCTATAATCATGCCGAGATTCGCTCAGAGCTCGAGTCCTTGGGCGCTCGATTTCGATCGCATTGTGATACCGAAGTTGTTCTACGCGCGTACGCGCAATGGGGAAAGCAGTCCTTCCCGCGGCTGCGCGGAATGTTCGCGTTTGCGGTTTGGGTCGAGTCCGAACGCCGTCTTGTCCTGGCACGGGACCGGATGGGAATCAAACCACTGTATGTTCATCGCCACGGGGATGACATTTATTTCGGATCGGAGCTGAAGAATCTCTTCGAGCACCCGGAGATCGAACGGCGCTTTAACCTCACGGGATTGAATTTATACCTATCGCTCAACTACATCCCTGGGAATCACACCATGGTGGAGGGCATTGAGAAACTCCAACCGGGTCACTGGCTGGAATGGCGTGACGGCCACGTGACAGAGGATGCTTACTGGCGTCTTCAATTCGACCCACGGCCAATGACGCTCGACGGCGCAAAAGAAGAGCTGGACGCGCTATTACGATCCTCTATTCGCGAGCATCTGGTTTCAGACGTACCGCTCGGCGTATGGTCCAGTGGTGGGCTCGATTCCTCGACCATTGTTCACTACGCGTGTCAAGAAGCCGGTCGACAGCTCAAAACGTTCTCTGTATCGTT
>DASQLD010000253.1:0-7457 GCA_035630195.1 Bryobacteraceae bacterium
ATCCCCGTTTCCGCGGAGCGCAGTACCTATGTCCTGGCGAGTAGTCTTGCACTCGCTCTGCTGTTTTGGCAATGGCAGCCGCTGGGTGGCATCGTTTGGAGCGTCGATTCCACGCAGGGCCGCTTCGCGCTGTATGCGGGCTACGCCTGTGGCTGGCTCTTGGTGCTTGTCACCACGTTCGTGATCAACCACTTCGACCTGTTCGGCCTGCGTCAGATTTGGCGGCACATCAAAGGACAAGAGCAGACTAAGGTTCCGTTTGTCGCGCCTCTGCTCTACCGGATCGTCCGGCATCCACTCTACGTCGGCTGGCTGTTGGCCTTCTGGTGCACTCCGACGATGACCGTCACGCATCTGCTGTTCGCCGTCATGACTACCGCGTACATACTGATAGCCATTCGATTCGAAGAAGCTGACCTCGTAAGAGAACATCCGCAGTACGCCATGTATCGCAAACAAGTGCCGATGCTGGTACCGCGTCTCACTCGTGAAGTCACGCTTCTTGAAAAGGACAAGAGGGTGGGCGTGCGCGACTCCGTGTTGCGCGGGTTCGCGGCGGCCATCGTCGTCCTTCTCAGCCCGTCCGCGATGGCGCAACTCGGAGGCTCGATACCCGTGCCGCCTGTGCCTGAGAAACTGAAGGTCCCTGCCGGTAACGTCGCCTATCTAAAAACCTCCGCGGTTGGCACGCAGAATTATGTCTGCCTACCTGGTCCAGAGGGTCCCACTTGGACGTTCCAGGGACCGCAAGCCACAGCCTACATCGTCTTTCCGTGGTTTGGAGGAGAAGGCCGGCAACAGATCATTACTCACTTCCTGAGCGCCAATCCGGCGGAAGACGGCAGAGCTCGTCCGGCGTGGCATCACTCTGTTGACTCAAGCACCGTCTGGGCCAAGGCGGTTGCAGATTCAACGGATCCGTCGTATGTCAAGCCCGGCGCCATCCCGTGGCTGCTCCTTGAGATCGCCGGCAAACAACGCGGACCAATGGGTGGATCGGCTCTTATGCAAACCACGTATATCCACCGGCTAAATACGGACGGCGGAGCGAAGCCGACGACCGCCTGCGACGTATACGGCGCCATCAAGTTTGTTCCGTATACAACTGATTACTATTTCTACCGGTTGGCGAACTAACCGAAGCGTATCAATTTACGTTAAAGGCTTCCGGTCGCGCTTCGGCACGCGACTCTGGAAGCCTTTCTGCGTTAGCAGTAGCCACTCAGAAAAAATCCCCAGCATTTGAGCCATTTCCAACAACGTTTACGCGCTTAATCCTGACAGCTTGCGGTTCCCCCTCCAAAAACCGCCAAGAACGTAACGCACTTAACTCGGGAAAGGATTGGGTAAACGCGTGAACACTATCATCGCCGATATGAAAACACAATGGCCCTCGGAAACTCCGTACGCGCCAGCCGAACTCAACGACGAGATCTACGGTCAGTTGCGTCGGATCGCTGAAAGGCACATGGGAAACGAACGGAGAAACCACACTCTACAGTCCACCGCTTTGGTGCACGAGGCGTATCTCAAACTCAATGCGGTCCGCGACAGGACTTTTAGTGACGAGGTGCATTTCCTGGCCGTAGCTTCTCGAGTGATGCGGCAGGTATTGCTGGATCACGCCCGGTCCCGTTCCACACTGAAGCGTTCTGCGGGTGGAGTGGAAGTGTCTTCCAAAACAGTACTCGAGCTGAAAGGCGACGACGGCCCGGAAATCGTTGACATGATCCAATTGGACGACGCTCTCGCCGCGCTGGCGAAGGAGAACGAAACACTCGCCCGCATCGTCGAAATGCGGTACTTTGGCGGCCTAACCGCTGAAGAATCGGCTGAAGCGCTGGGGATGTCCGTCCATATGGTGCGTCATAATTTGCGGTTCGCACAGGCTTGGCTGCGCCGGAAGCTGAGCTCTTAGACTGGTCGCGCTCGTCCCATATGAGCGAACAAGTTCAGTCTTGGTTTGAACGCGCAATAAACATTCCGGCAGCCGGCCGATGTGCATTTCTCGACTCGAACTGCCCCAGTGCAACGGTGCGCTCGGAAGTCTTATCGCTTCTCGAATACGATGTAGAGCTGAACACCGCGTCGCCGCAAGAGGCCGCGGTGCCCGACATTGTCAAACAGGCAGTTGGATCTCTACTCGGAAATCGCCAGACAATAATGGTGCCCGTTCAGCGCGTCGGTGCGTTCGAGCTAGGAAGGTTGCTCGGCTCAGGTGGCATGGGCTTTGTGTATGAAGCACACCGAGCAGATGGGCAGGTACAACAGCGCGCAGCGGTTAAGTTCGTGCAGGTGCCTGCCGACGCGCCAGACAGCGTCCGCATAACCGCATACAGACGATTTACGCGCGAACGCCAAGTACTCGCGTCCCTACGGCACCCATATATTGCCGGACTCATCGACGCCGGAACAACTGCCGACGGCATGCCGTATGCCGTCATCGAACAAGTCGACGGTGTGCCGATCGACAATTACTGCGACACGTCCCTTCCTGATTCTGAGGACCGCATCCGGCTATTTCTGAAAGTCTGCGACGCTGTCCAGTTCGCCCACGGGAACCTGATCGTTCACCGAGATATCAAGCCTGAGAATATTCTAGTTACAGCGGATGGAATCCCGAAGCTGATCGACTTCGGAATCGCTAGCGACATCGGTGACGACGCGTCGGCCACTACTCTTCAAGCTTTCACCCCGCGATATGCCAGTCCCGAGCAGTCTTGCGCTCAGCCAGCAACTGTAGCTTCGGACGTGTATGGTCTAGGAGCAGTGCTCTTCCGCCTGCTGACGGGCACTTCGCCTCGTCAACTCGATGGTGTTTCGCTAGCGGAGGCGATTCGCCAAATTTCGGAGGAGGACGTGATCCGTCCCTCCGCTGTTAGACCCGAGCTCAAAGGCGACATCGAGAACATTCTTCTCAAAGCGCTACAGCGTGAGCCGCATCGCCGCTATGGATCCGTGCCCGAATTGGCTGACGATTGCAAGCGCTTTCTTGCACGTCGTCCTGTCCGCGCTTCTCCCGACTCGGCGTTCTACCGGGCGCGTCGTTTTGTTCACCGTCATTGGGCTCCTCTCGCTGCTACGGTTTTTCTCATTACAGCGCTCGCCGGGGCCACGTTTGTCTCGATCCGGCAGCGAGAGCATGCAATGCGGCACGCCGCCGAAACGCGGCGCCTCGCTGACAGATTGTTGTTCGAAGTACACGACGAGATAGGCGGCCTTCTTGGCGGTACAAAGGCCCGCGAGAAGCTTGGCGAAGCTACGGTCGAATACCTGGAAGGACTGGAGCGCGACTACGGCCGCAACCCGGACTTGGCTTGGGAACTCGTGAATGCCTACGCACGCCTCGGCCAAAGTCGCGGCGGAGCGGCAGCTAGCGTCGGCGCGACCGACAGTGGTCTAAACTTTGCAAAGAAGGCGCTCCAGTTGGGCGCATTGGTGGAGAACGCGAAACCCAGCAGCGAACGTCTGGACAAGTTGTTCGAGATCTATGCCAGTCTGGTTCCGATTCTTCAGGAGGCCAGGCGCCCGGATGAGCAACGGCAAGTAATCGACCGGCTGCTGAGGTTGGCGCCGACGCTGGAGCCGCTCCGGCAGGCTCAGGCCTTCAAGGAGTTGGCCCGACACCATGAAACGAGGAATTCGGTAGCGGAAGCTAGCGACGCGTTCGCGAACGCCCTGGGAATTCTGCGCAAGATCTCCGAAACTCCGAACCAGCCTCTCGGCACGGAAGCGAACCTGATTAGCACACTCGTCGGCTATGGCCGCACGCAGAGCTTGGCTGGTGATTTCGCCGGGGCCGTAAAAACGTTGGAGGAAGCCACTCGACGGTCGACGAGCACCGTCTTTAAAGACCCGGGCTCGGCTAAGAGCGCGCGCCAGCTCTACTGGAGTCATCTGATCCTCGGCGATGTATTCGCAGGTCCTGCCCGTTTCAACCTCGGCAAGCCAGCCGAAGCTGCCGTACACTACAGAAAGGCGCGAGCAATCGCGCAGCGTCTCGTGAGCGCCGATCCTGCAAATGACGTGGTACGGCTTGACTTGGCCCGAGCCTTCACCAGAGAGGCCAATGCTATGTCTGAATCGCATCCTGCGCGAGCGCTCGAGTTGTTTGAGGATGGGTATCTGCTCTTATCGCAAACATCATTGGAAAACCACTCCGCTCTTCGGTCGCGCCTGGACTATCTGACCGGCTCAATAGAACCTTTATTGCGCCTTCGCGAGTTCGACCGAGCGCGAATCCAGATCAACCAGGCCCGCCGACTTCTCGAAGACATGAAAAAGGCAGGCGCAAAGGCTGATGAGACGTCATTACTAAGAGCCGAGGCGATTCGGCTGTACGCGATCGGCCGAAAAAGGGAAGCCCTGTCGGAAGCGTTGAAGCACCTTGACTTACGGCCTTCGGGCACACCACCGTTCCTGGGCGACAACTTCGTAACGGTAGAGTTGCTCGAACGAATTCGAACCTACGCCGAAGCAGTGGATGAATCCGCCTGCGTCTCAGCCACGGACCGACTCGTGCGGATATGGGAGGACTTGCGAACCTCGCACCCGAAGTCGATGTTCGTACTCGAACAGTTAGAATGGGCGCAGGCGCTCAAACAAAAGGGCTGCGCCAGCTCATGATTAAGAAAGATTGGAACTACACAGCCGCCGTCTTTGAACTTGAACGTCTGCCACATCCCATGCTTTTCTCAGCACGAACTCGGCTTCCACTATCTGTTTAAATACACCTTCTGCATCTAGATTGTCGTCACTCACGTCCATATTGGCGTTGGCTAAAATCAACTCTCACATCGCTGCGCCTGCTTTCCTCGCCGCCTAAGTGCGCACAATCGGCTCCATCTAGGCTAGAATGGCAATCGCAGTTCGGGACGTGCGCCGTGCTCGGGCAAACGATTTCCCATTACGAAGTCCTCGACGAACTCGGACACGGCGCCATGGGAACCGTCTATCGAGCGCGCGATACCCAACTTGACCGCGTGCTGGCGCTCAAAATCCTTCGAAGCGAAGTTGTCAATCCCAGGCGTGAGAAACGTTTCATACAGGAAGCCCGGCTGGCTTCCTCGCTGAATCACCCGAGTATCGTTACAATCTACGAGATTTTCCACGTGGGCGAGGCTCCTTGCATCGCGATGGAGTATGTCGACGGGGAAACGCTTGAGCAGCACCTCGAGAAAGGTCCGCTGGAGCTTCGCCAGGGCTTGGCGTGGGCTTTGGCAATCGCCGATGCGCTTGCAACGGCCCACACCGCCGGAATCGTGCACCGTGATGTGAAGCCGTCGAACATCATGATCACCCAGACAGGTCTGGTCAAGATTCTGGACTTCGGCCTTGCCAAGCTAACTCAAATGTCTGAGGGATCCAGTTCCGAGGAGAGGCTAACGCTTGACGACAGGATAGTGGGCACCCCGCCTTACCTATCCCCGGAGCAGGCGCTCTGCGAGAAAGTAGACGCAAGGTCGGACATCTTCTCGCTCGGCGCCGTTATGTACGAGATGTTCACGGGTACGCGGCCGTTTGAGAGAGCTTCGAACGTGGAGATGTTATCGGCTGTCGTGAAGGATGAACCCAAGAAACTCCGCTCGGTGGCGCGAGACCTACCCGCGAAGCTGGAGAAGATTGTCGCGCAATGTATCGAGAAAAAGGTTGACCGCCGCTATCAGCGCATGGAGGATGTCAAGAAGGCGCTCGAGGATCTGCAACAAACCGACACCATCGAGAGGCTCCTCGCAACGCGCGGCTCGGAACCTCGTCGCGGGCCAGCGACGGTGTGGCTAGCTGCCAGTTTGGCAGTAGTACTTGCGTTAGCAGCGGCTGGATTTGTTTGGTGGAACGGCAAAGCGAACGATAACTCGACTGGTACGAGTGTCCTGGCTCGAATCACTTCCGAAGACGGTCTGACGAGAGATCCCGCCGTGAGTCCCGACGGCAAGTTTATTGCGTACGCGTCAGATAGGGGTGGTGAGTCACTGGACATCTGGATTCAATCCATGTCTCGCGGTGAACCGGTCCGCCTGACCAACCACTCTGCGGAGGATCACGAACCCGCGTTCTCGCCCGACGGCACTACCGTAGTATTTCGATCCGAGCGCGACGGCGGCGGCATCTATGTGACTTCGGTGTTGGGTGGTCCCGAGCGCCTGCTTGTCCGACATGGTCGACGTCCGCGATACTCTCCCAAAGGTGACTGGATCGCGTATTGGACAGGTTTCAGCACTGGTGATCCCACAGCTCCGGACTCGAACAGAATCTTTATCGTGCCTGCACAGGGAGGCGAGCCGAAGCAGTTGGCGCCCCAGTTTGAGTCTGCTCTCTTTCCGGTTTGGTCCCCCGATGGTAAACATGTGCTCTTCATCGGCGCCCGGGGTTCCGATTCGGCGGCCGGGAAAAGCCTGACCGGGGCGAACAGGCCGACGGACCGCGCTGATTGGTGGGTGACTGACATCGCCACCGGAGCGGTAGTGAAGACGGAAGTGTTAGCGGAACTGAATAAGCAAGGACTCTCCGTTTGGGCGGCCGCCGGCGCGGGAATCGCCCCCGATCTCTGGGTACCTGCTGATCACACCGTTTTGTTTTCTGCTACAAAAGCAGCGACGAACGCCTTCCGAGACAGTGTGAACATCTGGGGTGTTCGCCTCTCGCCGAAGAACTGGAAGACTTCGACTCCCGCCCGCCAGCTTACGTCCGGAACAGCCTTTGACGGGCATCCCGCCATGACGCCGTCCGGCGACCTACTGTTCGCAAGTGCGGAGATGAAAACCGGTGTCTGGATGCTTCCGCTGCAGGCGAACGATGGCAAAGTTACGGGTGAGATGAAGCAACTGACGCGAGGCGCCGCGTTCCACGGTCAGCCCAGCGCGTCGCTTGATGGGAGCAAGGTGGTTTATTACGCGACCCGATCAGGGAATATGGATATTTGGATCACGGATCTGGGCACGGGCAAAGAATGGCCACTGACGTCTACTCCGACGGGTGAGAATTCTCCTCAGATATCGGGCGATGGAGCTACAGTGGTTTACTCCATTTATGGGAAGCGCGAAGCGTATCTGGTCGCGTCCAGTGGAGGAGAAGCCACAAAGATCTGTACTGATTGCGGGACGTGGAACATCTCGCACGATGCGACCAATCTTCTCTATTGGTACTCCACTGCTAAGCCTGTGGTATCGCTTGGCCTGTTTCACCTTCCGACCGGCCAAAACGTGGAGCTTATTAGACATTCTTCTCACAGCCTGTATCAGCCCCGTTTTTCCCCTGACGATCGCTTTATTGCCTTTTTGGCCCAAACGGGACTGGGGCGCAGCCGTATCTATGTGACACGTTTCAAGGGAATGGAGCGGCTGGACGCTTCAACGTGGATTCCGATCACCGCCGGCGACCTGTCGGACGACAAGCCACGTTGGTCTCCCGATGGCAATCTACTGTACTTCACGTCGAATCGGGACGGCTTCATGTGT
>DASQLD010000254.1:0-5161 GCA_035630195.1 Bryobacteraceae bacterium
CAAGGACATCATCGTCCCACCGCAGGGATCGCCGCCAAAGATCACGGAGAACATGTCGGTGTTCGCCAATCTGAACTCCGATGCTGCCATCGGCGATAAACTGGAATCGCCCGTGGAAGTCGTCGACTCGAAAGGCGCCAGCCATGTCGTAACCATGACCTTCACGAAGACAGGCGCCGACGCCTGGTCAATGCAGGCGTCGATTCCTGGCGAAGATAGCGGAAACTCGGCTGCGGTCGCAGGCACGCCTTTCAACTTGCTGACGACACCGGTCGCGATTACCTTCGACGGCAATGGCAAGATGACGGCTCCAACGCTAGCAAACGGCACGATCGACATCACTGCTGTTCTCAACAATGCGGAAGATCTCGATCTGAAGCTCAACCTCTACGATAAGACCGAAACAGCAACTCTCTCGCAGTTGGCGAAAGCATCGACTACGACAAAAACCACACAAGACGGAATGCCATCCGGCGAGTTCGTCGGAGTCGCAATGGCAGATGAGGGCAGAGTCATCGCTCGCTATGATTCGGGAGCGGAATTGGAACTCGGGCAGATTGCGGTGGCGAAGATCACGGATACTCGATCGATGTCCGACATCGGCAATAATCTGTTTCGTGCGGGAGGAACGGAACCCGACATCGGAGTCGCCGGTCAAGGCGGGCGTGGACGTGTCAAAGGCGGCTCGCTCGAAGGATCGACAGTCGACATGGCGCGCGAGTTTACCAATCTCATCGTGTATCAGCGCGGCTATCAGGCTAACTCCCGCGTTATCACGACGGCAGACGAGCTAAGCCAGGAAGTACTCAACCTGAAGCGTTAGTCTTGACGTGGCGCACGCGGAACCGCGTGCGCTTACCCAACCAATCCTATGAGCGTGATCGAAGATCTTAAGCCACTCGCAGACATCCCGATGGACGTAGACGCTCGTCTTGAGTGCTGCAGTCTAACCGTCGAACAACTCCTTGCCCTGCAGGAGGGCAGTCTTCTCCGAAGCGAGCGCGCCGCGGGCGACAACATCGACGTGCAGGTTGGATCGCAACTTGTTGGTACTGGAGAGATTATCCTCCTAGGGGCTTCCCTTGGGTTTCGTATCGCTGATTTCCGAGAGAAGTTTTAGGATTTTTCCGCACCACATCAGTGAAGCGGCTGAAATTTACGCCCTTCACCGATCCAATGGAAGTTATTCAACAGTTTGCGGTCGTAATTCTGGTTCTAGTGCTGCTAATTGCGCTGGCCCTATGGGCTAGGAACCGGGGATTCGCGTATATCGCGCTCCCCAGTCGGTCCTCCCGGTCCCGCCGTATGGAGATCGTTGAGCGGCTCTCTCTCACTCAAAACCACTCCCTCCATATGATCTCGATTGACGGGAAGACCGTGCTTCTCGGAGTGTCTCCCGCCGGATGCCAGCTAATCGAGCCTCCCGAGGAGACGAAATGATTGCGCTAATCCTACTTCAGAGCCTGGCGCCGCTAGGTCTAGGCAAGGCGGGAGCAGGGCTCAGTCTGCCGATGCAGATTGCGGTATCCCTGACGCTGCTGACGCTGCTGCCCGCAGCGATTATGTGCATCACGCCTTTCTTGCGCATCACCATCGTCTTACACTTCCTGAGGCAAGCTCTCGGAACACAGACAACGCCATCGAATCAAGTGCTCATCGGGCTTTCGCTGTTTCTTACGGTCGTCATCACACAGCCGGTGGCGATGGAGATCTATAACAACGCCTGGGCCCCATTGGAGCGCGGTGAGATCACAGCGCAGGCCGCGATGGATAGAGGTTCGACACCAATGAAAACCTTTCTCGCAAGGTTTGTGCGCGAAAAAGATGTGCGTCTCTTCGTTGAGGTGGCTAAGACGCCGGCGCCACGCACGCGCTCCGATCTGGAATTGCGGGTACTCATCCCGGCCTACATTCTTTCCGAGTTGAAGACAGGTTTCCAGATAGGCGCGGTATTGTTCCTTCCGTTTCTCATCATCGACCTGGTGGTAGCCTCGATCACGCTAACAATTGGTATGGTGCAGCTTCCTCCGGTGATGGTGTCGGCTCCGTTCAAGATTCTTCTGTTCGTTCTTGTCGACGGATGGAACCTTGTGGTCGGCTCACTCTTGAAAAGCTTCTATTGATATGACACCCGAGTTTGCAGTTCAGATAATCAAACAGGCGCTCGTGACGGCCGTCTGGGTTGCGGCTCCCTTACTCCTGATCGGGTTCGTGATTGGCATTGTGATGAACGTCATTCAGATTGCGACGTCCATGCAGGATTCGGCATTCAGCACGGCCCCCCGGCTCGCCGCGTTTTTCGTTGGATTCGTTTTGTTACTGCCCTGGATGCTCAACCGACTGATGACCTACACGACAACTCTGTTCGGCGATCTGAGCCGATATGCCAAGTGATCTCACGATCCCACTCGAGTCGGTATACGCCTTTGCGCTTGTCCTGATTCGAGTAGCCGGGGTACTTGTATTCATTCCTATCCCTGGTGTCACAGCGAGCCCGGCGGCTGCTCGCATCGTTCTGTCTCTGGCATTCACCTTTGCTTTATCGTCTCGCTGGCCAGTCATCGACCCGACAATTGTGACGACCGGTGTGTTTCTCGTTTGGATCGTCTCAGAAGCGGCCTTCGGGATCGCAGCGGGTGTGTTGGTTGGGCTTATCGCGGAAGCGATCGTCATGGGAGCGCAGATTCTCGGTTTGCAGGCAGGTTATGGGTATGCGTCCACAATCGATCCCAACACACAAGCCGATTCTGGAATCCTTTTGGTCATGGCTCAACTCTTCGCTGGAATGCTGTTCTTTGCGCTGGGATTGGATCGTCAACTGGTTTTAATCTTCGCCCGTAGTCTAGAAGCCCACCCGCCTGGATCTTGGCTTGCCGCCCGGCCCGCGGCAGAGGAACTGATCCGGATCGGATCATCCGTGTTCTCTACTGGTCTCAGATTGGCTCTGCCTGTGGCCGGTATGTTGTTGCTTGTCGATCTGGCACTAGCGTTGGTCGGACGAATTAACGCTCAAGTGCAGATGATTTCTGTTGCGTTTCCAGTGAAGATGGCGCTGGCCTTGTTCATCCTGGCATGGACCCTGGCGGCATTTCCGCGAGTGTATGAGCAGCACGCCAACGGCGCACTGGAACTTCTTGCGCGCATCATGATTCGTTAACTATGTCCGAGCAGCGTACAGAGAAAGCTACTCCCAGACGGCTCCAGAAAGCCCGCGAGGATGGCCAGTTCCCGGCCTCCAAAGACTTCGTCGGAGCCGCACAGTATTTAGGTGTCGTAATCATCCTGTCTGCATGGGGCGCATCCTGGTTTCGCCAGACGCAGTTCGATTTTCAACATCTGCTGAAGCGAGCGTTTACAACCGAGATCAATGTTGTGGCTATGACGTCGCTCGCCAAAGATGCGTTGTGGCGCGCATTCCTTCCCCTGGCGCTCGCAGCCGGCGCTTTGCTGTCCATTACCTTGCTGGCGCAGTTACTCTCCACCAACATGGGCATCAGCTTCAAGCGGCTCATGCCGAGTGGCGCGCGCTTCAATCCCATCAATCGCCTGAAGGAGCTTCCAAAGCAGAACATCCCTGCTGCGATCCAAGCCTTCGCTTTGATGGCTGCGATGGGCTATCTCCTCTATTTACTCATCCGCGACAGCTTGCCAGGACTGATGCAACTGCCTTTTATGACTGCGCGTATGGGAGCCGCACAGATCGCTGAGTCCGCCCAACAGTTACTTTGGCGGGCCGGCGGAATATTAATCTTGTTTGGCGTTATCGAACTCGCCCGCAACCGTTGGATGTACTACAAACAGCTTCGAATGTCGAAGCAGGACATTCGCGATGAAGCGAAAGAAAGCGACGGCAATCCTCAGATCAAAGCACAGATACGGCGTCTGCGTCGCGAGCTGCTACGCAGACGCATGATGCAGGATGTGCCCACAGCGACTGCCGTCATTGTTAACCCCACGCACTATTCAGTTGCAATTCGGTATGAGATGGATTCGATGGCTAGCCCACTAGTAGTAGCGAAGGGCAAAAACTACCTGGCTCTGAGGATTCGGCAGAAGGCCATCGAACACGGTGTGCCGATCATCGAAAATCCTCCGCTCGCACGCGGGCTTTACACCGCGGCGGAAGTAGGCCAGGAGATCCCGGCTGAGTTCTATCGGGCAGTCGCCGAAGTGCTCGCTTACATTTATCGTCTTATGGGCCGCAGGAGAACCGCATGAGGGACATATTGATGGAAAGGGCGGAACTATGTCCAGGGGCATAGCGGCCGCAAGGCCCGCGCCGGCCATCTTTACATTACAGACTCTCGGCGATATGGCTGTGCCGATCGGTGTTCTCGCGATTGTGATCGCAATGATTACACCGCTACCGGCGTTCCTTCTCGATCTGTTGATTTCCGCCGATATCATGCTGTCAGTTGTCGTCCTGATGGTGTCGATGTACATCACCAGACCCGTCGAGTTCAGTACATTTCCAACGACACTTCTGCTGCTGACACTTTTTCGTCTCGCGTTGAACATTTCGTCTTCAAGGTTGATCCTTCTCAACGGCGCATCCGGCACGTCCGCCGCCGGCCACGTTATCGAAGCATTCGGGAACTTCGTGGTTGGCGGTAATTACGTAATTGGCGTTGTCGTATTCCTCGTACTCATCGCAATCCAATATGTCGTCATTAACCACGGCGCCGTTCGCATCTCAGAAGTCACCGCCCGATTCACTCTCGACGCGCTGCCCGGGAAGCAGATGTCGATCGATGCGGATCTGAATGCCGGTCTAATCGATGAAACGGAAGCGCGGTCCCGCCGAAAGCAACTTTCTGCGGAAGCGGAGTTCTACGGCGCCATGGACGGTGCATCGCGCTTCACCCAGCGCGATGCAATCGCCAGCATTCTGATTACGGCTATCAATATTCTTGCCGGATTTCTGATTGGTGTTTTGCAGCATGGGATGGATCTTCGGCGAGCCCTTGAAACCTACACGATCCTGACCATAGGCGATGGTCTTGTCACAGTCATTCCTGCTCTGATGATCTCCGTTGCCGGTGGCTTGATCGTCACCCGCGCAGGATCTGAGAAGAAACTTGGCCAGGAGTTCAATCAACAGCTATTCGGCAATCCCGAGCCGCTCGGACTTGCAGGAGGAATTCTGGTAGCGCTCGCGTTG
>DASQLD010000255.1:0-7782 GCA_035630195.1 Bryobacteraceae bacterium
GAATACTCCCCAGCCAAATTTTACGGCGGTAAAACCTTCGTCTATGTATTTGTGGACGGCCTCTCGCATCGCCTGCGGGGTCGGTCGAAATAACGTGCTCCCGTAGGCTCGAACTTTGTTCCGCCACTTGCCGCCCAGCAGTATATGGATCGGCTGACGATACGCTTTCCCGCAGATGTCCCACAAGGCAATATCAATTGCCGATATGGCTTGGAGAGCAACGCCGCGACGCCCATAGTAGATACTTCCGCGGTACATTCGATACCAGAGCCGTTCCACCTCAAGCGGATTCTCGCCGATTAGGAGGGAGGCGAGTCCGTCGAAGCACTCCATCCCCTCTTCCTGACTCCACTTCGGAGCATCCACACATGCCTTCGCGACACTCGCGCAAGTCTCGATGTCGGAATAGCCATAGAGACCTTCATCCGTGGAGACTTTGACCAAGCCCATGTACGTGGGTCCCAAAGGCTCCTCAGAACCCTCCGGGTTGTTGTAGAGACCCTCTGACTTCAGGACAAACAGTTCGACGTTGGTGATCTTCACCCGATCACCTCAGACCAGTCCACCTCGTCTGCAAGAACGTAGAGCGTCTGACCCTTCTGCGGACGCGCGCTCAGATGCATCATGAGCAGATACCCGTCCTTGCCGGCGCGAATTTCGAGGGCCGGAGATGTATGGTCGGCGAAGTCGTGAAGACGCCCGATCAATTCCCCCGTCGAAATGTACGACCCCAAATCCACTAGTGGCTCCCAAATGCCATCGCGCGGGCATGGCACATACGCATTCAGAGCGTCGGCTTTCACCAGCTTCGTCGCGGGCGCATTCTCGTCCCGGACCGGGCGAATCGCGCCCTCTAGATGCCCGTAATGCCGCAGGACGTTCAGGATTCCCTCATAAGCGTGCCGCACACCGAGACGATTGGTGGTCTCGCCGCCTCCGAACTCGCCACCAAGCGTAATCTTGCCTTCGGCTTCAGCCTCGTCCGTGAGAAGTCCTGACGCCATTGCGCTCGAATAGATGAAAGCGAAAGGAGTGTCGAAAAGCCTCGACACCTTGGCGATCTCTGCCCTCTGCTCCGCGCTGGGTATCGGATGGAAAGAGGTACACATCGGAAATGCGCCCTCTTTTCCGCCGGAATGGACATCGATCACAACGCGGCCGAGCGGGAAAATGTTCGATTTCACGAAATTAGAAATTCGATAAGAAATAGTGCCGCGCGGATTTCCCGGGAATGCGCGATTCATATTCACGCCATCGAGCGGCGACGTTCGCGTGTTCGCTACGCAAGCGCTTTCGCTTAGTTGCGGGATCAGGACAACACGACCGCTAATCTGGTCCGCGTCCAGCGTATTGCACAACTGTTTTACTGCGATCTGTCCCTCATACTCGTTGCCGTGTGTACCTCCGAAGCACAGAACACCATTGGTGTTACGACCGCGCTTTCCATTAATCACCGTCAGCGGAACCAGGGAATAGCCCCAGGCGCCGTCCAGATGGAACGCAACTTGATAGTCATGTTTTCCGGGACGATCAAAATCGATCGCAGATGCGTCGTGAACAAGCGTGGACATTTATAGGAATCGTAAGAGGCGCTAGGGACAGCGTACGGAGGCCCCGCTCCAGGGTCAAGTATGCGTCCGGAATTTCTGTTCAGGATACTGGACATAGGGCTGCCTCGTAGCTTGCCCCAAAGCGACCATCAGTTCAGAATTCTGAAAACGAGAGCATGTCAGCCATACCGAACGCCAATGCTGTGGAACGAGCGCTTGCTATTCTCGAGGTTCTCGACAATTCCCGGCGAGGTCTGAACATTTCCGAACTCAGCCGCAAACTTGCGATACCGAAAAGCTCTGCCCACGTGATAATTCTCACGCTCGAGCGGCTAGGTTATGTCCAGAAACGCGCAGATTCGCTCAACTACAGTCTCGGCCTGCGCGCCTACGGTCTGGGACTCGGGATGATGAAGAATCTCTCCATCTCCGAGGTAGCTCTGCCGCATATGCGCGTCCTGGTCGATCAGCTTCATCTGCCCGCTCATCTCGCAATTCCGGATGGCGACCAGGGTGTATACATCCAGAAAGCCGATTCCCCGGGTCTGATAAAAATCGACACGTACGTCGGCCGGCGGATGGACCTTCACTGTACGGGAGTCGGCAAAATCCTGCTCGCCTTCGGGCCTCCCGAGTTGTTGGAGCGAACGCTCGCAAAACAGACCTACATCCGTCACACGCGGAACACAATCACGGCGCCAAGGCAGTTGATGCGCGAAGTTACTAAGATCCGAAGCCTTGGATATGCAATCGACGATGAAGAAGAGGAACTGGCCGTCAGGTGTGTCGCTGTTCCTGTTCATCACCCAGGGGGGCGATTTGCGGCCGCTCTGTCAGTGGTCGGCACAACGGATCAGATTCCGCTCGACGCCATCGACAGTACCGTCGAAAAGCTGAAGCAGACGGCTTCAGCAATCTTGCCGCGGGTACCGCCGGAAGACGCGGTGTCATAATTCGTCCCGATGACTGGACATAGGCTCGTGAGACCAAGAACTTGTCTTACCATAGAGATAAGCTGATGCTCGTCCGAGCTTGTTTGCCGTTTGTTTTCGCCGCGAGTTGGCTGTTCGCGCAGCAGCCATCGGCCCCGAATCTCTATCGGGATCAGATCGAACCTCTGCTTAGCAAGAGCTGTGCCCCTTGCCACAACGCGAAAGTTAAACAAGGCGGTCTCGATCTTTCAACGCGTGAGGCCCTGTTGCGTGGCAGCGAACATGGCCCCGTCGTCATCTCCGGCAATCCAAACGACTCACAGTTGTACAAGGTAGTCGCGCACATTACCGAACCCGCCATGCCCTTCAAGGGCAAGAAACTGCCAGTAGAGGATATCGCAAAGATCTCGACCTGGATCAAGTCCGGAATGCCTTATGGCGACGCCGAAGTTGATCCGGACGCGATCAGTCGTGCTGACGCCGAGAAGCATTGGGCGTTCAGGCAGCCTGTCCGGCCAGCCGTACCTGCCAACCCCCCTTCTAAAAACCCAATCGACGCGTTCATAGCGGCAGAGCAGCAAAAACGAGGTCTAACACCGTTGCCTGAGGCCGACAAACGCACTCTTTTGCGTCGGGTCTATTTCGATCTCGTCGGAGTGCCGCCGACACAGCAGGCTGTCGCCGCGTTTCTGGCAGATAAGAACCCCCAGGCATACGAGAAGGTTGTCGACCAACTCCTGGCCAGCTCACAGTACGGAGAGCGATGGGGTCGTCATTGGCTCGACATATGGCGCTATTCCGATTGGTATGGGTACCGGCAGAGCAATCAGGTGCGGTATTCGCAGCGGCATATCTGGCGTTGGCGCGATTGGACAATCGAGTCGCTCAACGAGAACAAACCGTACGACCGCATGATCGTCGAGATGCTCGCCGGAGACGAAGTGGCTCCGACGGATCCGAAGGTACTGCGCGCGACCGGCTATCTCGCGCGCAACTGGTACATGTTCAATCGCAACGTGTGGCTGCAGGATACGGTCGAGTACACGTCCGCCGCGTTCCTGGGCGTCACGATGAAATGCGCTCGCTGCCACACACACAAATACGATCCGATTCCGCATGCCGACTATTACCGTATGCGCGCCTTCTTCGAGCCGCATGAGGTCAGGACAGATCGTATTCCCGGCCAGGCCGACACCATCAAAGATGGTTTGCCGCGTGTCTATGACGCCGATGCTTCACGACACACCTATCGCTTCATCCGAGGTAACGAAAATAGTCCCGACACGTCCGTTGCACTCGAACCGGCCGTCCCGCAATTATTCGGAAAGCCGGACTTAAAAATCGAACCGGTGACACTTCCGCCAGAGGCTTCTTTCCCGGACGGGCGTCCGTTCATCGCACCTGACTTGATCGCGCAGGCACAGGCAGCGATCGAAAAGGCCGAGGCGGACCTGAAGAAGGCAAAGGAGAAACCGGAGGCCGCGCCTGTAATCCTCGCCGCTGAAATGAAACTGGAAGCGGTCAAGGCAGCCTTGCCCGCATTGCGAGCGCGTCTGGATGCCGAGGCTGCGGTGATGGCAACGCCTGTACCTTCGAATGCGGAACAGTTGGCGGAAGAGGCGCGGAGGCTGGAACGGCACGCCAATTTCCTTCTGGCCCAGGCGGAGGTGACGCTCGGGCAGTTTGAACTGGAACAGGCGAAAACGAACGAGAAGAAACGCGATGCAGCATTACGCAAGCTGGAAGCCGCCGTCAAGTCTCTAAAAGAACCGGCCGAGGGCTACACTCCCGTCGGGCCTCGCTATCCCAGCACAAGTTCCGGCCGCCGCACTGCGCTCGCCCGCTGGATCGCCGCGAAGGACAATCCACTGACTGCGCGAGTCGCAATGAATCACATGTGGATGCGTCACTTTGGAAAGCCGCTGGTATCCACGGTTTTTAACTTTGGCAAGAGCGGGAAAGCGCCCTCTCATCCGGAGTTACTCGACTGGCTGGCAGTCGAGTTCATGGAAGGCAATTGGGACATGAAGGCCATGCATCGGCTGATGGTCACCTCCAACGCTTACAAGATGCAGTCATCCGCATGGAAAGCCGACGCGCCACAAGCCAAGATCGATCCCGACAACGTGTATCTATGGCACATGAACGTCCGACGTGTCGAAGCGGAAGCTGTACGCGACAGCATTCTCGCCATCGCTGGCAAACTCGACAACACCATGGGCGGACCCGACATCGACGAGAAAAAGGGCGAAGATGTGTACCGGCGCAGTATCTACTTCCGAACCGCGCCTGACTTGCAAGTCGAGATGCTGAAAGTCTTCGACGTCGCCAGTCCCATCGAGTGTTTCCAGCGAAGCGAGAGTATCGTGCCACAGCAGGCGCTGGCGCTCGCAAACAGCAAGCTCAGTCTCACCATGGCTCGTGAGGTCGCCACTCAGCTTTCGCCGGCGATTCCATCCACGCCCCGGGCGCAGGCTGAGGGTAATCGCTCGGTCGCGACCGCTCCAACGCCGTCAGACGAGAAATTTGTGGCTGCAGCGTTTGACCGGATTCTGGGCCGGGCTCCCGTCGCGGCGGAGTTGCAGGAGTCCCTGAAGTACCTGCGCGAACAAGCTGTGTTCTACGGAGATCGGGCTAGCCTCACGCCCTTCAAGTCGGGACCGGCGGCCACGATTAAGCCGTCCGAAGACCCGAATCAACGGGCCCGGGAGAGTCTGGTGCACGTCCTGCTAAATCATAATGATATTGTGACCATTCGTTAGGAGCGCCTGTTATGCGGAAACCCCATCTTTGTTCCGATAGCCGATCGCGGCGTGTTTTTTTATCCGACACTTGCATGGGCCTTACCGGGCTTGCGCTGGGCGCTCTTCTGCCCCAAAAAGCAGGCGCTGTGGAAGACAACTGGACGCCTCCGGACGGCAAGCCTCACTTCCAGCCCAAAGCCAAACGCGTAATCTGGCTATTCATGCTCGGTGGCGTCAGTCACGTGGAATCGTTTGACCCTAAACCTGCGCTGAACAAATTTGCAGGCAAGCAGCTTTCCGAGACTCCGCACAAAGATGTCCTTTCAAACCCGTTCGTGAAGGAGAATCTGAAGGCGTTCGTCCCGGGACAACACGATATTAAATTGACCCTGTATCCGATGCAGACGGGGCACAAACAGCGTGGCAAGAACGGGGTCGATGTGTCGGACTGGTTCCCTCACATGGGCGACATGATGCACGAGGTTTCGCTCATTCGGTCTACCTGGACCACCGACAACGACCACGGCGCAATCCTTCAATTCCATACGGGCCGGCATATCTTCGACGGATACCTTCCGACGCTGGGCTCCTGGGTCCATTACGGACTGGGCACGCTCAATGAGAACCTGCCCGCATACGTTGTGCTCGGTCAGCCGCCAGGCGACTGTTGCGGAGGCGTGGGTACGCACGGCTCGGGCTATCTGGGACCGGAACACGCCGGCGTCTACCTCGAAGTGGATCCCGAGAAGCCGTTGCCATTTGTCTCTCCGGGGCCTGACGTGTACCGCGAAGAACAGAAGCGCGAGTTTGAGCTTCTCGGCAAACTGAATCGCATCTCGGCGGTCGAATACCCAACCGACAGTGCTCTCGCTGCGAGGATCAAGTCCTACGAGCTTGCGTTTCGGATGCAGATGGCCGTTCCCGAAGCGATCAATTTCAAAGAAGAGTCGGAAGAGACGAAGAAGATGTACGGGCTGGACCAGGAGAACACCAAGGAGTTCGGTCAGGTGTGCCTCGCAGCTCGCCGCATGTCGGAGAGTGGAGTTCGGTTCGTTCAGGTGTATCACGGCGGCGCGGGAAATGCCTGGGACGCGCACAAAGATCTGAAAAAGAACCACACCGAGCTTGCTGCCCAGGTCGATAAGCCGGTTGCCGGGCTTCTAAAGGATCTGAAGCAGCGAGGATTACTTGACGAAACGATCGTCGTGTGGGCAACCGAATTCGGCCGAACTCCGGGGGCCGAAGCATCGAACGGCCGCGATCATCATCCCTTCGGCTTCTCCGTCTGGATGGCTGGCGGAGGCATCAAGGCGGGCGTCGTTCACGGAGCCACGGACGAGATTGGTTTCCACGCTGTGGAGAACCGTCACTACGTAACGGATATCCACTCCACCGTTCTGCATCAGCTTGGCATCGATCCAAAACGCTTGGATGTGCCTGGGCGCAAGCGGCTCGATATCGACTACGGAAAACCAATCCGGGAGATCATTTCTTAGCTTGCTCGCCTTTGCCGTGTGGACAGTGGAGGCTCTGCTTCAATTAGCCTCGCCGTCAGACCCGCAAATTCGACCCGATGGAAATGCGTACGCGTATGTCATGCGCGGTGGCATCCACGTGGCTGCCCTGGCCTCCGCAGGCGCAGGCGAGCGTGTCGTATCGGGGACGCGTCCGCGATGGTCTCCGAACTCGAAGTTCCTTGCATTCCTCGACAAGCAAATCAAAGTTTATGATGTTGCCGATCGATCGGTGCGGAGCATAACCGATGCAAAGGGACCGATAACGTCGTTCTCCTGGTCTCCGGATGCGTTGGCGATGTTTTATGTATCCAGCGATAGCGGACCCACGCCCGATCCGATCGTGATGGATCGAGACTATCGTTACGGGCGGCTGTACCGGCAGGCTCTCTCCGGCGGACCAGCAGAACTTATCACTAAGGCCGATCGGCACGTCATTTCATTCTCCGTATCTCCCGATGCAAGTCGAGTTGTTTACGCAGCCCAGCCGACACCGCGGGACCGCGACGCTTTCAATGTCGACCTCTACGAAATTGATCGTTCATCCGGCGCTGAGCGAGCGCTGGTGGCGCAACCAGGTCGTGATGCCGATCCCTCCTACTCTCCCGACGGTCGCTGGATTGCATTCCATTCGCAGGCGGGTTCACAGAACTATTTCGAAGCGCGTCACGTCGCAGTTGTTCCTACCACGGGCGGACCGCCCCGATATTGCACTCGCAAACACGACGCGGATGTATTCCGAAATGGGAACAGTTTCCATTGGGCCTCCGACTCCCGCAGCATCACTTACACGGCCGGCAAAGGCATTCAGGACGTCCTGTTAAGGCAGGATCTCAGTTCCGATAAGGTGGAGGTCTTGGCAGAGCGTATCGCCGGTTTCGCAAGCTGCACGCCAGACGGAAATCCAGACGGGAATCAGTGTGTACTGCTGAAGACGAGCCCCGAAAGGCCCGCTGAAGTCTATTTACATCGCAAGGGAACGGAGAAGCAACTCACACATCTTCAGGATGGTGTCGTCGCCTCCTTGCCCCGCATTCAATCG
>DASQLD010000256.1:0-5675 GCA_035630195.1 Bryobacteraceae bacterium
CCCGCCCGGGATCTGAACGAACTCCTCCGATTTCACGTCAAGCCATGCGAAGCTATTCCCGAGCTGAGATAGCGCCTGCAGGGACTCGGAAAGCAGGAGAAAGCTTTCGTCATCAGGATGACTATCATGAGGTACCGATGCGCCCGCCGGAAGTGGTTACACTACTGCCATCCGCCGCCCTGCGCTCGATACAACTGCACGACCGACAATCGTTCGGCAAGCCGCAATTGTGCTAGCCCGAGCTCACCGGAGAAAAGGTTGCGCTGAGCGTCCAACACCTGAAGGTAGCTGTCGAGACCGCCTTTATACCGGAGGTTCGACAACCGCACCGCGTCGTCCAACGATTTAACGAGCTGCTCCTGCTGCAGTCGCTGCGCGCGAATCCGCGCATATCCAATGAGCGAATCGGAGACTTCCCTCAGTCCGTTATAGATGGACTTTTCGTATGCCACCAGCAGCTCGCGCTGCTGCGCCTCCGTTAGTCGAACTTGGTTCCGTATCTGTCCGCCATGGAAAATCGGAATCAGCGCATTGGGCGCGAGTGTGAAGACCCGAGCCGGCCCCGTCGCGATCTCTGTCAATGCGCGGCTTTGGCCGCCCGCGAACGCGCTGAGGGAGATCTGCGGAAAGAACAACGCCTTCGCCGCGCCGATCTCGGCGTTTGCGGCGATCAGATTCTGCTCTGCTGCGCGAACATCCGGCCGTCGCTCAATCAGCGATGCAGGAAGTCCGGCCGGTAAGTCCGGAGGTAGCGCGATCTCATCCAATCGGCGGCCACGAGGCTGGGAGGAAGGTGTGGCGCCGAGAAGGAAGCTCAACAAATTTTCTGTCTGACCGATTCCTCGCTCCACCGCTTCGATCTGCGTGGCGGTAGTGTAAATCAACTGCTCGGCTTGTCGAACATCGAGTCCCGATGCCGCGCCTTCGTCCCGCCGAAGTTGCACGATTCGTAAGCTCTCCGTCGCAGTGTCCCGTGTTTTGCGGCTGATCTCGAGTTCTAACTCATACTCGAGTAGCTGAAAGTAAGCGTTTGTAACGTCGGCAATCAACGCCACGTTTACGCCGCGCCGGTCTTCTTCCGTTGCCTGGTATCGCGCTCGCGCCGCCTCGGTTAGTCGGCGAAGCCTTCCCCAAAGATCGATTTCCCAGGTCAACGCGGCTCCTAGCTGCGTGAAGGTAGCGCTCAAATTCGTGCCGACCGGGATAAACCGAAACGAGCCCAACGAAGACTGCCGCACCGAGTTAAACTGCGCCTGCGCATCGATGAACGGGTATTGATTCGCGCTCGTAATCCCGAGCTGTGCGCGACCCTGTTGCACCCGTTCTGCGGCCATCCGAATATCGAAGTTTCGTTCGAGCGCTGTCCGGATCAGTTGGTTCAATGTTTCATCGCCGAACAGCGCATCCCACTTCGTGTCGGCCAGCGACGACGAAGCGGACGTATCGGGAGCGCCCCGGAAAGTCTGCGGGACCGCGACTTCGGGACGCTTGTAGTTCGGTCCTACGGCACAGCCGGTGAGCGTGACAACAAGCGTCAAAACGATAGCGTGTTTCCTCATTGCGCTGGCTCCGCTGCAGGTTGCTGCGCGGTCGCAGGTCTGCGCCGCTCTACCCATTCCTGGATCAACACATACAGAACAGGAACGATGAAAATGGTCAGGAACGTCGCCGTGATCATGCCGCTGAACACCGCAGTTCCAAGCGCGCGGCGAGCGCCCGAGCTTGCGCCGGTCGCAATCACCAGGGGCAGCACGCCAAGGATGAACGCAAACGACGTCATCAGAATTGGCCTGAGTCGCAGACGCGCCGCCTCGCTCGCGGCGTGCCGGACGGAATCGCCATGGTCGCGACGTTCCTTAGCAAACTCGACGATCAGAATCGCGTTCTTCGCCGACAAACCAATCAGCGTGACAATACCGATTTGAGTGTAGATATCGTACGGATACGACCGCATCCATACGCCGAGCAGTGCCCCGAAGATTCCAAGCGGCAGCGCGAACAGCACCGCGAGCGGTATCGACCAGCTCTCATACAGCGCCGCGAGGAATAGAAATACCAGCACCGCCGCAAACCCGAAGATGGCAGCCTCGTTCCCCTGAGCTTGCTTCTCCTGATAGGTCGTCCCGGTCCATTCAAAATCGAACCCCGAGGGTAGCGTTGCGGCAGCGACTTCCTGCATCGCCTGTGTAGCTTCACCGCTCGAATATCCCGGCGCCGGACCACCCAGAATCTGAATCGCGCGAAACCGGTTATACCGATAGATCACATCAGGACCAGTCGAAGGCTCCACTAACGCCAACGTCGATAACGGAACCATCTCACCTTCCGACGTCCGCACGAAGAATCGTTGGATATCGGTCGGATCATTTCGATACGACGGCTCAGCCTGCACCAGCACCTGCCAAACTCGACCGAACAGATTGAAATCGTTTACGTACAAACCGCCCAGAAATGTCTGCAGCGTGTTGTACGCATCTCTCAGCGGGATTCCCATCGTCTGTAGCTTGTCGTTGTTCATCGTGACCGCATACGTCGGAACGCTCGGACGAAATGTGCTGATCACATTGGCTAGTTCCGGCCTTTGCCGCGCTGCATTCACCAGCGCCTCAGCGGCCCTACCAAGTCCCTGAATGTCGCCGCCGGCACGGTCTTCCAGCATGAATTGAAAGCCTCCCGTCGGACTCAACCCAAGTATCGGAGGCAAACCGAATGCAAAGGAAAACGCTTCGGGAACACTGGCGAATTGCGCCTGTGCCTGTCCGAGAATCGATTCAATTTGCGTCTCTTTGCTATGACGTTCCTCCCACGGCTTCAATGTCGCGATGAGAGTAGCAACGTTTGAGTTCGATGTGCCGGTCGCGATGTCGAGTCCACCTAACACGAAGTACGTGCCGACCCCGGGAAGCTTGCTCGTGATCTGCTCGATCTTGCGAACCGCCAGATCGGTTCGTTCGGTAGAAGCTCCATCCGGCAGCCGAATGGATACGAAAAACGCGCCTTGATCTTCATTCGGCAGGAAGCCCGCCGGCAAGCTTCGAAACAATCCGCCTGTAGCTACCGTGAAGGCGAGCAAAGCGATAATTGCGAGCGCTGACCGGCGTATCAACAATCCCACCGAAGACATGTACTTGCGATTTGTCCAATCGAAGCCGCGATTGAACAGACCGAACCCGCGCGCCAGTAGCCCCCTCGATTCTTTGTGCGGACGCAACATCAGCGAAGACAAGGCAGGGCTCAACGACAGAGCGCTAAACGCCGACAACAAAACCGATACCGCAATCGTCAAGGCAAACTGCCGGTAGATCTCGCCGCTGATTCCGCTAATAAAAGCGACAGGAATGAAGACGGCGGCTAGAATAAACGCGATCGCAATCACAGGAGCGGATACTTCGTCCATTGCCCTGATCGTTGCCTCTCGCGCGGACATGCCCTCGTCAATATGACGCTGTACCGCTTCGACAACGACGATTGCGTCATCAACAACGATTCCGATCGCCAGCACTAGACCGAACATGCTCGTGATGTTGATCGAAAACCCCAGCAACGGAAATACAGCGAACGTGCCGATAACAGCCACCGGTACAGTCAGCAGAGGGATGAGTGTGGCGCGCCAGCTCTGCAGGAAGATGAAGACGACCAGGATCACCAACATCACGGCTTCGACGAGCGTTGTGACCACGTCGCCGATGGCAGTGCGAACGAACATAGTCGAATCGTACGGAATCACGTAGTCAATGTTGGTCGGAAATGTTCGTTTGGCTTCCACCATGAACTTCTTCACCGCATCGGCCGTCTGTACGGCATTGGCTCCGGGCGAGAGGAAGATGATCACGTTCCCCGAAGGACGTCCGTTCAAGCGGCTGAAACTGCCATAACTCTGAGCGCCAAGCTCCACGCGTCCGACATCGCGAACACGCAGCAGAGAGGCATCAGGCTGCGATCGGATCACGATATTTTCAAATTGCGCTGGATCTGTGAGGCGCCCCGGCGCGCTCACCGCATACTGAAAGTCCGTTCCTTGGGGTGTGGGAGCTTGTCCGATCGCGCCGGCCGGGTTCTGTTGATTCTGTCCCGCGATCGCCGCGCCAATGTCCGTCGCGTTGAGCTTAAGGGTCGACATCCTGTCCGGATTCACCCAAACGCGCATCGAATACACTTGCTGCGAAGCTAGGCGCGATTCGCCGACACCTGGAATACTGCCGAGTTGATTCACCAGATTGATCTGCGCGTAGTTATTCAAAAACAGCGAGTCGTAGCGCTCATCTTTCGATGTAAGCGTCACAGCCATCAGAAACGCGCTCGATACTTTTCGCACCACGACGCCCTGCCGCTGTACTTCCGGGGGCAGTCGAGGAAGCGCGACGTTGACACGATTCTGCGTCTGTACCACGGCTGTGTCGGGATCCGTGCCCAGCTCGAACGTCAGGTTGATAATCAGTTGTCCGTTGTTTCCACTTGTCGACTGGTAATACAACATGCCGTCCAGGCCGACGAGTTGTTCTTCAATCGGCTGTGCCACGGTCTTCTCCAAATCTTGTGCGTTACCGCCCAGATAAACAGCCGTGACTTGGATCTGCGGAGGAACTACCTGCGGGAACGATGCGATCGGCAACGATGGTATCGCTACCGCGCCGAGAATGACGATGATGATCGCGATAACCATCGCGAAGACGGGACGATCGATGAAGAAGCGTGCCATATTCTCTGATGCCGCCTATTCGCTCTTCTCCGGCTGGTACGGGATCGGTCGAACGGGAACACCCGGTCGCACCGACAGTAAGCCTTCCACCACCACACGATCGCCGGATTGCAATCCTTGCTCGATAATCCAGTTGTTACCCACGCGCTCGCCCGTTTTCACCGGCCGGGCTTCGATCTTGTTGTCGGTGACCACCGTATAAACGGATTGGATGCTCTGGTTCTGCTGCACGGCGCGTTGCGGAACCATGATGACGCCTTGCCGTTCCTTCGTTTGGAACCGCACTCTCCCGAACTGTCCCGGAAGCACCAAATTCTGAGGGTTTGGAAATCGCGCCTGCACTTCGAGCGTTCCCGTGCGCGGATCCACTTGGTTCAGCGTGTTTTCGATCTGTCCCGAGTGAGGAAACTTGGTTTCGTCAGCCAGGAACAACTCGAGCGGTGGCCCCTGACCCTTTGCGCTCCCCTTGACCCGCTGATACTCCAGATACTGCGATTCGCTCAGCTTGAATCGCACCCAGATCGGATTCAGTGGCACCACCGTTGTCAATGGCGAGGCAGAGTTGGCAGTTACTAACCCGCCAACAGGCGCCAGAGAATCGCCGACACGACCGCTAATTGGCGAACGCACCGTGCCGTACTCAAGATTTAACGTCGCGTTTGTGAGCGCCGCCCGCTGCTGCTGCAGCTTACCTTGCGTCGACTGGACTTGCGTATCCGTACCGAGCCTCGCTTGCTTGACGTTTGCCTCGTTCGCCCGAACATTCGCTTCGGCCGCGCGAAAATTCGCTGTCGCGGCGTCTAGATCCTGCCGGGGAGCCGCATCTTGTTCAACAAGCGGCTTCAAGCGATTGAAATCCTGCTCAGCCTTAATGAGATTGGCTTTCGCCGTCTCCAGATTCGCTTCGGCTTGGAGAAGCGACACTTGCTGTTTGGCAAAGTCTACATCGGCTTCCGCCTGTCGCACAGATCCTCGT
>DASQLD010000257.1:0-16624 GCA_035630195.1 Bryobacteraceae bacterium
TTCGGTTCTCCGCAGTCGTCAAGGTGAATCGGGATGGCAAGCATTCTCTCGAGAAAATCGACTGGAGGCTGAACGTGATGTACTCCCGCTTCTAGAGACCACGGTCCGAAGCCGGGGACTTCCAGGCGTTCTTTCACGCAAATCGTGAGATCCTGATGCCACGGTACAAGCCAATTGTCATCGGGAGTTTTGTCGAAGAGCGTTCCGCGAACCGCGAACGCCCCTTTACCGATACCTGAAACCGTGATCGAATGCATCTTCGTTGAACAGACAAGCTCGGTGATCTGAGGAACGACATCGAAGAGATTGCGTATCGCATAAATGCCTCCTCGACGTCGCACTGCTTCTGCGCTGTTAACGATAGCCAAGGCTTCATCGATACGCGCCGAATGATAGACATCGCGGAGGCGTTTCCTAGCGATAGAAGGGTTTCCAGGTAATCCAGCGCGGACCGTAGTGTGGTTCCGGCTGGTTAAGTTCGAGGGCTCCGAGATCGGGCGCCTTACCAGTGATGTTGTCATTCACTGTGGCTAATGGCGTCCCCGCATCGACAGCCTTCGAAGACGGTTTAAGACGGAAGTTCAAGTCCATGGCGTGATAAACGTGATAGCGGCGTGCCGGGTCGGGAGGCGTCATACTTTCGAAGATGTCGTAGTCCAGCTCGATGCCATGGGCCTCTTGTCCGGTTGCCTTCTGGAACTCGGCCAATGTGGCGAAGCTTCGCCAGTCGCCTTCCTTCGGATTGTAAGCAAATTTGCCGGGAGCCGGAGCCAACCACGTGTACTGCGCATTGACGCTACGGTTAGGACGAAAGCCGTTGTAGTCACTGCTGTAGTTGGGCGTAGCGTTGGCCCATGTCATCACTCCGCGGTTCGGAGTATCGCGGCCGAGGAACAAGTTGTTGCGGTAATGAGTGTTTGAGTAGGGATCGCGCGCGGTCTGCTCTCCGATCAGCGTGTTGTGATAGACCAGTATGCCGGTTGGTTTGGCTCCAAATTTGAACGCGCCTCCTGCAGGAACGTGATAGAGCACGTTCCGGAAAAAATAAACGGGACCGCCGAACATCGGTTGGGCGCTGTAGCCATTATGGGCGGCGTTCACACCTCGATTCTGAAAAATGCGGATGTTGTGCGTGCCGCCGTCAGACTCGATAAAGTCGTCGTTTGAAAGATGAATGTCGTTGTTGTAAATATCGATCGACGAGGCGCGGCGTTCCGGGTCGGCGTCCGGTGGGCCGTACGTGGAGATGCAAATACCATCGTGAAAATAAGCGACCGCGTTATGCGCGATCACGTGGCCCGGTCCATACACCTTAACAGCGAAAAAACTACGCAATTGGTGGGAAGGATAGATGCCCGCTGCGCGTTGGCCGGCCTGATTCCACCCAATGAGACGCATTTGATCCTCCCGGCCAAGGAAGAGATTGTCGGAGATAAAAAAATCACGCGAATCGGCATTTTCGGTCCAGACACCCGCGCCGATGTCTTCAAAACGGCAGTTCCGAACCGTCAGGCCGACTGCCCCCATCACTTCCTTGTCGCCGGCGAAAATAGCAACTTCCGTGTTGCGGAAGGTGAGACCTTCGAAAATGTGGTGATGCGTCGCCTGGACGTCGAACAACTTGTGGTTACCCGCTCCGTCAAAGATCGCTTCTCCATCGCCTGCGCCCCGGATGGTGATAGGCTTCTCGGCCGTGCCCTTCAAGGAGAGTGACCAGTATCCGGTGAACGGCGCACTGAGAGGATCGACGTAGTTCAGGCGTTCTGGACGGTATAGCCCGGCATGAATGAGAATCGTGTCGCCCGGCTGGGCCTTTGTCATGCGTACTGCAGTCCAGTCACCGCGGCCTTCTCCGTAATAAGCGGCCTTGAAGCCGATAAAACTCGGCTCCTGACGTGGTCCCTGGTGGTCCGCAGGATAGACATGCAGGACACGGCCACCCGAATGAGATTTCGGTTCGGCCCGGGTGGCGACGGTGACGCGCTGCTGTGCGGAGCCTGTTACTCCATCGGGATCTTTCAGCGTGAATTCGCATTCGTAACTGGTGGCCGGTTCGAGATTGAGAATGCTGCCCGCAAAACCATCGGGCACTGTGTAGGTCATGCTTTCACGTTCCCGGAACACGCGTTCCCCACCGATACGCAGTAACGGTAACGCCGCGCGCCATGCCTGCGTTCCAGACTTACGAAAACGGACCTCCACTGTCGAATTCCGGTTTACGTCCCCCTCGATGGACCATTCAAAACCCAAATTCAGCAGAGTGGGATGTTCGACGTGGAAGCGGCCCGGGCGCGTTGAGTTGTCTGCGATCAAAACGTAGGCCGATAGTATAAGGAGTGCAGCGGTGCGCATAGTGAAAGAACTCGATTATATCGAGCGCTTGATCATTGGTGCGAGATGCCAGAACGTCTCACGTCATTCCAGACGATCACAGTATGTTCCATCTAAATGTGACTTACATCGAGCTTGATGTGACTTGCATCGAGCTTGCTTGCTGGTTGGAACGCGTCGAGGTCCATGGCCCAAGCATTCCGGCGTCAAAGCTCTCATACTCCGTGATGCTAAGAATGCCAAGCGGTAGATTGATCGGTCTGGGACACGGTGGATCCAAACACCCCAACAAACTCCACTCTTGTTCCCTGGATCGATAGAGAAGAGGGCGAGGATGTCCTGCATTACAAGTAGGAGTCTTCGGCTGGGAGCAAAAAAGGTGCTGACAATCGCTGTAGCAAATGTTCCGGTTTCGGACAAGGTGGCAAATTGCTCATTCAACAAACGCACGAACTCAGACTGATCCCACCGATTGATGAACCGCATAAGGGTACGGAGGTCGGCAGCAATGGCTGCGACTGACGTTCCATGTCCGGAGACGTCCGCAAGTAACAAGCGACTGATCCGGCCCGAGGCGCAGTTGGAGGCATAGTAGACATCCCCACCGCGGGGAGCACGCCCATGCAGTCTGCTGTACACCCACGCGTCGAGGCCGCCGAACACAACGCCTCGCGTTGTAAGCTGGCTTCCACCCCATACTTCCAGGCACTCATGTGTTGTGCGGGGGCGTCCGATGTGGCAGTATACGAGCCTGCTGGGCGGCCGAATTGCGATCAGCGGCGTCCAAGCATCTCCAGCGCCTCGAGAGTGCGCGGCCAATCGGAACCTAGCAAGCGCGACAAACTGCGATCGGCAAGAACTTTGCCACCAGTCTGGCATCGTGCGCAGTAGTTGGTTTCGTTGTCGGCAAAGCGGATTCGGAGAACCTTCTGTCCGCACGCCGGACAGGGTTCACCGTAGCGCCCATGCACAGCCATTCCCTCCCGAAAGGCTGTCACCTTCTCAGGAAACTTATGTGCTGCTTCTGCCACCAATCGGTCTATCCAGGACTGAAGCGTACTACGCGTCGCCGTATATAGACGCTGCCACTCCTCTGCGCTCAGCTTGTTCGTTTGCGCAAGCGGCGATAATTGCGCAGCGTGCAAAATTTCGTCCGAATAGGCGTTGCCGATGCCACTGAGCAATCGAGGATCGGTGAGCGCCCTCTTGAGGGTATGGTTTTCGATGGTGAGCGTTGTCCGAAATAAATCGAAATCTGCTTTCAGGACATCGATTCCGCCGGCATCGACGGATAGCAGGCCCTCCTCTCCACGAAGAATATGAATCGAGGCGCGATGCCGTTTCCCGGCTTCGGTAAGCGTTAGCGATCCTGATGCGAAGTCGAGCGCCGCCAGATTCTGGCGGCCCGCTAACTTCACGTGTGGAGGACGCCAGTGCAAACGGCCTGCGATCATCAAGTGGATCACGAACCAGATATTGCCTTGCACGCCAATAGCGATTCGTTTGCCAACACGTCTGACTTCGCGAACGATGCGGCCTTCTACATCCGCTACAGGCGGGTCAATCGTTCGAACGACAAAGGCGCTGATGAGACGTACGCGTTCGATGGGCAGACCAACGATTCGAGGCTCAAGCGCGCTGATATAAGCCGCAACGTCCGGCAACTCGGGCATACATATCAAGCTTTGAGCAACGAAGAGTTCTTTTGCAAGTGCGCTAGCCTTACTTGTTGAGGACAGAAGCCGTGCTGATGACCGAGCCGCGTCGCGACAAGAAACTTTCACTGCTGTTCCTGGTGCTGGTCACGGCCGTGACTCTTTATTTGAGCTTCATCATAGCGCGACCGTTTTTGACGCCAATTCTCACTGCAACGCTGCTTGCGATCGCTATCTACCCGCTCTTCCTCCGGCTGAGCCGGTCCATGCGAAATCGCAGCGGGGCGGCATTACTTGCGACAGTGCTGGTGCTAATCGCGATTGTCCTACCGACGGTCCTTATCGTTGAAAAACTGGCCAATGAAACCACCGCTGTCTATGCCTGGTTGAACGAGAAGCAATCTCTCGAGGGCGGCTGGCGAGAGTATATCGGCAGCGTTGTCGACCCGCCCCTCCAGTGGGTTGCATCGAGAACAGGAATGTCTCAGGAACAACTGAAGCGGACCGCTCTCGACCGTCTACAGGCCGTCAGCACATCGTTACTGAACTGGGCTAAATCGCTGGCGGTGAATATCGGTGGAACGATCGTCGACACCGTGATCATGTTGCTGACTCTTTTCTTTCTGCTTCGGGATGGGGAACGAATTCGTCAGAGAATCGGTTCCATATTGCCGATCGAGGCTCGCCGTTACCAGCAACTCGTCGACACGATCTCGGCATCGATCACAGCAAATATTTATGGCGTTTTGGCCGTATCCGTGGCGCAAGGAACACTTGGGGCAATCGGTTATGCGATCGCGGGTCTGCCTTCTGTGATGCTGTGGGGCGTCGCGACAGCCTTGTTTTCGATGATTCCTCTTGCCGGGGCTGCCTCTGTTTGGGTGGTGGCGTCTATCTATTTACTGGCGATCGGAAGTTGGGGGAAGGCGGTCTTTATGCTGGCCTGGGGCGCGGGTGTGATCTCCACTGCCGACAACATCGTCAGGCCACTTGTACTGAGCGGCCGCGTAAAACTTCACACGTTGCTGATTTTCTTCTCCCTGCTCGGCGGCGTTAAGGCCTTTGGGATTATCGGGCTCTTCACAGGGCCTATCATCGTATCGGTAGCAATGGCCCTGCTCAATATTCTGGAAGAGGAACGACTTGAATGGGAGCGACACTTCGAAGCGATCAAGCCCCGTGAGCTTCATGGAGACCCCGGCGCTGGTCAATTCGAACGGATCGAATAGAGACGACTCTCCGTTCGAATAAGAAGTCGATCGTTAACGATCGCGGGTGTTGCTTGGGCCATCTCGTCCAATGAATTGACATGTATTAAGCGAAATTTATCGCCGGCGGAAACAACATAGGTTTTGCCCTCTTCACTTAGGCAAAAGATCCTGCCATTGTAGGCCCATGGCGATGATGTGAATGCCCCGGCCTCACGATCGAGCCGCTCTTTGTAGTTGACCTTGCCGGTCTTGGTGTCGTATCGCGTCAAAATCCCCGTTTCGGTGAGGGCATATAAGCCGTCTTCGTAAGCGACCGGCGTGGGGAGATATGTGCCGCCGCGCGGCGCCGACCAGACGACGAATTCATTGCTTTGATCGGACTTGCCGAGCGATATGTCACCTGAAGCGCCGGCCCGAACGGCAAAAAGCGGCCGTGACTTTCCGCCATCGATGTAGAGTAATCCGTCATATGCGAAGGGGCTCGGGACCGAGACCGCTGATGGGCCAGCCAGACGCCAAAGTTCCCGGCCCTTGAGGTCATAGCTCACGGCATCACCGGGCCCAATGGTAACGATCTCCGTGCGCATCCCATGGGACCAGACGTAGGGAGTGGACCAACCGGATCGCGGCGCCTGCTCGGCCTTATCACCGATGTTGCGCGACGTCCTCCAGATAGTTTCGCCGGTTTTCTTGTCGAATGCCGCGATGAACTGCTGGCGCTGGTTGTCATTCACGATCAGCAGTTGATCGTCATTCAGGATGGGCGAACTGCCTGTTCCGAAATTGAGATAGATCGGATGGGGCTCGAGTGATCTTTCCCAAACTTTTCGTCCTTTTAAGTTAAATGCATACAGCCCAAGGTTGGAAATGTGAACGTAGACCAGTTTGCCGTCGGTCACGGGAGTTTCCGAAGCGAAGCTATTCTTGCGGTGCCGTCCGCCCGGCGGTCGTCCTGAGTAAAATTCCTTCTTCCAGAGTACAGAGCCGGTCTTTTCCTCGACGCAATACAAGAAGTAGTGAAGCATGACCTGATGCGGCCATTCGAGGTCACGCTCCGCGACCCGTTCCATTGCCTGTTCCTGACTGAGGCCCTGCTTCAAAAGCTCGGCCATGTACTGATTACTGTATTCAGTCCCAATTTGAGGTTTCTTTGAAGTTCCGTCCGTAACAACAGTGGTCACGAAGATCTTGCCGCCTGTCACGATCGGAGAAGACCACCCGCGTCCCGGGATAGGCACGCTCCACTCAACATTCTGCGTCTTGGACCACTTCTCCGGGAGCCGACGGTTGGAGCTAACTGGATTCGATTCCGGACCTCGGAATTGCCTCCACTCATGCTCGGATGCTTGAGCGCCCGACGTCACGAACGTCAGGACTAAGAAGAGCCCGGCGGACGAAGCAAAGGCGCCGATCGATTTAACCATGCTTCTATAACGATTCCAGAGCGATGAGAGTTCCACTATGGCTGATGTTCCATCATCTACGACGCCAGACATGCGGCCAAACTCTGAAAGCGGGTTTTTTGCGCCTCATCCCAGCGGAATGTCGTTCCACGCCGCCAACGCCAAGAACACCAGAAATTCGCACGAGAGGTTTCTAACCTGCTTTAAACTATTGCCAAAAATCGCATACAGGTGTATTAGTACAGTATCCGGCTAAATTAAGTCAGGCCTTGAGGTGAGCTCCTATGCTTCTCGTTCGGCGCGCTTCTACCGCAATGCTGCTTCTCCTCCTGCTGTGCGTATCCGCGTTAGCACAAACTACGTTTGCAACCATCACGGGCATCGCCACTGATTCATCGGGGGCGGTTGTGCCGCAAGTCACAGTAGTCGCCACGCATGTGGCTACCGGTGTCCAAACCGCCGGACAGACTAACGATGACGGGGTGTTTACAATTGCCCAACTCCGTGAAGGATCCTACACCGTACGCGCCAAAAAGACCGGCTTCAAAGAATTTGTAGTCCAGGATGTGACCCTCGTCGGCCGGGACTATCGGCGGCTCGACATCGTTCTGCAGGTCGGTTCGGTGGACACCGTCGTAGAGGTGACAGGCGGCGCGACCCTGATTGAGACGGAAACCGCTCGCATTTCCGACACGAGAGATGTTGCCCAGTTGCGAGATATGCCTCTGAACTCGCGTGCCATCTGGGCCCAACTATCGTTAGTCCCAAATGTCCTCCAGGCCTCCACAGGATCTACAATCCGTTTTGCCGGCAGTCGCACGAATCAATCGCACTGGAGTTTAGACGGAACTACGATGAGCGACGGTGTCACCGAAACGCAGATCGGGCCTTTGGCAAACTACGTCGAGTCATTTCAGGAGGTGCGTATCGATTCGTCCAGCAATACGGCGGAATTCGGCACGATTGGTCAAGTCACGATCATAACCAAGGGCGGTACGAACAATTTCCATGGCAGCCTGTTCGATTACTACAGTACCCCTTGGTTTCGTGCTCGTAATCCGTTCGCGCCTTCCCGGCCAACTGGAATTTCGCATCTGCCAGGTGGCAGCGCCGGCGGCCCCGTGTATATCCCTAAGGTCTACGATGGTCGCAATAAGACTTTTGTGTTCGGTTCTTTTGAGACGTTTAGGGGCAGTGTGACAACGCAGACGTTCAACCCCAATGTTCCGCTGGAAGCTTGGCGCTCCGGTGATTTCTCTGCCTTGACAACTCCGGTTCTCGACCCGCTGTCGCGCCAACCATTCCCTGGGAATAGAATTCCTGCCAACCGTCTGAATCAGACTGCAGTCGCCATTCAGAACCGGTTCTATCCAGTCCCGAACTTCGGTAATCCCACTGCGACGCCGAATCAGAATTATCGCGAGAATCTCAGCATCCCCGCCATGAAGCAGGACTATTACATGATTCGTGGCGATCATAAATTTTCCGACAGGGATTCCCTGATGGGGCGATATACGCTTCAGGATTTTAAGAGCGATAGTTTCATGAGCATGCTTCCGACTATCGAAGCGGGTTATGCCACACGCAAAAATCACGCTGTTACGATCGCCTATACACATACTTTCTCGCCAACTCTTATCAACGAAGCGCGCTACGGATTGGCGACTAACAACCTGCCAATCTTTCCTCCGATCAACGGACCGGATTTCGTCGATCAGTTTGGACTGCAAGGTCTTGCGCCGAATCTGCCTGACGTCCCGGGAGTTCTCAATGTGAATTTCAGCGGACTGGCGCTAACACCTATCACGCAGGGTAATTTTCGAAGCCCAGGCGCTGCGAACTACCTGCATAACGTCCAGGATCATGTGAGTTTGTTTCGAGGCCGCCATAATATCAAGCTTGGTTTCAACCTGGCTCACATAAAGGCTGAGAACTACGGAGCCGATGCCAATCTATTCGGCAACCTGACCTTCTCCAATCGCTTCACTGGCCACCCCTATGCCGATTTCCTCCTCGGAATGCCGACAACCGCTGCTCTTTCCTTTCCACCTGTGCGATTAGACCGGCAAAGGCTCCAGTATGACTTCTTCTTCACCGACGATTTCAAAGTCAGCTCGAAACTGACAGTCAACTATGGGATTCGTTATGAGCTTCATCCAGGTTGGCAGGAGATGAATGGGAACCTGGCGATGTTTGACGTCGGTACAGGTAGCATTGTTGTTCAAGATGGCTCGCGCGCAAATGTCAGCTCACTGTTTCCTACCAGCTATGTGCCGATCGTAGAAGCCAGTAGTCTCGGTCTGCCGGGTAAGACCATACTCAAGACCGATCGAAATAACTTCGCTCCGCGTCTCGGCCTGGCCTATCGCCCCTGGGGTCCCAACACCGTGATCCGCGCCGGAGCCGGGTTCTATTTCGACGTTGTACCGCGCGAACTCACGATGGCCGGCGTGCCCTTCGTGCTCAATGAACAGCCCTTCAATAACTCTCTCGAAAACCCGGCTGTCGTCCTACCCACCGCGTTTCCGAGCGCCGGAGCGGCTGGTCCTTCCTCAGTGTCCCTACCAGCCGCTGTGAATCCCAACCTGGTCATGCCATATAGCATGCAATACAGCTTCACGATCGAGCATTCCAGATGGAATACCGGTTTTCGGGCTTCCTATATCGGTACGAACACGCGGCAAGGCGATTATGTCTATAACTACAATTCCCCCGTTCCTGACGGGCAGCTTTTCATCAACAAGCCTCGACCGTTTCCGCAGTATCCAGCAATCAATTACTTCACGAACGGGGCCGGCCATCAGTTCCACAGCTTGACAGCCGAGGCGGAACGTCGCATGGCGCGCGGACTTCAGTTCCAAATTTCCTGGGTGTGGGCGCGTGATATCGGCGACCTCGAGCGTGGTCAGACTCTCGAGAACCCATTTGATCGCCAACGCGAAGTGAGTGTGGCTCCGGATATTCCCACCCATCGCTTCACTACGAACCTAATTTACGAACTTCCTTTCGGAAAGGGCCGACCTTTCCTCAGTTCCGCCAACCGAGCGGTCAACGCGTTCGTCGGCGGTTGGGACATAAGCGCAATTTACAGCTATTACTCGGGACAATTCTTGACGCCGCTATGGACTGGCCCCGATCCCACAGGTACCGCGTTCGTGACCAATGCCTCTCGACCACTCGTGACGATTCGACCGGATCATGTGCGCGATGCTAATCTGCCCGCAGACGAACGTAGTATCAACCGCTGGTTCGATCCGGACGCGTTTGCAGCTCCGCAGCCAGGCAGCTTTGGAAGCGCCGCGAAGGGCGTGATTAAAGGACCGGATGTCAACGTATGGCATGTGGGCTTCTTCAAATCGTTTTATTTTTCCGAGAAGGTTCGGCTGCGTTGGGAGTTGACGGCTACTAATTTCTTTAACCATCCGAACTACAACAATCCAGCAACGAACATTTCGCAAGCGGGCGCGGTCGGCGTGATTACTGGTGTCGGAGCCGTCAACGGAGCATCTACCGGGGATCAGCCTTCCGCAAGAGCATTCCGCATGGGACTGCGCATCGAATGGTAGCCTGCACTCGATAGATGCCAACAGTCAGCTTCACCACGTCGGGAGCACTGAGAAAATCGGCCCTGCGACAGGCGAACGAGCGTCTCGTTCTCGATTCCATCCGCCGGACTCCTGGAATCTCACGCGCCGAGATTGCGCGAACTACGGGCTTCTCTCGCACATCTGTCACCTTCGTCGTCAATCGCCTGCTGAAGAGCCGCTTGATTTTGGAAGAGAAGATAGAGAATGGTCTGCAGGCTGGCCGCCCACCGACCGCGTTACAACTGAATGCGCAATCCATGCTGGCTATTGGCGTTGAGATCGCGCGTCCGAGATCAGGTGTGGTCTTAGTGGATCTGAACGGCAAGGTTATCGATCGAAGAACAATTCCATGGGATAAGGACGTCGATGCTTTCTTCGATGAGATCCGGATGGCGATACGCGACGTAACTGTCTCGTTCAAGCCGAGCCGGATCCTTGGTGTCGGTGTGTCTTTACCAGGTACCATCGATAAATCCGTTGGGCGAGTCGTTGGCGCCGAGGGCTTGGATTGGTTCAACATCGATGTGGGTACCCGGCTCCGGCACAAGTTTAAGTGGCCATTCTTCTTCGAGAACGATGCAAATCTTTCGGCGCTTGCCGAACAGTGGCTTTCTTCTAACGCAGAATCACTCCGGTATTTTGTATACGTTCGAACGCAGGGAGGGGTCGGTACAGGTGTCGTTGTCGATGGCCGTATCCTTCATGGAGTAGCTTCCGCCGGTGCTGAGTTTGGGCACGTCATGCTTTATCCTGATGGGCGATCATGTCAGTGCGGTAATCGCGGCTGCTGGGAACAATATGCCTCGGACGCCGCCTTAACTCGCGAGTATAGAGAACTCTCAGGTGAGAGTATTGATGATTGCCTCCTGATTGTGAAGCGTGCGCGAGAGAAGGACGCGATTGCTCTGCTCGCTCTCCGCAAGACCGCGTCATTCTTGGCGCTTGGTTTCGTCAATCTTGTGGTAGCGCTTAACCCGCAGGCCATCATCATGGGCGAGCCATATGCTTCAGCGTGGGATCTCGTCGATGACGTTGTACTCGGTGAACTCGACCGGCGCGTTCCCGCTTACAGCTTGCGTAATCTTCGCCTGCTCCCCTCAAGAACTGGCGCGGACTCAGCGCTGCGTGGGGCTGCCGCTCTTGTTCTCGCTCATTTCTTTACGCGATTCGATCACACGAAAGACGATAGTTTACCGATCGGCGTCTCCATCGAGGCTCACGCATAAAAGGCATACGCATGGTTCCGAGATCAATGATAATCCTGGCCGCGCTAGTAATTGGCCACGCTCAAACTTCCCGGCCGACAACGGGTCCTCCGGAGTATGAAGCGCTCCAGGCGCATTTCGATGCTGTCATTGCCGAACGCCACCGGCAGCTTTTCAGTGGAATCACAACAGCCCAGCAGTGGGAGACGCGCAAAGACCGTGCTCGGGCCGAGCTCACGAAGATGTTATGGCACGATCGGAAGCTTCCTGATACACCTCCCAAATCGGTCATTGTCCATCGCGAAGAGCACGCTGCCTACACAATCGAGAACGTCATTCTTGAAACAGCGCCCAAGCTGTTCGTTACGGCGAATCTTTATCTCCCCCGCACAGGTTCAAAACCCTTCCCCGTTGTGCTCTATCAATGCGGCCACGCCAACAAAAATTATTTTAAAAAGCATGGAGCCTGGTTTGCGCAGAATGGCATAGCTGCGCTTGTCATGGACAACATCGAGATGGGTGAGGTTGAGTTCACACATCATGGCGTCTATTCTAATGCGTGGTTTCACTGGTACAGCCGCGGCTTCTCTCCCTTGGCTGTCGAGCTGTTGAACGCGCGACGCGCCATTGATTACCTGGTCTCTCGACCCGACATTGACCCAAAACGTATCGGGGCTACTGGTCGCTCGGGTGGCGGCATGACTACGTTCTACCTCGCTGCAATCGATGAGAGAATCCGGGCCTCGGCTCCCGTTTCCGGAACCCTATCGACGAATCAATGGGTCAAGCAACGGCTTACGTTTGCGCACTGCGATTGCCAGTATCCTGTGAACAGCTATGGGATGCTCTATGCGGAGATTGGGGCGCTCATTGCGCCTCGGCCCCATCTCCAGGCGAACGCCGATACCGATCCCGGCTTTCCCATGGATGCCTTCAATGACCTGATTAGCAAGATGCGCGAGGTTTATCGACTCTACAATGCCGATGGCGCGTTGCAAACGGCCGTTGCTCCGGGCGGCCATAACGATACCGAGGCGATCCGGCTGCCAATTTACTCTTTCTTTCTCAAGGAATTTCTTGGCAAGACGACTTCAGTGGCGAGCGAGGGTCCTGTCGATGAGCCACCAAACGAGCAGCTAGTCTGCTATCGTTCCGGCCTGCCATCTGATGAAAAGCTCACACGGATCGACGAAGAGCTGATCCCTATTCGCCATGAACCTAAATCCATGGGCGCCAGTGAGCGAAAACGCAGAATTCGGGAACTTGCCACCGATCTTCGCAACGAAGTCTTTCGCTACTTTCCGAAGCAATCCGCGGATTTTCAGCCACAATGGATGGAAAAGACGATTTCTCAGGGACGCTCTGTTCAGCGCGTCAGCTTCACTTCCCTTGCTGGCCTGCGTGTGAAAGCGATCTACTCGCTTCCGGCCAATGGGACCAATACCGCGAAGTTACCAGCGCTCCTGATTGCCGACCATCGTAGAGGTATTCCGGTTTGGGGCAACGAGCAGCCCATCGAACGGAACCAATGGGGCGAACGAGCTGTTCTCATCGTTGAGACTATCGACCGGGGGAGCCGGACGCTCGAGCGAAATCTGCGGAGCTATGCCGACAACGATCCACTTCACCACATGAAGCGGCAAGCCATGGTGATGGGTACGACGCTCGAATCCATTCAGATGTACGAGCTTTTGCGCGCCATTTCATTTCTGCGCAGTCTTCCTGGTGTTGATTCGGAACGAATCACCGTGACAGGAAAAGGAGAGATGGGTGTGAACGCAATGTACGGCGCGCTACTCGACGAAAAAGTCCAGCGCGTTGTTCTCCACGCGCCCCCGCAATCCCATCGCGACGGCCCTCACTATCTCGGGATACTGCGATACACGGATATACCCGAAGTTGCCGCGCTACTCACCGATAAAGTGAGCGGGTACGGAGAGATGCCGGACGGATTGAACTCCCTCCGTCGCTGCGAATCCTTGATGAAGTGTCTCGATTAGAAGTCATGGCGTGTCTGTTTCCCATCGCCGCGATGAAGAGCTTCGTTCGTGCGCAAAGCCGGATTAACCGAACCGGCTTCTGTCCACGTGAAATCGCCCAGTCCGTGAACGTGCTCATCATGAATCAGATCGCCTCCCCAGAACCAAACACTGCTCTACACGAGAGTGCCCAGTGACTGGTGTGACTCAGAAGGCAGACCGGCGGGAGCTTTCGCAATTGGCCCAGTCGTTTCGGAAAATACCTGCTTGGGCTTCGAGGAAGCGTTCGGACGACTCCGCAACATCTATATTCGGCTCAGCGCAATGACGCTCGAGACTCCCATCTTCGATCGAAACAGATCGAGGGCAACCCTTCTCGTCATAAGCACGAGCCACGACTCTCGTCGTACGCTCATGTGTCGTGCCAGAGTATAGAAACTGAAAAGGCTGATCGTATCGAGCTGCGGAGGCAATGATCCCCAACTAACCGCAGCCGCGCGGTTAGAGATAGAAGCAGTTCCTCCAGACAACGCCGATCTTTCTCCGTTCCTGCGAGATTATTATGGGAGAGGCAATGACCATCGCGGACTTGCGACGCTTTGCTATCGCTCGGAGCCTTCATACAAGTACAACTCTCAAGCGCGCCGTAGGTAGCTTGAATTTCGTACAGGCTGACCCCATCCGTGCTCCTGCGCGGGCACAAGATCTCATTTTGCATCAGCGTGTGATCGACTATCGCGCCGGTGATCTCGAGCGCCGGTACGTGAACCTCAAGTTGGAAGAGGATTATTTCATCAACTACGGCTTTGTGACCAATGCCGTCCATAACCTGATGCATCCGCGGTCGGGCATGCCGCCTTGGCCGAAGGAACCTAAAAAGCTCTCGCAAAAGATACTTGAGTTCGTTCACGAGCGTGGCGCCGTGCATCCTCGCGAGGTCAATGACCACTTCGCCCATGGGTCAACAAGGAACTATTGGGGCGGGACATCGAATGCAACGACACATTTACTGGATGCTATGCATTTTCGCGGGATATTACGTGTGGCGGGGCGCGCTCGAGGCATCCGTATCTACACTGCCCGCGAGCCAGCGGAAGAAAATGACGACGATCCGGACACCCGAATCGACGCGCTGATTGATGTAGTGGTCAATCAATACGCTCCGTTACACCAAGCGAGCCTGGCGAATTTCGTGAGCCGCCTCCGTTTTTGTGTACCGCAATGGCATTGTCACCTTAGAAGCGCACTAGGGCGCGCCAAGCAACGGCTAGCTCACGCGCATGTAGACGGCGTGGAATGGTATTGGCCGGACGGAGAGCGTCCACGCCCTTCAGAACCGCGCCAAGAAGTGCGATTACTGGCGCCGTTCGATCCCATCGTTTGGGATCGGCGGCGCTTCGAGCTTTTCTGGGGCTGGGCCTACCGTTTCGAAGCTTACACACCCGTCTCCAAGCGCAAGCTAGGCTACTACGCGTTGCCTTTGCTCTGGCGTGACCGCGTAATCGGGTGGGCAAACGTGGCGGCGGACAACGCGGAGCTTCGGGCGCATATTGGTTACGTCGAATCGCTGCCGGCATCGGATCGAACGTTTCAGCAGGCGCTCGAGTCGGAGTTGGAACGCATGCGAGTTTTTCTGGGTCTCAAGACATAGAATCCGTACATCGACATCTCGAATCACCTAACAAACATTTGAAGCGACTAGAAACAAATGAACAATCGTTGAACGTCTTGCATAAACCTCGGCTTCGAAGACGCCTCAGTTCGTTACAGTGAGGAATGATCTCGAAGTCGCAACAAATCTTCCTCATCCGCCACGGAGAGACCGAGTGGTCTCGTTCCGGCAAACACACGGGACTTACTGACGTTGAACTAACGGAAGAAGGCAACCGCCAAGCCGAAGCTCTTGGTGGCGAGCTTCTCGGGCGCAAGTTGGCGGCGTGGACGAGTCCGCTCCGGCGTGCCCGCGACACAGCCCGTCTGGCGGGATTCCCGCTCGCTCAGGTCGACGACGATCTCCGCGAGTGGGACTACGGAATTTATGAGGGCCGCACGACCTTGGAAATACGGCAAGAGAACCCCGACTGGTCGGTGTGGCTCGCGCCCATCGTCGACGGCGAGTCGCTGGATCAAGTGGCTGAGAGAGCGCGCAAGGTAATCGACAGAGTCACAGCCACACATGGCGATGTCGGTATTTTCGCCCACGGGCATATCCTGCGCATTTTAGCTGCCTGTTGGATTGGATTACCTCCGATAACAGGCCGCTATCTAGCTCTGGACACTGCGACTATCTCCGTCTTGGGATATGAGAGGCAGACGCGCGTGATCCGGCACTGGAACATGATGCCGTGAGCACAAAGTTACACGTGTGTCACGCTCGAATTCCTTCTCAACGCGATATACTTCACTGGTCAAATGAAAAACCTCTTCAGGGCCTTCGCAATACTTGCTTTTGCGTCTACGATGACGGAAGCACAGGAAGTTCGAGCAACGCTGTCAGGAACTGTAACGGATCCGACGGGGGCGCCTGTGCCCGGCGCTACGGTCATCGTGACGAATGTCGGCCAGAATGTTTCGACACCGTCAGAAACGAATGACAGCGGCAATTACGTATTTCCGTATCTGGCCCCTGGTACATACCGGTTGTCTGTGGAACGGACGGGTTTCAAGAAATACTCGCGTGCAAGCATCGTGCTCGAGGCGCAGGACAAGGCTCGGGCGGACGTCGCTTTAGAGCTTGGCGATATCTCGCAAAGTGTCACCGTGGATGCAGACGTTTCTCTGCTTCAAACCGAAAGCGCATCACGTGGCCAGGTGATTTCAAACCAGATGATTTCGAACTTGCCGACGCAAGGACGCAATCCCTTCCAGATCGCGTGGGCGATGCCGGGTGTAGTGAAGACGGGAGATTGGCGCTACCTCCGATCGTTCGACATCGGTGGAACGACGGGATTCTCGATCAATGGTGGCAAGCGCGGAGACAACGAAGTCCTGCTCGACGGCATTAGCAATGTTCGCGGAAATCGCACCGTTGTTGGTGTTCCCACCATGGAGTCTGTCCAGGAGTTCAAGGTGCTTACGAACACCTACGACTCCCAGTATGGGAGAACGGGTGGCGGGATCGTGACGATCGTCACAAAGTCCGGAGGCAATGCGTTTCACGGCAACGTGTTCGAGTTTTTTCAGGCGGAAGAATTAAACGCCAACCAAAGCGAGTTGAATCGTGTCGGAACGCCGAAGCCGCCCATGAACATCA
>DASQLD010000258.1:0-17998 GCA_035630195.1 Bryobacteraceae bacterium
ATGAAAGCACCGTGCGCATCATCATTCCTCGTTTAAAGGAAGCCGGCGCGCAAGGCATTGTCGAATATCCGCTGAACAAGATCGTGATGTAAGAGATGATCCGAATCGTCGATTCCACACAAGTCGGCAAGCTCCTGGCGCGCAAAGCCGCACGCTTCGCGGATGCCGAGGATACTGTTCGTCCGATACTCGAGAACATCCGGAAGCGGGGCGATAAGGCGCTGCTCGAGTACGCCCGCAAGTTCGATAAGTTCGACCGCAAATCGCCCCGCCTCAGTCCCGCCGAATTGAAGGCCGCTGAAGGCGAACTCAGTCCGGCGTTCTTGAAGGCAATTGAGACTGCGTCGAAGAACATCCGTGCTTTCGCAAAACTCCAAATGCCTGTGGCCAAGAGCGCCACAATTAGTCCTGGCCTTTCCGTAGGACAGGTCGTACGTCCGCTCGACGTTGTAGCCGCATACATTCCAGCCGGCCGTTATCCCTTGCCCTCGACGCTGATGATGACCGTGATCCCGGCGCAGGTGGCTGGCGTTCCGAACGTCTGTATCACGACTCCGAGGCCAGTTCCGGAGATCCTGGGGGCCGCGTCCCTGCTCGGCGTCGAAAACGTCTTTCTGCTGGGAGGCGCGCACGCCGTGGCTGCCTTCGCTTACGGCACGAAATCCATTCCTCGCGCCGATCGCATCGTTGGACCGGGCAACATCTACGTCGCCGCTGCCAAGAAGCTACTCGCCGGTGAAGTCGGCATCGACTTCATAGCCGGACCCACCGAGATCCTCATGATTGCGACGGAAGGCGATGCCGCATGGATTGCCGCCGATATGCTTGCTCAAGCAGAGCACGACACGGAAGCTTCCGCAGTCCTGCTCACCACCTCAAAACGTCTGGCCCAATCGGTCGCCAAGGAAATCGAAAAGCAGCTTGCCGTTTTGCCGACCCGAGCGGTCGCGCGCAAATCAATCGATAGGAACAGCGCCATCGTGATTGTTTCCTCCGTCAACGAGGCGGTCGAGATTAGCAACCGGTTCGCGCCCGAGCATCTCAGTATCCCGGACGCGAGCTTGCTCCCCGCCATACGCCACGCCGGCAGCATCTTCATCGGCGCCCACAGTCCGGAAGCGGCTGGCGACTATGCCTCCGGTCCTAATCACGTTCTGCCTACATCGGGAGCAGCGCGCCTCCGCGGCGGCCTCTCCACCGCCGACTATGTCAAAGTGATCTCAACACAACAAGTCAGTCCTGAAGCACTGAGGAAACTCACTCCGGCGATCACAACGCTGGCTCGCGCCGAAGGCCTTGAGGCCCATGCCCGAAGTGTCGAAGTCCGCTTCGGGCATAACCCGACACATCAGGGAACGAAGAATGCCTAAGCGCATTCGACCCCGCGAAGCCGTCCTCCAGATGGCTCCCTATCACCCGCCGACCGGAGGCCGCGCCGGCAAACTGCGTCTCGATTTCAACGAGAACACTATCGGCTGTTCCCCCAAAGTCATCGAGTTTCTGAAATCCCGCCTGGAAGAAAACCGCCTCGCCATCTACCCCGAGTACGTCGATGCGAAGCACTCGCTCGCCGGATATTTCAAAGTCGACGAACGCGAGATGCTCCTCACGAATGGCACCGATGAGGCGATTCAGGTACTCATCAACACGTTCATAGATGACGGAGACGACGTCGTCATCCTCCGCCCGTCTTATGCGATGTACAAATTTTATGCGCAGGTCGCCGGGGCGCATATACGCGAACTCGACTACCGGGCGAAAACGTTGGAATTTCCGCTCGAAGAGCTCCTCGAAACCATCGAGCCGACGACGCGTGTGATTCTTATCTCGAACCCAAACAACCCCACCGGTACATCCGTCAAAATTGAAGGAATCGAAAGAATCCTGAAGCGAGCCGGCAACGCTGCGGTCTTGATCGACGAAGCCTACTACGAGTTCTGCGGCATCACCGCTCTCCGCCATATCGCCGATTACCCAAATCTGTTTGTCAGCAGGACGTTTTCGAAGGTCTACGGCATGGCGGGCATGCGTCTCGGCTGTCTGTTCTCGCAAGCGGCGAACATCGAATATCTCCACAAGTGCCAATCGCCGTACAGCGTGAATACTCTCGCAGCGATGGCAGCGCAAGTCGCGGTGCAGGACACCGGATTTATCACTCGGTATGTGACTGAAGTCCTTGCCGCTCGGGAACTCGTATTCGTTGGCCTGGAAAAACTTGGCATCCCCTACTATGACAGCGACGGCAACTTCGTGCTTATGCGGATCGGCAATCGCGCGGTTGAAGTCCGTGACAAGTTGCGGGATGCAGGCGTCCTGGTCCGGGACCGCAGCTATGAGATCGCAGGGTGTGTTCGCGTAACTGTAGGAACGCGCGATCAAATGCGTCGTTTTCTCGGTGAACTGGAGCGCGTATGGAAGGCGTAATCGTTTTCGATATGGATGGCGTTCTCGTGGATGTTACTCAGTCGTATCGCGAGACGATCCGGGCGACGGTGCGACACTTCGGCGGTCCTGAAGTTTCCCATGCCCGTGTCCAGGACTACAAGAACTCCGGCGGCTGGAATAACGACTTTGCTCTGTCCCAAAAGATACTGGCTGATGAAGGAGTTCCGGTCGCCTATGACGATGTCGTTCGTGAGTTTAACCGCATCTTCTTTGGCGAGAACAATGACGGCTTAATTCTTCGTGAACGGTGGATTGCCGAGCCGGAGTTTCTAAGTCGACTGGAGCAGCGAAACGCCCTCTGTATCTTCACCGGTCGCATGGGATTCGAGGCAAAGATCTCACTCGATCGCTTCGTGCCTCAGATCCGATGGTCCATGATCGTTGCCGATGATAATGTTGCTCGATCGAAGCCCGCTCCAGACGGTCTCCTCGACATAATGGCCGCGCATCCGAACACACCCATCACGTATGTCGGCGACACCGTGGACGATGCTCGTAGCGCGATGGCAGCCGGAGTTCGGTTTGTCGGAATCGCCCATGCCGCCAATCCCCGGCACGGCGAGGTTGTGAAGTTGCTCAAGGAGAACGGCGCCGTAGCTGTACTCGAAAATGTGAATGAGTTGGAGAAAGCCCTATGAGAGAAGCAAGCATCGAACGAAACACGACGGAGACTCAGATTTCCGCGCATCTCGTGCTCGAGGGCGCAGGCAAATACGACGTTTCCACGGGAATCCGCTTTCTCGATCACATGCTGGAGCTATTCACCAAGCATGGCGGCTTTGACTTCACACTGCGCGCGAAAGGTGATCTCGATATCGATCAGCATCATACCGTAGAGGACATCGGCATCGTGCTCGGACAGCTAGTCAATCAGGCGCTTGGGAATCGTAAGGGCATCAATCGCGCCGGTTACTTCGTCCAGACAATGGATGAAAGCTTAGCCGTCGTAGCCATTGATTTTGGCGGACGGGTTGCTTGTGTCTATAGCGACCGTGTGCGTGTCCGCCGCGTCGGAGGATTGGAAGTTGAATTGGTGGAAGACTTCTTTCATGGATTCGCGCAGCATGCGCTCGCCAACGTTCACGTCAAAGTGATGTACGGTCGGTCCAACCATCACAAAATTGAAGCGGTGTTCAAGTGCTTTGCGCGTGCCCTGAAGTACGCAGTCTCAACGGATGAACGATTGAAGGACCAACTGCCATCAACAAAGGGCCTGCTCATATGATCGCGATTCTTGACTATGGCGCCGGCAATCTTCGGTCCGTACAGAATACACTCGATGCAATCGGCGCCCAATACACGGTGATCTGCGATGCGCAGCGACTTCACGAGGCGCAGAAGATCATTCTTCCCGGTGTGGGTCACTTCGGGCAATTGATGCGATCGCTCGATGAAATGGACATCCGGTCTACGTTAACCGAACGCATCGGAGCAGGAGTGCCCTTCCTCGGCATCTGCCTCGGTCTTCAGGCGCTCTTCGAGCGCAGTTCTGAGGCCGGCGAGGTCGCGGGTCTTGGCATCTTTCCAGGGGCCATTGAACGCTTCCCCGCTGACGCTCGTGTGCCGCACATGGGCTGGAACACACTCGACTTCACTAGGCCGTCCCGTTTGCTGAAAGGAATCGCGCCCGAATCACACGTGTATTTCGCGCACAGCTACTGTGCTCCGGTTTGCGAAGCGACCGCTGCAACCACGACGTATACACGCCCTTACACATCAGCCCTGGAACAAGACAACGTCTTCGGTGTCCAGTTTCATCCCGAAAAGTCGGGCCCGCTTGGATTGCAGATTGTCCGCAATTTCGTGGAGCTCTAAATGTTAGCCAAGAGAATCATCCCCTGCCTCGACGTTACCGACGGTCGGGTAGTGAAAGGCATCAACTTCGTCAATCTTCGTGATGCCGGTGACCCTGTCGAACTAGCGGATCGTTACAATCAGCAATCCGCCGACGAACTGGTGTTTCTGGACATCACCGCATCCAGCGACAACCGCGACACCATGGCGGATGTAGTCGCTCGCACAGCGCGCCAAGTGTTTATTCCCTTGACGGTCGGCGGTGGCATCCGCTCAGTCGCCGACGCGCGCAAGATGCTCTTGTCTGGCGCCGAGAAGGTCAGCGTCAACACTTCAGCAGTACACCGGCCGGCGCTCATCTCCGAACTCAGCCGCGAGTTTGGCGCGCAAGCAGTCGTCCTCGCGATCGATGCCAGAAGCGGCATCGTCTACACCAAGGGAGGCCGCGTCAACGAAGGGATCGATGCCATTGAATGGGCCAAACAGGGTGAGCAGCTTGGCGCCGGCGAAATTCTTCTTACTTCCATGGACACCGACGGCGTCCAAACCGGCTTCGACTGCCGGTTGACGCGAAACGTTTCGAGAGCCGTAAAGATCCCGGTCATTGCCTCGGGAGGCGCCGGCAAGCCGGAAGATTTCCTTCATGTTTTTGACGAAGGCGAGGCCGATGCCGCTCTGGCCGCTTCCATCTTCCACTACGAAACCTATACAGTCGACGACTTGAAAGTCTATCTGGAAGCCGAAGGCGTCCCGGTCAGGAGAGTGCGCTCATGATCATCCCTTGCATCGATCTGCAAGGCCGTAAAGTAGTCCAACTTGTTCAAGGGCGCGAGAAGGCGCTTGAAGGTGGATCTCCACAGGAGATGCTCGACAAATTCGCTGCTTTTCCTGTTATTCAGGTAATCGACCTCGATGCTGCAATCGGAACCGGCGCAAATGAAGACATCGTCGAGTGGATCGCCTCCCGGGCACGTATCCGCGTCGGAGGCGGTGTTCGTACCGCAGATAAAGTACAGCGTCTCGTCGACCTTGGCGTGGAGCGCGTCATTGTTGGAACCGCAGCGTTCGGGCCGCAGGGACCGGACTTCAAGTTCCTCGAATCTCTTCCACAGAAGGACAAAATCCTCATCGCGCTCGATTCAAAAGACGGTCGTATTGTCGTCAAAGGTTGGCGCGAATCCACGAACTATTCTGCTGAAGACGTTATGGTCCAGCTCGAGCCTTACTGCGCAGGCTTCCTTTGCACCTACGTAGATAAGGAGGGCATGATGCAAGGAACCGATCTCGATTGGTTCCGCCGCCTCCGCGCGGCCACAACACATGAGATCACCGCTGCCGGCGGCATCACCACGCTTGATGACATTCGTGCGCTGGAAGACATGAATGTCCACTCCGCTTTAGGTATGGCGATCTACACGGGCAAACTCAGTTTGAAAGACTTGGAGGCATTTGTGAGTCTATAGTCCTGTGACGAAACTGCTCGAGAAGATCGACCACGGCTTTACGTGGATGTTCCATCGCAAGGGACCTTCCGCCCATCCACACGGCAAGAGACCAAGGAACTTCAAAGTCTTGTCGATTCTTGCTCTCATCGCCCTGATTATTCAATCCGGTTTGTTGTACCTCGCGCTGTTCGCTCCCGGCCTTCCCTATCGCATTGCCAAAGGGCCTGCGGAGGATCTACGATCGGCCCACTTCATAGAAACCGTCGAAGCGCTTACACAGTCGGCGGAACGTGACGCTGGCAAGATGGAAGTTTTCACCAATGGCGACAGCTTCTATGAAGGCATGCTCTCCGACATAAAGAAGGCGCAAAAAAGCATTAACCTGGAAGCCTATATCGTCGCCGAAGGGAAAGTGACAAAGCGCTTGGCCGATGCGCTCACCGAGCGTGCTCGGGCCGGCGTCGAGGTCAATGTATTGATCGATGCAATCGGCGCCATGTCCCTCTCGAAGAGCACCTTCTCCGACTTGATGAAGGCAGGCGGACACGTGGAGTGGTACAACCCGATTCGCTTTACGACATGGCCTCGCATTAACAACAGAACCCATCGCGAGTTGCTCATCATCGACGGATCAGTCGGCTTCATCGGCGGCGCAGGCTGGGCCGACCATTGGTATAAGTGGCGCGACACGATGGTACGTTTCGAAGGTGACAGCGTTGCAGGCCTACAGGGAGCGTTCGCCGAGAACTGGCTCGAAGCCTCTGGCGAGATCCTGACGGGCTGGAACTACTTCCCACATATGAAGCCAGCAATCAAGACGCCTGCTCTCGTAGTGGCCAGTGCTCCGACAACGGGGCAATCGACAAAAGCACGCGTTCTATTTCAGACGCTACTCGCTTCGGCCAACAAATCGATCTATATCACGACGCCGTACTTCCTGCCTGATACCAGCGCAAGGGCTGAGCTCGTACGAGCCGTAAAGCGAGGCGTCGATGTTCGGATCGTTGTTCCCGGTCATAAGACAGACCACGCGATGACTCGCAGCTCGAGCCGCAGGCTCTACGGCGAAGTCCTCGAAGCAGGGGGCAAGATCTATGAATATGAGCCGTCTATGATTCACGCCAAAATTCTGATTATCGACGGTATCTGGTCTGTGATCGGCTCAACGAATTTCGACAGCCGGTCTTTCGGCATTAATGACGAGGTAAACATCGCCGTGGAAGACGCCGCCTTAGCCGAGCGTCTGGCAAAGGACTTCTGGAACGACGTCAGCCGAAGCAAGGAGATCACATTCGAGGTGTGGAAGAACCGACCTCACTTTGAGCGAGCGACGGAGTGGCTTGGCGCGGTCCTCGAACGCCAGCAGTGAAGATGTTGGCGCTGCTTCCTTCACCTGCACGACGAGTAGGAAAAATCGACGCCGTCCACCCAGACAGCCCGGTGACAAAGCGCAGCTTGTCAGAGTTGGGTCAGTTTCACAGCACTCTGAAGAAGCTGTGAGGCACTCACGCTACATACGCGGTCGATTCTTACCTTCGCTCCCAGACTACATGAAGTAGTCTTTTACCTTATCCAGGAGACTTTTTTCGTGGGGTTCGTTTTCTTCGGGGAGTGTTTCGCGCAGTTGCTCGAACAATTTCCGTTGTTCGCGACTCAATTTGGTTGGGATTTTAACGTCAATATTGATGTACATATCCCCTCTGCCGCGGCCTTGCAGGTTCGGAACGCCCAAACCCTTTAACTTGATCTTGGAACCCTTCTGGGATCCTTCCGGGATTTTGACGCTCTGCAAACCATCGAACGTCTGGATGTCCACTTCCGTCCCCAGAACTGCCTGCGCCACGTTCACGGGAACGGTGCAATGGAGGTCGTCGTCGATGCGGTCAAAAATCGGATGCTCTTTGACCTTCAGCAGCACATAAAGGTCGCCGGCCGGACCGCCATTCACACCTGGCTGTCCTTCCCCGGTTAGCCGGAGCCTGGTGCCGGTATCCACACCCGCCGGGATATTGATCTTCAGCTTCTTGTCTTTGCGAAGGTATCCGTCGCCTTTGCACTCTTTGCAGGGACGACGGATGATCTGGCCACGTCCATTGCACTGCGAGCATGTCCGTCGCACTGTCAGGAACGACTGCTGGTAATGAATCTCGCCCTTGCCCCGACAAACCGGGCACTGCGTCAATCCGTCTTCCGGCTCGGCTCCTTTTCCGGAACATCGGCCGCAAGCTTCCATCTTCGGGACCTGAATGTCGGCCGACATGCCCTTCATCATGTCCTCAAAGGACACTTCAAGCTCAAAGGGCAGATCCTCGCCGCGCTGTGCGCGAGTCCTGCCACGCCGTCCACCTGCGCCGCCAAAAAGATCACCAAACCCGAAAAATTCGCCGAGAATATCCTCGAATCCAGTGAATTGGCCAGGATCGAATCCGCCCCCGCCGGCTGCAGCGCTTTGAACGCCTGCATGACCGTAGCGATCATAGGCAGCGCGCTTTTGACCGTCGCTGAGGATACTGTACGCCTCGGCGGCTTCCTTGAATTTCTCTTCGGCCTCGTGATTATTCGGATTGCGATCCGGGTGGTACTGGAGAGCCAATTTGCGGTACGCTCCCTTTAGCGTTACCTCATCCACCGCTCGGTCGACACCGAGTACTTCGTAATAGTCTCTTTTTGCCACGTTCATTACCGACCCTGCGTCATGATCGTACTGCTACCTTTACCATCGACGGTCGTAGCAGTTTTCCTTTAAAGTTGTAACCCCGCTGATATTCTTCGAGGATGGCTCCGTCCGGAGCGTCCTCCTGCTCCACACGCTGGACAGCCTCGTGCAGATGGGGGTCAAAGTTCGCCTTCTCGGTAGGGATCGGCTCCAGTCCCTGCTTAGTAAGCGTTTCGAGCATCCTCTTGTAGATCAACTCAATGCCCTTCACCAGTTCACTATCGGCCGCCCCCGTGGCTTGGGCGGCCTTCAACGCCCGCTCAAAATCATCGAGGATCGGAAGCAATGCTCGTACGCTTTCCATGCTCGCGTATTCGGCGAACTCCATCCGTTCGCGTTCGATACGCCGGCGGTAATTTTCGAATTCTGCCTGACGTCGCCGCAGCAGATCCTCAAGCTCCGCCTTTTCGCCTGCCCACTGGTGGGCATCGGCGTCGGGCGCAGGCTGAATTTCGTCGACAACCTCAGGAGTTTCAGTCGACGTATCGCTGCCGTCGACAGCGGATCTATTGTCTTCTTGCATGATGTTCAAACTAATCAAATTCTGTTATTTCGGGAGTATTCTTAGGCCCGGAAGCTTCCGAAGGCTTGGCCGACATGGAGGACCGCGGAAATGACCTTCTCATAATTCATTCGCATCGGCCCGACAACCGCGATTTTGCCGGACAGGCCATTGGGAAGATTGACGGTAATTCCAATGATGGAGAGCTCGCTCATCGCTGGGTGCGCCTCAGCAAGTCCTACGCGGACAGCCAGTTCTCCCTGCGGATACTCGAGGAAGCGGTCGAGCAATAGCAAAACCTTCTTCTTTTGTTCGAGCGCGCGGAAGAGGTCCCGCATTTTCTCCCGGGTAAGATGCAGATCCAGTCCCAGCAAATTCGAGGCGCCTTCGAAGTGCACTTCGGGAGCCAGCCCCAATTCAAGCAAACCCTTTTCATACAACAGATTAAGACGCCGAAGGATGGCGTCATAAGCTGCGCTCTCCTGACGCAAACGATACTCGAGCTCACGTTGGATGTCTGCCAGCAGCCATCCGCTGAAGTTGGCGTTCAGGTAGTTACGAATTGACTGTAATTCATCGAACGAAACATGCTCGTTCAAACTCACGACACGATTCCGGACCATCCGGTCCCGCGTAGCAACAATCATCAAAACGCGCCGGTCGGGAAGACTCACGAACTCGACTTGATCCAGAATCTGGCTCGCGGTGGGAATGGCAGCGGCGATACCCAGTCCGCGAGTCATTTCCGATAGCAAGTGAGATGAGTGTTCGACACGGGCCTGCATTGTTTCGAGGTCGCAGAGTTCGGAACGCAGACGCTCGAGTTCTACCGACAATACGCGCCTTTGTGTAAGAGAATGCACATAACTCTGAAAGGCCTTCTCCGTAGGGACACGGCCTGCAGACGTGTGCGGCTGCGCCAAATAACCCTCTTCGTAAAGATCGGCCATGATGTTTCGAACTGTCGCAGGGCTCAGATTTTCACGGAGACGGCGCGCAACTGTCCTAGATGCAACGGGTTCACCCGTTTCTATGTAGGTCTGCACGATAGAGTGCAGAATCGCGAGATGCCGGGATTGGGATGCCGACTGTCTAGTCATATCGAGCGGCGCAACACCCTCTTATAAGACTATTTTACGGGTAAGGATAGACCTTAAGCAAGTTGCGTGCCGATGACGTAGATTTTCACCGGTTAACCCGGCCTGTTACAATACCCCTTCAATCCCCTGGAGGTCACGGGCCTTGTTCGCAATGATACTCCGTGTGTATAGCTATCTATATCACTTTGTGCTTTGCCTGTTTTTGATGGGAGTCGCGGCGCTGGCGATCTCCAGTCCGAGTATATTGAATTTAGCAATGCTGCCGTGGTCCGGCTCCGATCTGAAGACTTGGCTGCTTTGGGGCGGTTTGGCCGGCCTGATCAGTATTATCCTGGCAATCACGGGAGTTTTTCGGTTCCTATTTCCTCTATGGACACTCACCGTTGTGATATTGATGGTGCAGGGTTTTCTGATAAAGCCTTATATCTTCGAAGATGAAACGTCCTTTTACAGAGTTTTATGGATGATCGCAGGAGCCGCTCTCGCCTTTTTGGCGAGCCTGACGCTATTCCGGCCGACGCGTTCCCACCGGGCTTAAGACCAGAGTTCGTGAATCGGGGCGTATTGCACGCCCTGATTCGTGGGCACATATTCGAAGCCGCGGCCGAGTGGATCATCGTAGCGCACCGTCGTCCAGTCTACTCCTAGCGCCGAATAGATTGTCGCCTCAACATCCTCTACCCGAATATCGCGCTCGGCAGACCAGCCGGGTTCTGACGTAGCGCGAGCGGCTTCGTCGGTCGCTCCGATCGCGCGCTTGCCTCGAATTTTCGCTCCCGCTACCAGAACTGCCTGCTGCAAGAAATGATCGCGTCCCGCCTGTCCATTCGGCGACCCGGTAGTTCGGCCAAATTCGCCCATCGCGATGATCAACGTCTCGTCGAGCAGACCGTCAGTCTTCAAGTCGGCAATCAGCGGAGCCAGTCCGCTATCAAATTGGCGAGTAAGGTTCTGCAGACCCGCATTCGGAGTGTAGATATTCTGATGCATATCCCATCCGCCCATCGTGATCTGAATGAATCTTGTGCCGAGATTTGCGCGCAGAAGATTGCGCGCCGTGATGCACGCGTTGCCAAAAGCGGTAGTTCCGTAAAGCGCGCGCTGCGCCGCATCGAATGTGAAAATTCGGTTCACATCGGGGTTGTACATCAGCTTGCGGGCGCTGAGATTGAACGAGGCCACCTCGTCAACCGCTCCACCAAGCTCCGACGCCCCTGAGCGATTCTCCGCGTCGATGTCCTGCAGCAAATTGAATCGCCTGTCGAATACTCCCTGGCCGTCGGCATGACTTGCATTGCCGATTCCATTCCCGTTGGGATTGACGTAGAAAGGCGAGTGATCGGGAGTAAGATACCCCTGATCCGGGCCGCTTCCGGTGTTCAAAGAAACAAATGCCGGTAACGTAGCTTTTCGACCGAGACCCAATTCCAGCGACACCACCGACCCGATATGTGGCGCAATCTTGGCAAGTCCCGAGATGGGGTTGCGACCGATCTGGATCCATGTCCGCGACAACTCATGGACGGCGGCCCAGGACTTCGTCGACCGAAGCAACGCGATGTGATCCAATTGCTCGCCTAGGAGCGGCATGATCCCTTGCGGCCACCGCAGATCTCCGTACGATGTAGGAGCCATGAAGGACGGAGTCCAAACCCCTTCCTTAAGATCGAACGTGTCACAGTGGCTGGGGCCACCAGCCATCAAAATGAAAATCACGTTCTTCGCGGTTCCGATCGGGCTGACGGCCGCCTTTGCGACCGTCTCGAGCGGCCGGGATGGCATCAGAAAGTAACCGCCCACAGCCGACGCGCAATGCCGAAAAAACAAGCGGCGGCTCAGCTGCGGGCGGGCCCAGAAATGTGAGCCTTTGATGTTACTCCAATCGATTCCGAAGCGATCTCTCATGACGAATCCCTTAGTAACTGAATAGAAAATCCACTTTATTCACTGCTACCCAAGCGAGATCTTCGATCGCCGTATTACGAGCTACTTTTGTAAAATGAGCTACCGCTTTGCTGCGCTCTGCCGTTGTCGGTTTGCGCGAAAGAAAAGTCAGCCACAAATCGTCCACTAGTTCACCGTTGTCGGTGATTTTGGCGAGTTCCTTCAAGTAAGGTGAGTTCGCAATTTTGATCTTCGGCAGCACTACCGTGTTGTCGTTCATGAGACTAAGCTGCTGTAGAATCGAGCCCGTCTCCGCCCGTCGCGCGGTATCGCGATTCCCGCGCAGGAAGGTGTTCAGGAAATTCACGACGCTGCCGTTTTGTGTACCGTTGAGAAATCGCGGCTCCGTGGCATCGGGCATCTTCATCGCCCATGCCACGGGATCGGATTTCGGCCGTGAATTCGCTGGCGTTATCTGCGGAATTGTCTGATTGTTGACCAGTTGATAGCTGAGTTGCGGCATCACGCCGGTGGCCTTCACGATTGCATCATGAACTTCTTCCGCCATCATTCGCCGCGGATAATGCCGAGCAAATAAAGGCACATACTCAACCTTCCATTCCGGCTCATAACGGGAGCTGAGTTGATAGGCGGAGGAATGGACGATCGTCTTGATCAGTTCCCGCAAATTGGTGTCGTTCTCGACAAAGAACTGACTCAGCTTGATCAACAACTGAGGATGCGTCGCCTGAAGAGTCCAGGGAGAAGCCGGCGGTTTGTTGGCATCTAGGCGATCCGGATCAAGCGTATCCACGGGATCAACCAGCCCGATCCCGAAGAACTCCTTCCAAAGACGGTTCGCAAAGTTGATACCGAAAAGCGGATCGTTGATCAGTTTATTTGCAAATGCCGCGCGCCAGTTGCCAGTAGCCCTTGTACCGTCACGGTACTCCGGCGTGAGGTTCCGTTCGCTGCCGATCGGCGTCCGGCCCGGACGATTTCCAAAGGTCGTATTGAGATCGTACGTTCCCGCAGCCGCGTCGACGACGTCCGTGCTGTTGTACAAAGCGTGGCCATATTGGCCCGTGCCTGGCACAACGTTATTCAGCCGCACGCGCGAGAAATGCGCCGCCATGCGTTGGGCATCGGATCGCGTGCCTTTGGTTCCCCAAACCGTCAACTGCTCAAGATGATTCCGCCCGCTGTGGCAGAGCAGACAATCATAATGCCCGAGACCCAAGTATGACGTGGCGCTCTTGACCAGCATCTGATCGTAGGTGTCCTGCGCCGGACCCATACCTGCGCTCCCGAGCACGATGAAATTCGCCGGAGCGTTCTCCGTGAAGAAGTTGTTGCCGCCTCTGGTCAGCGTGTCGTAAACGATCGCGGTCATCGGACGGTTGTGCGACAGTTGCTCGCGAATCCAACCGTCAAAAGCGTTGCGTCCTTCAATCTGAGGGCGGCGATTGTTGGTCGATGGAATCTCGGTCATTCCCACCAGATCCTGGAACCAGACACCCCATTTGTCATTGAACTCAGGAGCGGTGATGAGAGTCTCAATGACACGGCTTCGTTTGTCGGTTGCCGCGCTCGCTACAAACTCCTTCACATCGTTTGCCGAAGGAATGCGACCGATGATGTCGAGGTAAACACGGCGAAGAAATTCTTCATCGCTGCTGATTTTCGCGGGCTTCACATTCATCGCGTCGAGCTTCCCGAAGATCTCGTCGTCGATGAAATTGCGCCGAATCGGAGCCGCGTCGGCGCCAGCTTCTACGGTCGAAAAGTGCGCTTCCGCGAACTTTCGAACGCGCGCGTGTACGGCATCGCGAGTCCTTCCCTGAGCGTTCAGGAATTGCGCGGGGTCGGAGCGGAACGTGCATCCTTGTTCGGGCGCCGTGGATTGTTCACTCGGAACCGAATCCTCTTGCGCCCAGGCGAAGATCGCCAAAGCCAAAACTGCACACAACGCTCGCGACAATCTCATATGAGATACCCATACCCAAGTCCAGCCTACAGTAGGATCAGTATCCCACGGCTGTCAATCGGGCGTTTTCGTAAGTCACTGTACGTCAAACCCTATGCCACACTAATAGTTGCGATGAGGGAATCTCTCGTCGGCCTCGATTCGGCCGAAATACAACGTTTGCTGGGTCCCGGACAACCGGCTTTTCGAGCGCGCCAGATTTATCAGGCGCTATATCAGCAGAAAGTGGCGGATCTGAACGAGATTACGACGCTTCCGCTACGTCTGCGTGAGCAGCTCTCGCAAATGGTTAACTTTGGAATGCCGGAGGCGGAATCGTGGTTTGATTCATCGGATGGCACACGCCGGTATCTTCTAAAGCTCGACGACGGGCGCACTGTCGAGACTGTCCTCATGCCCGAAGAAGGGCGCAACACCATCTGTATTTCATCGCAGGTAGGTTGCCCGGTGGATTGCCAGTTTTGCCTGACGGCAAAGATGGGTATCGAACGAAACCTGACTGCCGGCGAGATCGTAGGACAAATTCTTCTTGTCGCTGCGCGCCATGGCTTGTCGCCAACAGACAGTCAGTTGAACGTCGTGATGATGGGAATGGGCGAGCCGCTCCTGAATCTTGCGAGTGTGCTGAAAGCTTGCCGGATTCTGTTCGATCCGGAGGGCGTGGGCATGTCACCCCGTCGCGTTACTGTCTCGACTGCTGGGATCATACCCAAAATTGTGGAGTTCTCGGCCGATCCAGCTAGGCCCAAACTCGCGATCTCACTGAATGCGTCCCATGAGGAGCAGCGGCAGGAGTTGATGCCGATCACACGCAAGTGGCATTTAAAGGATCTGATCGAGACATGCCGCGCTTACCCATTACGTCCCTGGGAAAAGCTTACATTCGAATACGTCCTTCTGAAAGGTGTGAACGATACGGACGCAGACGCTCGACGAGTCGTCGGCCTGCTAGGCAACATCAACTGCAAGGTCAACCTGATCGCATGGAATCCTGGACCGGGGATCCCTTATGAGCGGCCAGATGACGAGCGTGTAGCCTCGTTTCAGGACATCGTACGCCGATCGATTCCTTGCTTCGTGCGCAAGCCTCGTGGCCTCGACATCTATGCGGCCTGCGGTCAACTGAAGCGCACGACCGAGTTGGTGAGTCTGAGCCCGCTAGCGCCTGCCGCGATCTAGACGAGTGAGAAGATGGCTAGGATGAATTCCGCTCAATCCTTGAGCCGCCGTTCTGTACTCGGGGCGACCGGCGCATTCTTCAGCCAGCGCATCGCCGCCGGTAAGCCCGACCGTCCGCCGCGTATCCTGCTTCGTAGTTCCTGGCAGAGCGTCAATATCGGGGACATCGGCCATACACCTGGTGCGCTAGGACTGCTGCAGAAACACTTGCCGGAAGCCGAAATCACGCTTTGGCCCGGGAAACTGGGGCATGGCTCGCGAGAGTTGCTGACGAAGAATTTCCCGAAGCTCAAGATTGCCGAAGGCATACTCGACACCAACAATAAACCTTCGACTCCGGAACTTACCAAGGCTTGGGAAGAAGCCGATCTATACCTCTCGGGCTCCGGATCGGGTTTCCCGGCCGCGAGCCACGCGATCGCATTCCGCCGCATCACGGGAAAACCGGTTGGCGTATTTGGCGTGAGTACCGACCCGATCTCAGGTATAGCAAAAGATCGCGAAGCCGAAGGGGGAACGCTCAAAGAACTTCGTGAGAAGGCTCTGCGCCTGCCGTCGGATCATCTCAGTCCCGATCTCCGCTACATTATCGATCAATCCGCATTCTTTTTCTGCCGCGACACCATCTCGCGCGACTACCTGAAGGCGCAGGGTGTGAAGACTCCGATTCTGGAATTCGGACCCGACGCCCAGCTCGGCATGACGCTGCGCGACGACGAGCGTGGATTCAGTTGGATGCGGGAACACGGCCTTGAAGAGGGCAAGTTCATCTGCGTGATCCCGCGTCTGCGTTATACGCCGTACTACAAGGTCAACAACGTACCGCGCGTTCCTACGGACGACGTCCGCGACGCCATTAACAACCGCACGACGGAGAAGGATCACGCCAAGCTGCGCGACATGATCGTCAGCTACGTGCGCAAGACAAGCAATAAAGTGATGGTCTGCGCTGAGATGACCTACGAGATTGAACTCGGCAAGGAACAAGTCGTCGATCCCCTGCCCGACGACATCAAGAAGAACGTCGTATGGCGCGAGACATACTGGCTGCCTGACGAAGCCGCATCCATCTATTCAAAGGCGCAGGCTGTCGTGAGCGTTGAATGTCACTCGCCGCTGATTGCGCTACACAACGGCACGCCGGCCATCTACGTGCGGCAGCCTACCGATACATGTAAGGGGCAGATGTATCGCGACTTCGGGTCCGGCGATTGGTTCTTTGAAATTGACGAGACCAACGGTAAGCAGTTGTGGTCACGTCTTCAGAAGATTCACAGCGATCCGGCAAAGGCCAAAGCGAAAGTCCGTTCCATTATGCGGACGGTCGATCAGCGCCAGAAACGCATGGTGGACGCAGTCAGACAGGCGTGCCAGCACAGTTGATCAACTACTCAAAGCGCAATGCATCGGTTGGGTTAACCGCCGATGCTCGATAAGCCGGAATGACCGCAGCGCCAACTGCGGTCGCGCATAGAACCAACGTAGCGGCGGCGATCATGACCGGATCGGTCGGTTTCACATCGTAAAGTTGCGACTCTACGAAACGGCCCAGCGCCCAGACACATGGCAGCGCGACCGCTATGCCGGCGGCAATCATCACCAGCGCATCGCGAAGGACGAGCCACACGTTGGATGAGCGTGTCGCTCCCAGCGCAAGCCGTACACCGATCTCACGCGTCCGCTGCGTCACCACGAACGACATAACCCCATAGAGGCCAACGAGCGAGAGCAGAAGAGCCAACGTACCGAAGCTTCCCGAGAGCACGGCCAGCATGCGCTCAGTGTTCAAGGATCGGTTGACCTGTTCATCGACCGTGCGGAAATTGGAGATTGGTAACGTAGGATCGGCGTTTTGAATGATTTTCCGAATGGATGTGAAGGCAGTGTCGGGAGTTCCTCGAACCTTCAGGTAGAAACTGGCGCTGTCCGCGTTCTCCTCAAGAATCGGAAAGTACGCCTGCTCTGACTCCTCGCGAATCCCTCGATAGCTGAAGTTTGAGACCACTCCCACAACTTCGATGCTCGGCTTCGCATCTGGTCCGGCTCCCTGACAGATGCGCACTCCGAGAGGGCTTCTCCCTGCAAGGTATCTCTGCGCGAAGGCTTCGTTGACGATCGCCGAGCGGGAGCCTGCCTCGCCGATCGGTTTCGAGTCGCGTTCATCGAAGTCCCGGCCGGCTACAATTCTAGTCCCCAAAGTTGCGAAAAATCCGGGGCTGACGGCATTCAGATTGACCTGGCGATCCGTGATGATTCGCCGATCGGTTTGGATCGTCATCGGGTTGTTCCAACTCCCACCCGTCAATAGCTGGAACCGCGCAACGGCCGACCTCTCGACTCCTGGGACAGCGCCGATTTCCTCACGAACACGTCGAATCAGTTGATTCGCCCGTGCTGGCGAGTAGCCATTTCGACGAGGTTCCAGACCGAACGAGACGAGACTGGTTGTGGTGAATCCTGGCCCTTTCGCCAGCAGTCCCGTGAGAGTTCGAACGAATAATGCGGCTCCGATGACCAGGACCAACGTAAATGCAATCTGCAAAGTCACGATCGCCTTTCGAAGCCGGACACTGCCAAATGTTGTTCCGCCTCTTTCTCTCAGCGAGGCAGTCAATGATCGGCGGCCGACCTGAATCGCCGGCGCAAAACCACTCAATATCCCCGAAGATACGCTGATCAGGAATGCGAACCCCAGCAGACGCGCGTCGGCCGTCGACTCCAGAGCGTTCGCTGCCGCGTCGCGAGGAAGAAATGCGATCAGAGTTTGCAAGGCTATCGGAACCAGCGCTACGCCAAGGACTCCACCGGCAAGAGCAAGAAGAACGCTGTCGGCCAGAAGCTGACGGCCGATCCGACCCCGCGAAGCTCCCAAGGCTAACCTCGTGCTGATCTCGCGGTCGCGTGCCGATCCCCGCGCCAGGAAGAGACCGGCGACATTCAGGCAGG
>DASQLD010000259.1:0-4587 GCA_035630195.1 Bryobacteraceae bacterium
CAACTGCGGCGCCGACAAAACGGCGGGGGCGTCCTCCGGGAAGTAAGAACAAACCGAAGGAACAGAGTTCTGCTGTTGCTTAAAAAATAAATTAAGGGCAGCGCGTTGCTGCCCTTAATTCGTTCATAGATCGGTGGTTTGTTCAGTAAAGCAGAAAACGGGCTCGCAGGTCTCGAAAGCGCAGGATATCGGCGGCATACTGCTGCTCAATCTTGACCGGATCTGCCGCGGCTTCCAGTTGCTTCAACACCTTACGATCCCCCAGCAGTTTCTCGTTTGCCGTCCAGTTCATTTGCTTCGGGAACAGTTTCGAGATGGCGGATCCGAGTTCCAGGCCAAACCGCACGCTCGGGAATGATTCACGGTCGGTAATTACGAAACGAACCCCATCGATCGTCTGCCCGGAGAAGTTCGACGCTGTCGGTCGGAGTTGAGTCGCATAGACCCGAATTCCCGGAATATCCCGATTGTTCAGGTATTCCGCGAGTTCCTGCCCTCGCATCCATGCGGCGCCAACTTGCTCAAAAGGCGCATCGGTTCCGCGGCCGACCGAATATACTTTACCGCCTTCCAGCATCCCAATCCCGGGGTAAAGTATCGCCGCATTCAAGCTGCGCATGTTCGGCGAAGGATCTATCCATTGCAACCCAGTGGAATCGAACCAGTCCGAACGTTGCCATCCCCGCATTTTCACAACAAGGAGTTTCGCCTTTACATCGTTCGCCGCATTCATCATCATTGCAATTTCGCCCATTGTCATCCCGTGGCGCACAGGCATCTCAAAACATCCGATAAACGATTGCAAATTCGCTTCAAGGATCGGTCCTTCCACCTGTATTCCATTGATTGGATTAGGCCGATCTAACACGACGAACTCGATATTGCGCTTGGCTGCTTCCTGCAGCGCGTTCGCCATTGTGCACATATACGTGTAGAACCGTGCGCCGACATCCTGGATATCGAATACCAAGACGTCAATATCCTTCATCATTGCGTCGTCGGGTCGTCGATTTTGGCCGATATACAAGCTCCAAACCGGGAGCCCGGTCGCCGAATCCTTCGAATGCCCAACATTCTCATGATCTTCCCCGCCAGAGAGTCCATGCTCCGGGGAATAAAGGGCGCGAAGATTGACTCCGCCGGCGATCATAGCGTCGATATTCCTTCGCCCGTCTCGTGTCCGACCCGTATGGTTTGTAATCAATCCCACCCGTTTCCCTCGGAATTCAGAGAACTTGTCCGCGATAAGGACGTCGATACCGTTCTCAACGCGACCAATCCGCGGTTTAGGCTTCGGCGCGGGACTTACTCGGGTAACAAGGGGCTCTGTGGGTTGCACCAGTTGAGCTGCAACGGGAATTCCGGCCGCCGCTACGCTCGCTACTTTTCCTCGAAGCGGCGTAATTGCGGCTTTAAGGTGCGGGTGCACACTGTTGCTTAACAGGAGCACATAACTATCCGTTAATGGATCCATCCACATCGATGTACCGGTGAATCCTGTGTGACCGAACGAACCCACGGGAAACAAATCGCCGCGACTTCCGGAGAACGGCGAATCGATATCCCATCCGAGACCACGGAGAATTGGCGACTCGGCCGGCCCCTGAGGGCTCGTGAACTTTCGTACGGTCAACGGACTGAAAATTCGTACGCCTTTCCGCCGCCCCATTCCCAAGATCATCTCCGCAAACTTTGATAAGTCGGCGGCAGTCGAGAAAAGGCCCGCGTGGCCGGCGATCCCGCCCATGAATCGAGCCGTCGGATCGTGGACCATCCCCCGAAACGGAGTTTGGGTTCCCTTGGCGATCTCGGTCGGCGCAATTCTCGGATTGAGGCGCTCTGCCGGCTGGAACGTCGTATCCGCCATCCCAAGCGGCCGAAACACCTTCTGTCCAACGTATTCGGCCAACGTTTTGCCGGAAGTTCTCTGCACGATCTCGCCAAGCAAAACGAAGTTAATGTCGCTGTAGACAAACCGCGAGTTTGGTGGACCGATGGGCCGATCGATCGTGGCAAGACGAATTCCCGTCTCATATCCCGTCCACATTGGCTCTAGATCTACATCCGGTCGCATTCCGGAGAAGTGCGTTAACAGATTCTTCACCGTGATCTCGCTTTTGCCACCCTGAAACTCAGGAATATAGTGAGTCACGCGCTCACTGAGTCGAACTTTACCCTCTTCGACAAGCTTCGCGATCGCCGATGTAGTGGCCACCACCTTCGTAAGTGACGCAACATCAAAGATGGTGTCCAGGGTCATAGCTTCGGGCCGGGGGACCAAAGCTCTGTTCCCATATGCCTTCTGAAAAACAATCTGTCCTTGATGTCCGACAACGACTATCGCTCCGGGAATTTGTCCGGCGCGGATTGCCTCTTCGATCGTGGCATCCATCTCTGCGGCTTTCGAAAAGGCGGTGGATGCCTCGTAGGAGAATGAAACACCTGCAAACAGGGCCATCAGAAGAAAGGTTTTCATTGGAGCTTCGAAGCAATTTTCTCAATCTGTTGCGCTAGCTGAAGATCGGACTTCGTGATTCCGCCGGCGTCGTGTGTCCACAGGTGAATTGTGACGCGGTCGTACATATTGGTCCAATCGGGATGGTGGTCCATCTTCTCAGCGGCCAGAGCCACGGCTGCCATGAATGCGAAGGCGTGCGTAAAGTCGGCGAACTTATACTCCCGAAACAATTTCCCGCTATTCAGAGACCAGCCCGGCAAAGACGAAATAGCGGCAGAAACATCTTCCGGAGACATCGGTTGGCGCATCACTCTACTGTAATGCTTTAGACGGAGCAAAACGTTGAAAAGGTAAGGCGAGGATAGGAGCGTTCGTATGATGGAGCGATGGCGCAACCGCTTCCTCGTCTACGTATGAACCTGGACTTTATGCCATCGCCCGTCGAGGACCGGCCGGGACTGCTGATCCGGGATTCATACGGATATTCGGATGCGATTCTGATTATTCCTCCGGAGCTAGTGCAGTGTCTCAGTTGTTTTGACGGCGAACAAAGTTCGCTTGATCTCCGCGAGCTTCTTGTGCGGATGACGGGAGAACTCGATGTGGGCAGTCTCGAAGGGCATCTGCTGAACACGCTCAGTTCGGCGGGTTTCCTTCACGATGAGACCTATGAGCGGATGCGCGAGCAGAAGCGCCTTGAGTTTTCGGCGGCGGAGTCTCGCGTCGCGAGCCATGCCGGCTCCGCTTACCCAGACGATCCGGTAGCAGTTCGCCAGACTCTCAATCAATACCTGGATGGTATCGAGCCTCCGCCGAAACCCGCCAACTTGCTCGGAATTGCGGCGCCACATGTTAGTCCCTTCGGTGGATGGCAGACCTATCGAAGCGCCTATACAGCTCTATCGGATGAGCATCGTGATCGCACTTTTGTAATTCTCGGTACGTCGCATTACGGCGACCCGGAACGCTTCGGACTGACTCGCAAACCGTTCGACACCCCGTACGGCAGAGCCATTACCGACATCCGGCTCGTTGATGAACTCGGCGCGCAACCGGCGGCGACGATGGAAGATTACTGCCACTCGATGGAACATTCCATCGAGTTTCAAGTGCTATTCCTCCAACATTTGTACGGTCCGCAGATCCGCATTTTGCCGATCCTGTGTGGATCGTTCGGGTCAAGCATCCTTAGCGGCGGTACGCCGGAAGACAACGAGGCTGTGCGTCGCTTCCTGGGTAGCCTAGGAGAGATAGCAGCACGCGAGGGAGACAAGCTGACTTGGGTTCTCGGAATTGACATGGCCCACATGGGCGCTCGCTACGGAGACGACTTGGTAGCCATTGCCGGGCAGAACGAGATGCAGGATGTTGCCTTACGCGATAAGCAACGAATCGACCGTGTACTCGCTTCGGACGCGCAAGGGTTTTGGAACCTCGTGCAGGAGAATCAGGACGATTTGAAGTGGTGTGGCAGTTCGCCGCTGTATACGTTTCTAAGGGCAGTCCCTGGAGCAAAAGGATCGCTTCGGGCTTACGATCAGTGGAACATCGACGAACGCAGCGTCGTCTCCTTCGCGGCGCTTACGTTCGCGCGCTAGCTACTTTCGTCGTAAAACGACTTGTCTGACCCGCCCAAGGGCGGACGAAAGGGGATGTCGCCGCGGTCCGCCACGTGTACCTCGACTTCGATCTGGAAGGTGATGAAGCCGTTCAGAATCTAAGGAACCGTAACGACATGCCGACACCGAATCATCTCATCGAAAGCTCGCCCGGCAAGTGGCAGGTGGTTTGGCGCGTCGGGGATTCGAACCAAATCAGGCGGATGATTTCGGCGCCCATATGTGGTCCAGTTCGGCGCCGAGCGTGGCCCACCATGCTCGGCTTCATGATCAAAGCGCACATGCAGCTAAACACAGGCAAGGAAAGAAAGACCGCGACGACGACGACTTTTTGGCCCGTTTTGGGCACGATTGTCATGCGAAAGACGGATCTACGAAGAATCAACGGCTTAGGCGGGGCCAGTGTCGGCGCCGAAGTGGGCCAGGTGTAGTTGCCAAACGCAGCGGAGGCGCTCATGCGAGGAATGGTTCAGGAGCTTGGGGCTGATCCGGCCGCTACAGATTCGTCCC
>DASQLD010000260.1:0-5976 GCA_035630195.1 Bryobacteraceae bacterium
GAGACGGGGAAACCTGGTGACGTCCTGCTTGATCGATTCTTGTTCGCCTAACTCAAAGCTATCACTTCGGTGTCACGTGGATCAGAGCGCCGGGATTGGCGTCTTCCAGCATCCACAGCGAACCATCCGGGCCTTGTTCCACATCGCGGATGCGCTTGCCGACATCCCAGCGCTCCGCGGTTTTGGCTCCGCCTTTGCCATCGAAGATGATGCGATTGAGTGTATGGCTCCCCAATCCGCTGATGAAACCGCTGCCATCCCATTGCGGGAATGTCTTGGCGCCACGGTAGAACATCAAGTTGCCCGGCGCGATCACCGGCACCCAATAGAGCGCGGGTTTCGTAAACTCGGGACGCGTGTCGTGACTGGGAATGGGCACTTCGTTGTAGTTCATGCCGTAGGAGACGACCGGCCACCCGTAGTTCTTACCCTTCTCTATCAGGTTCAGTTCGTCTCCACCGCGCGGGCCATGTTCGACCTCCCATAATTCGCCGGTGGGGGAGAACGCCAAGCCATAAGGTGCACGCAAGCCACTGGCCCAAGTTTCCGCCGGAGTCAGGTTGGGACCCGGAAAAGTATACGTGCTCACCGGCTTCGCTGTCTTGGCAGCTTCGGTGTCCCGCGGCGGATCGATCAGCGGAATGGTGGCAGCGCCGGTCTTACCAAAATTGGGATTGTCCGGGGCGGGTTTCCCATCCAGCGTCAATCGCAGGATCTTACCTACGGGCTGATTCGGGTCCTGAGCCGGGGTCATGCGCTGTCGGTCCCCAACCGACATGAACAGATACTTACCATCGGGCGAGAAGGCTACCTGCCCGCCCGCCTGGCCGCCCATGCCCCTGGGCATCTGCCGCCACAGCACTTCGAGATCGTCGAGTCTAGGGACACGCCCCGCGTTGAGTTTAGCGCGGGCCAACACCTGGCCCCCGCCATAGTCACCGGGCTCCACATATGTCAGATAGACACTCTGGTCGGTGACGTAATGGGGCGAAACAAAAATGCCGAGCATACCGTTCTGCCGCTGCCAATAGACCGCGGGCGTATTCCCCAATGGCGCGATCTTTTCTCCCTGCGGAGATACCAGCCAAATGGGACCGATCTTTTCCGTTACCAACATATGGCCATCCGGCAAAAAGGCTATTCGCCATGGCAGTCCAAAGGTGGCCACGGTGGTCATCGTGAAGGGTAATGTGGCTTCGGGCTTTTGTTCGCCTACATTGATCTGGGCCCAAGCCGCCGCCGACGCCGAGGTTAAAAGCAGCGCCGCTTTCGCCAGTTTCATCCTAATTTCTCCTCGATTATTTGTAGAAAACGCAGTCCGGTATACACGTCGGTAGCCAACAGAATACTACGGTCGGCGCCGGAGCGCCCGAAATTCAGCGAAGAGCTCAAACGGAGTATGCTGAGAATAACAGCCATGAAGAACTTCTGGATACAAGCCATCACTGGGCTGTCGCTACTGGTTGTATCAGCCTTTGGCGCCAGTTTTCCTGAACCTGCTATTGATGCGAAGCCGAGTACAAGCAAACAAACCGCTGTTCTCGCTGGTGGCTGCTTTTGGTGTACCGAGGCCGTATTTGAGATCATCGACGGAGTCGAGGATGTGATCTCAGGCTATTCAGGCGACACCAAGGAGACGGCAAAGTACGACGTTGTATCTACCGGACGAACCCGACACGCCGAAGCCGTCTTGATCACCTACGATCCAGCCAAGATTTCCTATGGTCAACTGCTCAAGATATTTTTCAGTGTGGCTCATGATCCGACCACACTAAATCGTCAGGGACCGGATGTTGGCCCCCAATATCGTAGCGCCATCTTTTACGCAGACCAGGAGCAGAAGCGAATTGCTGAGGCCTATATCAAGCAAATCGACGACGCTCGCGTCCTTAGCGGAACGATTGTGACTCAAATCGCTCCGTTAGACAAGTTCTACACCGCGGAAGGGTACCATCAAAATTACGCGGGCCGGAACCGATCAAATCCATACATTGTGAATGTCTCAGACCCCAAGGTTGAAAAGCTGAAGAAGCTGTACCCAGGCTGTATTCGGAAAAGAAAATGATGGACGGCAGGATTCACGCCGCAAGACCAAACGGATCGTTTTAGATTGGAACTATCGCGCCGGTGTGCGATGTGTCGTAGCCGGCAAGGACTTCGAGTTTGCGGCGCAGGGTTGCACGCTGCAGCACATCCAGGAAGGCCTTCACTGCAGGTAAATCGCCCGTGCGTTGGCGCATTACCAAGTCATAACGCGCGCTGTGAAGAGGGATAAAGTCTAAGCCGAAGGTTTGTGCGGCGGACTTGGTAGCGAGGCACACGTCGGCTTCGCCGGTCAAGACCTGAAATGCAGCCGGAAGATGTCCCAAGGCGACGTGGTCGTGGCCCTGGACTTTCGCTGGGGAGAGGCCCGCTTTGGAAAGCAGCTTGTCAAGAAGCGCGCGGCTGCCGGACCCCGGCTCCCGGTTCACCAGTCGAACACCTCGACGACCGAGATCTCCCGGCTGCCGAATGTGCTTCGGATTGCCCGGTTTCATAACCAAGCCCTCTTCCCATTGGGCAAACGTCACGACAAGGATTTCTTCGTCCGGAAAATTCTCACGAATATACGGCAGGTTGAACTCACCCGACTTCGGATCCTCGAGATGGGAGCCTGCGATGTGGACCTTCCCTTCTTTGAGCCACGTGAGCGCGAGCTTGCTCGAGGCTGCTGCCGACACAATCTCGACGCCACTGATCCGCTCGACCATGTCCGAAAGTAAACTTGAGGCAGGATCACATCCGGCTAGCAGGAGTCTTTTCTGCGCGGCTTCCTCCTTGGCGAATACCATCAGGTCTACGCGGCTGTTCGATCGGCTGGTCCGTTTGATGATGCCGTCCGCCGTTGGCATAAAGTACGGTGGGGTGGGTACAGGGACACTCACCCACTTCGAGCCGATCTGGCAGATTCGTACCGGCTGACCCTTCGTCGATGCAGCAGCGCTGAGCACTTCCGCGGTAACTGACTCAGTAGCATTCGGTGTTGCCGAGCTCAGCGAAAACAATTCGTCGACGGTAACCTCCAACTCACGCGCCAGATGTAGAGCGACCTCGGTGTTCGGAACATAGGTTCCGACTTCGATCGCATAGATCGTTTGACGACTCACATTCACCCGCCTGGCCAAGTCGGATGCGCCGATGCCTCGACTCTTTCGAATTTGTGCGAGACGATTCTCAATGCCGCTTTTTGCCAAGTTATTTCCTTTAACTGGATCACTTCCAGCTTGGTTACTGACCGTGCCCGGGGTTTGTCCTTGGGAACAACGAAGCGAAAACAGCCTTGTGCTCCAAGAAGAGGTTTTGGTAACCATCCGTCGCCTGCGGCAGGACATAGCCGGCCAAAGCCTTGCCGCGTAGAGAAGCACCTTGCGGTGCGCGTGCACGCTTTACGATCTCGTGGACCCAAACGCCTTCATACACGGAATCTGTTCCGCTATTCATCGTCTTTACGAAAGCACGCGGCATCTTCCACAGATCGTCCGCAGTGAATGTGAGGGGCTGCTTGACCGACATAACCATCTTCACCTAGAAGTGTAACTTTAGGACGAATTCAAAGACCCGTGGGTCGAGCGCCGTAGTGATCGAGCCAAAAGCAGCGGTTCCGAAGCTCCCGTTCGGATTTCCAAGGGGCGGCGTATTTGTGACGTTGAACGCCTCGGTGCGGAACTCGGTCTTAAAGCGTTCTGTAATAGAAAAGGTCTTTCCGATCATCACGTCAACACTGGTGTATCCCGGCCCAACCACTGGATTGCGTGAACTATTGCCGATTGTGAACTGCGGAGCCTGTGCGAAGGCAGCCGTATTGAAGAAGCGACTCGTCGTTCGCTCGTCGGGGGGTATGGTCGGATCGGCAATGCGATTGGGCCGCTGGATTCCGAATCCGGCAAACGCATTCAAGTTCGTGGCTTGCGTCAACGCGATCGGACTGCCGGATTGTACGCGGATGAGCCCAGCCAGTTGCCAGCCTCCTGCCAGCGCATCTTGCCAGCCGCTCAACGAACGAGCGCGGCTCCGGCCGAACGGAAGTTCATACACGTAGCCGCTCGAAAAGATATGAGGAACATTTCCGGTGGAAACGTCCCTTTCCAGCCGCTTGTTGAAGCTGTCGGCAGCCTGGAAGTTCGCAACAGGTCCCGTAAGCACTGCCGAGTCGAAGACGGCGCCGGCATCGTCGATCAAACGCGAAAAGGTGTAGGCAGCGGTGAAAGTCAGCCGGCGTGAAAAACGTTTTTCGATGCGCGACTGAAAGGAATGATAAGTCGAGTGGCCGATGTTGTTGCGATACAGAGTAACGCTTGTGAAGCGCGGATAGGCGCGAAGCAGTTGGGCTCGTGCGATCGTCGGTAATCCGAGCCACGTATTCGGCGGAATCTGGCCATAAAACGGGTTCGGTACCTGCTGCGTTAGTTGTGATCCAAGCGCGAGTTGCTCCACTGTGAGTTGATTGAGATTGATGTCGGGCACTCCCAGTCGCGTGAGCTTCGATCCCAGGTAGCCCAGCTCAACACTCCAGTCTTCCGCGAACGTCTTTTGCAGGCTCAGGTTCCATTGTTGAGCGTACCCGCTGCCGTTGTCACGTTGCACGCCGAAGACCCCTTGACCTAGGCCTGCGCCCGGTACCGGTGGTTGTGGAACGACCGTCGGGCCCTGTGAAAGCACGAACGCTGGATTGATATTGTCCAGGGTTTGTTGTCCTAACGTCTGGATGAATGGAAACAGCGGCGTGGTGAACGGGGTCGTGATCCCCGCCTGCTCTATCCAGGTGAGCGAGTATCCAGAGCGAACCACAAACGAGTCGGTCAACCGATATGCCAAGCCAATCCGCGGAGCAAAGTTCAGCTTTTCGAGGTTTCTTGCGCTATTGGAAAAGCCGTTCTGGCCGAAGTAGTCGAGCTGCTGCGTTTGAAGGTTGAAGACGGCGCCTCGGTCATCTGCAACGGTCGAGGGAACATTGAGTGTGTACCGCACGCCCAGGTTCAACGTGAGTCGCTGCCTAACGCGCCAATCGTTTTGAAGGAAGAACTCGGCGACTGTGGCTCGAGGACGCAGAATCTCCGATTGGGCGTCGATCGTGAACCGTGTCACCTGACCCAAAAGGAATGATGCATAACTACTTCCGGTGTTTGCGACTGGAGTACCGGCTGCGTTGAGGCCCGCTGTAAAAATATTGGTGAACTGGAAATTCCCGGTTGGACTGGGTGGCTGCAGTACATCCAGGCGCTCCAGACGAATGTCAGTGCCGGCCTTCAAGCTGTGACTGCCCTTGATCCACGAGAAGTTGTCGATGAACTGGGTTACATACGTTGTAAACGTTGCGTTGCCGTTCCCCGGAGGGCCCAACTGTTGCAGTCCCACCACATCATAAGTAGGCAACACATCACTAAATGACGTGAGTGGGATATTGGGGATCTGGGAAACTTCCGTGGCAGGCTGACCTGTGTCTAGTGAGGAGCGGTTGAAACCCCTCCGCGTAAACCCGAATCGCAGTTGGTTGACGGCCGTGGGAGTCAGATTCCAGCTATCTTCCGCGACGATACTATCCGCACGGGTTAAGGTCTTGCCGATGAAAGTCGCAGTGAACGTACCACTGCCGTCGGGTAGCGGAGTAGCTGGATCGGAATCATCGCGAAGAGAAGAATATCGTCCGAAAACTTTATGACGGGCGGCGAAATATCGATCGAGGCGCACATCGAACTGTTCCTGCGCCGTCGTATCGGATCCTACGCGACGATAGTTGTTTGCTGTCGCCTCATTCGCTCCATTGAACACATTGGGAGCAGGATAGCGATCCATCACTGCGCGTGTCGCCGGATCGAACATCGACGTAGGAATCATATTGCCGGGGAACGGATCGCGAACATAGCCGGTCGCGGTTTGACGTGTCGTTCTCGGGTCAAAGATGGGTTGCGTAAACATACCACGCTTCTGGGCGGTCGT
>DASQLD010000261.1:0-7230 GCA_035630195.1 Bryobacteraceae bacterium
TTCCGATCGGGGTCTTAGCAGTGGATACTCCCAAGAAGTGCGCCCCTTACAAGCGTTTTTCTCCCGTCACGAGTTCAGGCTTTCTGGGAATCGTCGCCGTGATTATGCTGGTGATTATTCTTATTCTTTTGGCTATGATTCTGCTGCGAGTTTGAAACTTCTGAACAACGAAGAGAAGACCATGTTGCCTTATGATGAACCATGATGATGGGTTGGCACTAAAAAGGTCACTCTTTCCGAGTGACCTTTTCATTCAAATACCCTATTTTCTAATGGGAGGCTTGGGGTGGCTGGAGGGATTCGAACCCTCGGCCACTGGAACCACAATCCAGCGCTCTACCGGCTGAGCTACAGCCACCGTAACCACCGTTATTGTAACATGCGCCTAGCGAAGCAGATTTGTTAGGAAATTGATGATTGTCGCGTTAGTGAAGTCGATCAACGATGCTCCTACCAGCGGGACTACGAGGAACGCGCGCGGAGCGGGACCGTATTTCTGCGTTAATACGCTCATACACGCCACAGCGTTGGCGGTCGTTCCCAGCATGAAGCCGCAGAAGCCTCCTGACATAATCGCCGCTTCGTAATCGTTACCCATCAACCGAAAAACTCCCAGGCACATCACCCATATCAACGCCACCTGAACTACCAGCATTGAAATCATAGGTAGTGCCAGGTGGGCTAACTCCCATAACCGCAAACTGAGCATCGCCATCACAATGAAGATCGAAAGCGCGATGTTACCGATCATGTCCGCGTGCCGTTGCGATATCCGAAACAGTTTGAAGCGATCGTCCAAGTTACGTGCGATTGCAGCCACAATCATGGCGCCGACGTACTCGGGCAGAACGATCTGGTGAGAGGAAAACCAAGCTCCAATGATTGAGCCGAGCCCCATGCAAATTCCGATAATAATGATGTTTTGCAGGAGGCATGCCTCCTCATGGTCGACATCAACCTCCTCATCGAGTGGGGCTAAAACGGCACTCTGATCTGCGCCGAGAGCCGTGGAGCTAAGCGCGTTGTTTTTGATAATCCGGCCGCCTATGAAACCACCGAGAAGTCCACCTGCTGTCATACCGAACATGGCTGCGGACACACCAACAGAGGTAGCTCCCGAAACACCCAGCGCTTCGAACGTCTTACCGAACGACAGCGCAGTGGCAGGACCACCTGTTAACGCCACGGAACCAACGACGATGCCCATTAACGGATCCAGAGAAAAGAGTGTCGCCAGACCAATTCCCACACCATTCTGAAGCGCTGCGCCAATCGTCGCGATAACGAAAAATAACAGGACTTGGGGTCCACCCTTTTTCACGAGAGTAATACTCGCGCCCAAGCCGACACTCGTGAAGAATGCAACCATCAGGATGCGCTGAAGAGATAACTCCATTGTGAAATCAACATGGCCGCGCAATCCCAGCATTGCGAGAGCGTATAGCAACCCGCCTATGATCGGAGCGGGAATATTGAGGTCATAGAGTAGCGGGATGTGCCGCTTGAGCCATCCACCTGCCACCAGACCGAAACACGATAATGCCAGAACCTGAATAGCATCCAGTTCGATGGTCACAGGCCGGCGCGCTTCCAGAGCGCATCCACCCGCCTTTCCACGTCGGGCGACATCCTGATGACTTTCGGCCATGGCCGCGTAAAGCCCTCACCGGGCCACTTGCGCGTTGCGTCGACACCCATTTTCGATCCGTAATTTGGCAGTCGGCTGGCATGGTCGAGCGAGTCGACCGGTCCCATCACAAATTGAATGTCGCGTTCCGGATCGATGTTGTTAAGCGCCTTCCATGCGACTTCACGAACGTCTTGCACGTTCACCTCCTCATCGACGACCACAATGCATTTGCTGAACATTGCCTGTCCAAGGCCCCAGATCGCGTGCATCACTTTGCGCGCCTGCCCAGGATAAGATTTGCGGATCGAAACGAGGATCAGATTGTGAAAAATGCCTTCTGCCGGCATGCAGATGTCCCTTACTTCGGGCAGTTGCATACGCATCAACGGAAGAAAAATACGTTCTATCGCTTTTCCCATGTAGAAATCTTCCATAGGAGGCGGACCGACAATCGTGGTCGGATAGATCGGATTGCGGCGACGAGTCACACAAGTTACGTGGAAAACGGGGTACTCGTCTTCGAGCGAGTAGAAACCTGTATGATCTCCGAATGGCCCTTCGGTTCGCAACTCACCCAGTTCGAGATACCCTTCGAGCACCATCTCCGAGTTTGCGGGTACTTCGATGTCGGAGGTTTCGCACTTGACCATCTCCACAGGCTTGCCGCGCAAGAAGCCCGAGATGATCATCTCGTCGAGATCCGGAGGTAAAGGCAGAATCGCCGAATACATAGTTGCCGGATCGGACCCGATCGCGACCGCCACGTCCATTCGTTTGCGCCCCTGCTGCAGCAGTCGGCGATGATGCTCAGCCCCTTGCTTATGGGTCTGCCAGTGCATGCCGGTCGTGCGGTCGTCATAAATCTGCATGCGGTACATGCCGCAGTTGCGCTTGCCGGTTGCTGGATTCTTTGAGAAAACCATGGGCAAGGTGATGAACGGCCCGCCGTCCAGAGGCCAACAATGAAGCACGGGAAGATCACGCAGTGAGAAGCCTTCGCGTTGAATGACTTCTTTACAGGGTCCGGTGTTGACGATGCGCGGAAAGAACGCTCCGACCTCGGCCAGCTTCGGAAGCATCTTCAGCTTGTTGATCAGCCCCGACGGGACCCTCATTTCGAGAAATTCCGTTATACGCGCCGCCACTTCGTCCACCGAGCCGACTTGGAGCGCCAATTCCATCCTGCGCATGCTCGCAAAGGCATTGATCAGCACAGGAACTTTGCTACCCTTGGGACGCTCAAAAAGCAATGCGGGACCACCGCGCTTGACGGAGCGATCGGCAAACTCGGTGATCTCCAGATATGGGTCGACTTCGAACGGAATCCGTTTGAGTTCGCCTGCTCGCTCCAATGCGGAGACGAACTCCCGCAGATCGTTGTAGGCCATAGATGAGTCGTTTACTATGATGACAGACCATGAACAATCGAGTTGCTTTTATCACTGGGGCAAGCCGCGGGATCGGGCGAGCGTGCGCCGTGGCACTGTCGCAGGCTGGCGCTAGGGTGGTGCTGGCGGCGAGAAACCGCGAAAAGCTGGAAGAGGTTGCGGGCGAGATCAGAACGGCGGGCAGGGAAGCATTCGTTGTCGAAATTGATCTATCCTCTCAGGAATCGATTAAGCAGGCGTTCGCTAAGGCCCATGCGGACTTTGGCGCTACCGAGGTTCTTGTGAACAACGCTGGGGTTACGAAGGACGGACTCGCGGTTCGCATGAAGGCCGATGACTGGAATCACGTCATCACTACGAATCTGACGGGCGCGTTTTTTTGTACACAGCAGGTGTTGCAACCGATGATGCGCGCGCGCTGGGGTCGAATCATCAACATCACTTCCGTTGTTGGCGAAATGGGTAATGCGGGCCAAGCCAATTACTCTGCGTCGAAGGCCGGCTTGATTGGACTCACGAAGTCTCTCGCTCAGGAGATGGGCGGCAGGGGCATCACTGTGAACGCCGTCGCACCCGGTTTTGTGCAGACCGACATGACCGGTATTTTGTCGGATGAGATGAAGGAAAAGCTGCTCGCGAACATTCCGTTACGAAGGATGGGAGAGCCTGGGGATGTTGCGGCTGCGGTCAAGTTTCTGGCGGCCGAGGAATCCGGCTATGTTACCGGCCACGTCCTGGATGTCAATGGCGGTTTATACATGTGATCGTGTCGTGATGGAACGATGTGCAAGTACACACGGGAGCCGATGAGCTTTTGCGCTGATTCGTGTCGGCCGCGCGCTCACACAGCCTGGCGAAAGCGCTTCTCGACAGCGCGTTTAGCGGAGCAGCGAATTTACCAACAGCCCGAACGTTCCCCATGTCTGGCCTCGGAATTGTGGCCGGAAGCCGAACAGTACCACTCGGCCTTTCCCGTGTCTGGCGTCCACAAGGGCTGGACGCCCAGCGATCACCCGCTCTCCCGACAGCCAGCCGCTTGCGAGGACCTTTGAGGTGGCATATCGCGCCACAACCTTTACTTCACGCTCCCCTTTATTCTCCGAGGGTAGTAATGTAACCTCCCAAGCCTGGCCACCGGAAGAGAACGCATTCACTTCCGCGGGAGTCCCATTCGCGATCGGATGCGCCGTCTCCACCTTCAACCGCAAGATCGACCCGGGACAGTAATAGCCGTTCGGCGACGGATCATCGCGTTCTGTGATCAGCGGCCGGATCGGTAGACCGAAAAGTTCAACGGGTAACTCGGTTGCAGCGTCGAGAGCCACCATAACTCCACCCTGTCGTACGAATGCATCCAGCGCAGCGGCTCCAGTCAAACCGATACCGCCGGTGTATTCCGGCCGTTGTATCGACGGAGTCTCACCTGGGACGGCCCCAGTCCGGGTCATCGTCTCGCCCAAACGGAACCCGTGCAGGATGGACGTAGTGCTCTGTGACGCGAAAACGATTGTGTCAAAGCGTCCGGCAAGATCGCCCTTCTGCACGTCCGCGTTGTGAAGGACCGTATAGGGAATCTGCAAGCGATCGAAAACCCATTGCGTCCAACCAGTGTCTATATTCGGCTGCCACGGCTCATACAGCGCGATGCGCGGCCATTTTCGACCGGAGAAGGCAGTCGAGGACGTCGGGCTTGGCTCTACTGACTCGAGATCGACAGTAAACGGCTTCTCGACACGGTCGACTGCCACGCCCATCAACAGCGGCAATGTCCAGCCGGCAACGTCATAAGGCCGCCTTGTTGGACCGGACGTGCCGGCGCGCAGTTCAGGATACTGCTGAGCTTCCAGCAAATCGACGATATATCCCCGGAACGCCTGACCGGCCGGTATGACCCACGTCCCAGCTTCGTATGTCTTGCCAGCTGTCGTGAAGCGTTGACGCGCTCTGCTCACTTCGATGCCACTGAGCCGAAGCCTCTGCAGCATCTCAAGCGCGTTGGGCGAGTCTGGTACGACGTATGCATAGGGTCCGCCGCGACGGCCCATCTCTATGTTGGCTCGCGCAACTTCCCATGCTTTTCGCAGGAGGCTCTCGCGCCGCGAAGTTGCGAGATCGAGAATCGCGAGATCGGCTGTCAGCATATAGTCGATCGCATCGCGTAGAGTCCATTTGCCTCCGAGCCAGGGTCGTTCATAGAACACAGTGGGCTGCTTGGTTGGAATGCCATTGCCGAAGCGTTCTGGGAAGAGTCCCGGATCGTACACGCGCGGGGTCGCATATCCGCTGCCTGCGGTTTCGGTCAAGATGCCATGCATGTTGTGAAAGGCGGGAGCCGATCGTAAACCGCCGTTCCACCAGGCATCAAAGCCGTGGTAGGACAGTACTCCAGGCTTGTTTTCTCTCGCCAGCCGTTCTTTAATTGCTGATCCGATCGAGTTGATTCCTTCCATCACGGGCGCAGGGATGTTGGGATTCAACGGCTCGGCATAGGGGGGAACAAAGATGCGCGCCGGAAACGCCGGAACCTGATGCTGGTTATAGACGATCTGCGGAAACCATTCTCGAAACAAAAGCCGGGCGGCGTTACGAGTCTCATGCAAGTTCATCATGAACCAATCACGGTTGTTGTCATGACCCGCATACTTCTGATAGAGCATGGGGAGGGGCGCAAGTTCGTACGGAGTGCCTACATTTTTCTTGTACCAACTCGCCACCATGTCGAGACCATCCGGATTGATGACCGGAATTTGCATCAGAATCACGTTTTCGCGAATCCGTTGTACTTCCTCCGAATCATCGGTTAGCATTTTGTACGCGAGAAGAGGTGAGTGCTGGACAGGGGCTACCTCGCTAGCATGCAGGCCGGAGTCGATCCACACGACCGCGCGTGCCTGTTTTACGATCTGATCGCTTTCGGCCGGAGTCGCGAATCCAAGTGCCAGCTTTCGGTTCATCTCCTTGAACTCGTCTAGCCGCTTCAGATTCTCGGGCGACGAGATATAGGCCACATAAGAAGCCCGCCCCAAGGACGACTTCCCGTACTCCACTAACCGGATTCGGTCCGAAGATGCAGCCAGCTTCTGAAAATAGCCGGCGACCTCCTCGTATCCGGCCAGCTTGTAGTCTTCTCCAGGTTCGTAACCGAAGTGTTCTCGTGGTGTGGGAACGGCCGCCAGGGCGGCCAGAACCGCAACAGTGAAAACCGTCAAGACCCTGAAAAGCATTCTGATAATGATAGCCTGCGGATATCGCGTTCTGTAAAGTTTTGCATCCTTTCGGCCCTTTAAGCCGTATCAGGTTAGCGAGAGGGTAATTGGTAGAGACTGCGAAAGTCTGCGACGCGTTTTCGAGGGCGCTGGCCGGTGACAGATCTGCGTTTGCGGAACTTGTGCGGAAGCACCAAGCCATGGTTTTCAGCATTGCGCTGCATTCGTTGAGAGATGCGTCCCTGGCCGAGGAGCTCGCTCAGGAGGTATTCCTGGATCTGTACGGTCATCTACGGGATCTCCAGTCGGCCGCGCATGTGGAGTTTTGGCTTCGCAAGGTAGCGTCCCGACGCTGCATCGACTATGTTCGCCGCAGACGGCGACAACCGAGTGTCGGGCTGGAAGACGCGCCGGAGCCGGCGACTGGACCGGTGGAACGCGATCCGTTCTTGTCGGAAACGCTGCGCAGGCTAACAGCGTCCCTGCCGGATCGAGCCCGAATGGTAGTGTTGTTGCGATACCGGGAAGATCTTGCGCCGGCCGAAATAGCCGAGACTCTGGATATTCCGCTGAATAGTGTGAAAAGTTCTTTGCATCGCGCGCTGGCGATGTTGCGAGAGAAATTGGAACGAACTCAGGTGCGGAAATGAACGACTTGGAAGACCAGTTGCGACGGGCATTGCTTCGTCAGGAGCCGCCGGAAGGCTTTGCTGATCGCGTGATGGAACGTATCCCAGCGGGTCGTAGGGGCTGGCAAAGGAATTGGATGGCGGTAGCGGCTGCAGCTTGTATTGCCGTGGTTGGCGGAGCTTCATGGGAGCAGCATCAACGTAGGGTGGAGGGTGAGAAGGCCAAAGAAGAGCTGATTTACGCTCTCACCGTCGCCTCCGAATCGCTGCAGACGACGAAGCAGATAGTTACGAGGTAGATCAAGATGAAGTTGCTATGGGTGCCGTTGCTTGCAACAGTAGCAGTTGGTCAGCAGGTGGATCTCAGTGTTCTCGAC
>DASQLD010000262.1:0-8460 GCA_035630195.1 Bryobacteraceae bacterium
CTGAAACTGTGGCATGGCATGATGCAGAGCGTCGCTAGAGATTTGAAGCCAATACGACAAGTGACGGCCGAGGTTTACGTGCCTCCTTATCCCGGCGCGCACCCCGTGCCCTATCTGCGGCTGAAGTGGGACAAGAACGCGCTACCAATCAGCTATGAAGAATGCGCAAAGCAGCTCAGAGAGGGCGAGCCGCGCGTCGAAGTCAACGCATCCCCCGAGGAGATGACGCTTGCGTCGTACATGCTCAATCCTGGCGAGGAAAGAATTGTTGGCTGGCGGCTCGCGGACGTTCTCAGCCGGGCGTCGAAACAGTAGCCTACTGCATTCCCCAGAGTTTGCCGCGCACGTTCTTGAAGGTGAATCGACCTGGATTCACGGCGGTGGAGCCTGGGGAATCGACCACGATAATTTTCGCGGATACAGGCTCGTAGCCCGCTCGCGGCGCTACCGTACCCTTCGCCACCAGAATCTTCTGGCGTTCCGGGTAAATGCCAAGGCTCACAATCTGGTGGATGCTGAACGGCACGATTCTCCTTGTGGTGAGGATGAGCAGGTTCTTTTCATCTTTCGTTCCGCCGTCGACTTCGATTACCGCTGTCGGACCCATTGAGAAGTAGCGGCCGCCACCGTGACGGATTTCGGTCTCGATGTAGTCGCCGTCGTGAAGTGATTTCACCTTGCCGCGTATCGATACTGGCTTGCCATGGAGGTTGTCCGCCTTTCCGCCAACCGCCATGTCGAAAGTGTTCCCGATGCCGGCCTTCGTGGCTGTCTGCACTGCAGCCGGATCGGCGATCGTCATTACCCACCCAGTCGCTTTCTGCTTGACTAATTCGTCGAGAATAAACGTGCTGTCAGCAGACGAACCGCCTCCCACGTTGTCGCCCGTATCAAACAGGGAAACAGGAAACTTGGTTTCCGCCATGGCTTGCTTTACCGCGGCAGCAGGGTCAGGAATCTTCAGGACGATGCGGTCCCGGCTTGACCACAACAGATCGGCGAATCGCTTGGCTTCTCTGTCGGCAAGTGCCCGGTCGCCATCGGCCACAACGATCACACTCGGCCCCATGTAGGGAACATCCGAGTACTGATAGCCGCCCATTACGCTAACCGCGAGGATCTTCGAGTTGCTTTGCTCGAGGTCTTGGCTGGCTTTGGTGATCGGCAACAACGGCTCAGCATAAGTGTTTTGAAAAATGATGTTGTAAACCATGTCTGGCTTCAGAATTACCTGCACGGGCTTAACTTCACCTCGGAGAGTGCGCGCCATGATCGAGGCGGCGCGGCGGCCCCGCAACCGCGTATCGAGATGTGGATTCTGTTGATAGCTGACAAGCGCGGTGGAGAGTTTGATGAGCTCGGGCGATGGATTTCCATGGAAATCGTGCGTTACTACGATCGGAATGGAAGGACCGAATGCAGTCCGCACTCGCCGTACAATTTCTTCGTCAGCCTGCGGATATCCATCCGCCACCATGGCTCCATGTAGCGCGAGCAGGATGCCGTCGAGCTTTGGAGCGCCTTTCAAACTTGTGACGAGCCGCTGAGTTAAGGTTTCGAACGTATCCTTTGTCAAAGGACCCGAAGGCGTCGCGGACGCGATGTATGCAGGATACACGTCGAACTTCTCTTGATCTGCACCGTCGAGGTAGCCGGAGATCTCGGTGTTGCTCTTGCGCAACGACGCGAGCAGATCGCCGCCTTGCAGATTGGTAGCCCCACGCATGCCTTCAAAATCCGCTACAACGGTCTTGGCGGGATTGAAGGAGTTCGACTCGTGCATCAGGCCGCCGATAGCAACCACGAATCGACGGTCCTGGGGGAGTAATGATGAAGTCGTTGTAAGGAGAACAGCGGCAAGTATTAGCGATCGCATGCTTGTGATCCTTTCAGTCAAGACGCTTCCCGTCCGGTCCCCAACCCTTTGTGCAGAAGTGTGACGCATCGGTGGTTTGATAGCGAACCTGAGCGAGTTGGGGTGTCTCCAGCTTCTTGTAACCCTGAATGCGCGATTCCAGGGCAAAATCGAGAATGCCGCTTGTCAGTAACGTGCGCTCGACTGGATAAGGAGGCTTGCCCGTCTCGAACATTTTTTCGATGTTCTGTACGAGACAGCCGAAGTGGTGGTGTGGTCTGCCGTTCTGCAGGTTCATCAATGTCGACACCGGCTCCTGCTTTCCCTCGATATTGAGAGCGACTGTGAAGTCTTCGACCATGCCGGTCATCAGAAATGCCGCGGCCTTGAGGCCGTCATTGTAGTCGATGATAAACACGGCGGGATCTTTCACGAGATCCCTTGGGGCGTCTGGCTTGCGTGTATTGCTGCGCGAGAGGGCGTTCTCGAACAGCGTGTTAGCCCAGGCGGTCTTGTCGATAAAGTTCCAGCAGTCCTCGTTCTGCAGGCACTGAACAGAACGGACCCCTGTCTCACCTCCCTTCCTGCGTTCGACCATGCACTGTAGCGCCTCGAGAAGGTGAAAGCCATAAATATCGAGGCCACTGTAGGAGATTGCGACCGCGTGGGTTTGTTTGGCGCCGAACGGAGCATCGATAGCGGGAATGCGCTGCGCCACCGGAGCCGAGGAACCGGCCAGCATCGGGAATCGGAGCTCACGGGATATGTCCACCATTCGCTTGGCTTGACGCCAGTTCCACGACAGATGTTTGTCGTTGAAGACCGGAACGCCGCGGCCGGTCTGCCGGAAGACGTCCGTGATCTTGAGGAACATCTCGAACCGCGGGTATAGCTTCTGAGCTTTGTCGTTGGTGGGGTAGTCGCCGTGCTCGCCGATCAGCAGTACGCCGTCGACCGCGAGTTTGTCGCCCCCCAACGTCAGCGCATCCGCGACGGTGCGGAAGATCGGAACATTGAATTTCTTCGCCCGCTCCCGGCTCATATCCTGCTTGGGAATCTGCTCGGTGAACATCGAGACGATCTTCGATCTCGGATAGGGCGGCTGATTGTCCTGATTGAAGCCTTCAAGATACTTGCCGACGATCACGTCGGCATGGGACATGGGCCGGTACTCTGTGATGATGGCGGCGATTTTCTTAGGGGCGGCGGTGGCCTGATTCATCGCGAAAGCGGTAGAGGCGGAGGTAGCGAGAAATGTTCGTCGGTTCATGGATGTTTAGGAAATACCGAATAGACCTGGACGCGCGCGTTCGTAGTGAAAGCGTGCAGGATTCACGGCGGTGGCGCCGGGCGAATCGACTAGCACGATCTTCTTGACGATCGGCTCATATGCCGCGCGCGGGGCGATCGTTCCCTTAGCGACGAGAATTCTTTGACGCTCGGGATAAATACCGCAACTCACGATCTGATGGATGGAATTCGGGTGCGACCGCAGGGTTGTCAAAAGTAAGAGATTTGCGAGGTCAGGTGTTGATCCCTCTACTTCGATCACGGCGCTATGGCCGAGATCGTGAAAGCGCGAGCCCCCATGTCTCACTTCGGGTTCCACATAGCGACCGGCGTGCAACGATTGAACGCGACCGCGTATCGGGACGGGACGCCCGTGCAGATCATCGCGCTTGCCGCCAACGAGCATACTGAAGGCGCCATCGATTCCCACTCTGATTGCTTGCTGAACCGCTTCGGGGTCACTGATCGTCATTACCCAACCATGAGCCTTCTGCCGCAGTAGCTCATCGAGCAGGAATGTGCTGTCGCCGGCCGAACCCCCAAGGACATTGTCTCCCGCATCGAAAAGCGCAATTGGGAAATCGGCTCCTTTGATCGCCTCTGCTACTGCAGTCGCAGGATCGGGAAGGTTGAGCTTTAGATGATCACGAAGGTTCCAGAGACGTTCCGAAAGACGCTGTGCTTCGTCCTGAGCTAGTTGCGGATTGTTGTCTGTAACCACTACTGCGGACGGACCGACGTAAGGAACGTCCGCATATTGATAGCCGCCGGATACGCTTGCGGCCAAGACGTCTTTCTGTCCTTCGAGCCGGATCGATTCTTGGGTCACGGCCAAGAGCGGCTCGGCGTAGGTGTTCTGAAAGACGATATTCCAGATCATCGGCGGCTTGACGATGGACTGTGTCGGACGGATTTCTTTACTGATCACACGCGACAGTATAGAGGCCGCGCGTTCGCCTCGCTGTTTTGTGTCGAGATGAGGATTTTGTTGATACGTCAACAGAGCGTTGCAGCTTGCGACAGTTTCAGGCGAGATGTTTGCGTGGAAATCGTGACTGACTACCAGAGGTAATTCAGGTCCAATCTGCTCGCGCACCCGTCTGACGATCTCAGTGTCTGCGTGCGGTATGTGCTCAGCCACCATCGCCCCATGCAGGGCAAGATACACGCCATCATATCGACCGCCTGCCGAGAGATTTTTGATCAGGCAATCGACGAGCGTCTCATAGGCACTCTCCGCGACCGGACCGCTCGGCGTCGCCGTAGCAGCGAAGACCGGAACACATCTAAGGCCGCATGCCGGAGCCGCGTTCAAGAAGCCGGAGACTTCCGTATTGCCCTGTGCCCACAGTACGAGATCGCGTTTCTCTACGCGGAACTCTTCCAGGCGTGTGAGCGCCGGGTTGAACGAGTTTGACTCGTGCATCAGGGTCGCCACAGCCACAGTCGGCATTGGAGATACCGTACCACGACCGATTGCGAATGGTATGTTTAGCTCCATGAAGCGCCAACTGACTCGTCGTCGAATGCTCGGTAGTGCTGCCGTTGTTGCGGCGCCAGTCTCGCTGACCGCAGCTCCCGTAGCTCAGAGAGATTTCCTGAAGGAGCTCGGCGTGCGGCCGATCATCAACGGCGCTGGCGTGTATACGTTTTCGACCGCTTCATTGATGCGACCGGAAGTCGTGGAGGCAATTCGATCCATTAGCACCAAATTTGTTCGTCTGGATGAACTTCACGACGCCGTAGGTCAGCGAATCGCCAAAATGCTGGGAGCTGAGGCGGCGATGGTTCCCTCGGGCGCCGCTGCAGGCCTGACGCTGGGCACAGCCGCAGTCCTGACGGGCGAGGATGCGGACCGCATCCGCCGCATACCGGATCTGACGGGGATGAAGACAGAAGTCATCGTTCAAAAGTCGCACCGCTTCCCGTATGACCACATGGTCCGGAATTGCGGCGTTCGACTCATCGAAGTGGAATCGCGAGAAGAATTTGAGCGGGCGATCAATCCGAACACTGCGATGCTGCTGTTTCTGAACAAGGCGTCCAAGCTTGGCAAGATCGGGATAGAGGACTTCATCGCGATCGGGAAGAAGCGCAAGATTCCGACCATGAACGATTGTGCTGCCGACGTGCCGCCAGTCGAGAACCTTCTCGGTCCGATTCGCAAGGGTTTCGATATGGTCGTTGTGTCGGGTGGGAAGGCGATCCGAGGCCCGCAATCCGCGGGAATACTCGCTGGACGGGCGGACCTGATTCGGGCGGCACGGAAGAATACCTCTCCGAACTCGGATACGATCGGCCGGTCGTGTAAGGTCAACAAAGAAGAGATGGTCGGGATGATGGTGGCCCTCGAGTCCTTCTTGAAGGAAGATTACCCGAGCATTTACAAGGGATGGGAGCGCACGACCGAATCCATGAAGACCGCAATGACGAAGCTGCCGGGCGTGCAGGCTGAAATATTCGTCCCGGAGATCGCGAATCAATGTCCGCACTTGCGCGTTCGATGGGACGCCGGCAAGTACCCTATCGACGCTGCTGAGCTAATGCAGAAACTGCGCGACGGTGAGCCGTCGATTGAGCTCGTACCCGCTCCAATGACGGCGGGAACCTTGGAGATCGCTAGTTGGATGCTGCAACCGGGCGAAGCCGATATCATCACCCGTCGTATTCGAGAAACGCTCACAGGAGGAGCTTAGTCAGCAAATGAAGTTCTGGCGAAGAGATTTTTGGATGGCGCTTGGAGCGCTTGCCTTGCCGGCCGCGGCGGCTCAGAGTAGTTCAAGCGGTAAGAAAAAGAGTGTGTTTTATAGAGGTAAGAAGCCAAGCGGTACGCCTCTCTATTCCGAGATTATTTCGCATGGAGATCTGATTTTCATCAGCGGCCATGGCACGAATAAAGTACAAGGCATTCGTGAACAAACGGAATTCGTGCTGAACGAGATTGAAGCTTGCCTCAAAACAGCGGGATCATCGATGAATAATGTTTTGAAATGCAATGTTTATCTAGCGAAACTCGACGACTACAAGCCTATGAATGACGCCTATGTTGGCAGATTTGGCATGGAACCACCAGTGAGGACAACTGTTGCCGTAGCGGGGATTCCTCTCGATGGGGCACTCGTAGAGATAGAGGTCATCGCGCATCGCTAACGGCAGCTCACTTTGATCCTTGGCACAGGCCGTCGCGCACCCTGGCGGGCGTGTCTCGAGCGGCTTGCGATGTATTTGCTCCGTCTGATCTGCTTTTCTTCGACCACAGCAAGGGCAGCAAAGTCGGGACGTCGATGAAAATCAATACATAGACCACGGACCGGTATGGGGATCATTGATTCTGGACCATGCGCCAAGTTAGTGTCGTACGCAATAACGGAAGTCAGATCGTTTTGTCGGCACCGGCTAGGGAGAGCGAGGCGGACGCCGTGAAACTGTAAACTGGGCGGCGCTCAAACCCGCTTGCAGTCACTCCACGATGTCGTGACCTTTGCAAAGGCCTGTTGGCGCAGGATTGCCGCTGAGTGTGCTTGCCGGTAAGGAGGAGCACATGGAACTGATCGCCTCGCGAGATGTGGTTCATGCCAGCAGCCTGAACAGTAGTCCTCTGACTCCTTCGGGCGCCAAAGCTGCCCTGGAGGAACAACGGCGCAGCAGAGCGACTATCCATCGCGTACGGCCGATGGCCTGTGTTCACGATTCATGCCGCGCACGTACACAGGGACTCAATGGCTTTGGATATTCAGATCTGCTCGATGAGGGGGGCATCCTGGTACATCTCGGCCGCGCATCAGATGACAATTGAGGCAACCCTAGAGGCCTTACAGCGCGCCGCAAGAACGGTAGGGCCGAGGAAGTACTCCCCGGCCCTTTCCAAGTTAAAACAGAAGTTTCAATCCAAACTGGATGTTGCGCATCGGAGAGATCAAGCTTGTGATCGCTCCGACACCACCACTGATCCCAGCCTGCGTTGGAAAATTGATGCTTCCATTCGCCGCTCGTTGAGGTAGGAATCCACCCTGAGTACTCAACGTGCGATTAGGAACATTGAACTGCGGAGTATTGAAGATGTTGAAGAACTCCCCGCGGAACTGTAGCTTCACACTTTCCGTGATAGCGAAGTTCTTGAACATCGATGCATCCACATTCTTGAATCCCGGACCTTCGATGATTCCGGTCCCGGCGTTTCCGTAGTGGCAGAGTTCCGGCAACGCCGAATTTCCGCAGGTCACCAGTCGGAAAGCGTCCGGATTGAACCATTGATTGATGGTCGGGTTCTCGATCTTGCCATCCTCCGCACGATCCGGTCTGACAGGAGCGTTACCAGTATTGATGATATTGCCCTGCGAGACGGTGAACGGCAGGCCGGTCTTCAGCGTAATGATGCCGTTTGTTTGCCAGCCAGAGAAGATGGCGCCGGCAAAACCCTTTGACAGTGCCTGTGGAGTGGGTATGTCATAGATGAAGCTCGAAACCAGGACTTGACGGGAGTCGAAACCGACACGACCCTTTTCGGCCGCGCGATTATTCTTGTCCTGATACGTGTTGGAGTTGATGCCGTCACCTTCATTTCGACCGTAGCCTTCCATCAATGTCTTCGAGTACGTGTAGGCCAGGGTGAAAACCAATCCGTGGGAATACCGCTTTCTCAAGCTGACCTGAAGCCCCTCGTACCAGGAGTTTCCGCCGCTATCGAAGAAACGCATGCGCGACAGCGGACGAGTGACTCCGTTGTCGATAACGAAGGGGAAAGGCCGGCGGCTCTGAATCGTATCCGATGCGCCGGTAGGAATAAACGGATCGGGATTGTTTCGCTCGACTGTATTGTCGAGGTGGTTTGTCTTGCTGCCGACATAGCCCACCGCCAATGTTGTGTCACCCGGGAGGCGACGCTGAATATCGAAGCTCCACTGGACAACATACGGCTGATAGTTGTCCGTCGTTAATGTGTTCGCATTCGTAAGCGAAGTCGGACTCGGAACTCCGAACGGACTGGTGAAGCTATAGACCGCGGAACCCGGAACGATAACGCCATTCGAAATCGTATTCGCGAAAGCAGCGCTGCCCGATAGCGGCGGGTTCAAGTTCAGGATCGAATAGTTATTCAACTGGTGAACGTTGTAGTAAATGCCGAAGCCAGACCGGATCACCCAGTCGTCTGTAAGGCGATACGCGAGCCCGATACGCGGCATGAACTGCGTCTTCTGCGGTTTGTAGAAATCGTAGACAGTCCGGATCTGGTCGGGTACGTATTGGGGAGGGCTATTCAGGCCGTTACGCCATTCGGTACTGCGCCAAAGTCCCTGCACGTCGGTCGCAGCGCT
>DASQLD010000263.1:0-13965 GCA_035630195.1 Bryobacteraceae bacterium
GCCAAACAGTGGCTTCTGCGCCATCCTAGCGTGCATTTTCACTACACGCCCACGCACGCTTCCTGGATGAACATGATCGAGTGCTTTTTCAGCATCCTCACACGCCAGGCGCTGACCCAGAGCGTCCAACGCTCGAAGAAAGACCTAAAGGATTTCCTCCTTCGATATCTGGACCAGTACAGCCAGAATCCCACTCCGTTCACCTGGACCAAAGGACCCGATCAACTGCAACGTATCATCGAAGCAACCAAAGAATACCAAGCTGCCCATCCCAAACAGCCGAAGCAACGCAAGACTCGCAATACTAAAAAGGAATAACTGGACGATGTACTAGTTAAGCAACCCCGACATGCAGCGCGACGATTCCAAAGGTCATCCGCTCGAAACCGACTTCGGTGAAGCCTGCTGACTTCATCTTCTCGGCGAGGCGTTCGGCATCGGGGAACTTGCGGACGGAATCAGGTAGATATGTGTAGGCGTCCGATGCCCCCGAGATCATTCCCCCTACCTTTGACAGGATGTTCTTTGAATAGAAGCTGTAAAGCGCGTTGAAGACAGGATTCGGCGGCTGGGAGAATTCCAGTATCGCGGCGGCGCCTCCGGGCCGCAGAACACGTCTTAGCTCAACCAGTCCCGTTTCGTAGTTCACTAAGTTGCGAAACCCGAATGCGATTGTGATCGCGTCAAGGGACTTGTCCGGCAGCGGCAGATTAAGCGCGTCGGCCTCGAAAATAGGCGAGCCTGCGCCCGCCTTTTGCATCGCTCCGGTCAGCATAGGATGACAGAAATCAGATCCGAACACACGCGCGTTGGCCTTGGCTCGCAACGCGAGCATCAGGTCTCCGGTTCCACAGCATAGATCAAGTACCTTGGCGTCTTTACGATCGAGAACCGGCTGTAGTCGCTTCACAGTGCGATTACGCCAGTGACGATCGATATTGAAAGACAGCACATGGTTGAGCAAGTCATACCGCGGGGCGACGCGACCGAACATCTCTCGAACCCATGCCGCGGCTTCCTGCTCGTTTGCTGCTCCCCGTGGCGTTGCGCCGCTCATGCGAGGGCGGCCTGAATCGCGCGAAAGACTTTATCTTCGGGCACTCCGGACAGCACGCGCACTTTGCCAATGCGCTCGGGCAAGACGAAGTGGATTTTCCCTTGAATCGTCTTCTTGTCGCTAATCAGCCTCCGTAGCAGGGACTCCGCTTGAATTCCCTGCAGACTGGGAATAGGCCCATATAGCGATACCGTCCGTAGGATTGCTTCCCGCGCCGGGGAGGCGAGCAGACCCACGAAAGACGCAAGCTCCGTCGCTGCGTTCATGCCGAAGGCTACCGCTTCGCCGTGGAGGAATCGTTGATATTCGGTCTCGGCCTCAAGCGCATGTCCGACAGTGTGACCGAAGTTCAGAATGCGGCGGAGATCGCTCTCCTTCTCGTCAGCTGTTACCACCTCGGCTTTGATTCGAACCGATTCAGCGATGATGCGATCGAGGACGTCGGGATTCTGCGCAAGAACATCGCTCGACCGTTTCTCCAAAAGCTCGAAGAGTTCCGGGCTCGAAATCACACCGTACTTGACGACTTCAAACAGGCCGGCGCGAAACTCCCGCTCGGGCAGAGAGCGCAAAGCATCGGGGTCGATCAGCACTGCAAGAGGCTGATGAAAGGCGCCAATCAGGTTCTTTCCTGACTTTAAGTTCACGCCCGTTTTGCCACCAATCGCGGCATCGACTTGCGCTAGCAGCGTGGTTGGGATCTGGATGACGGGAACGCCTCGCATGAAGATTGAGGCGAGAAAGCCGCCCATGTCATTGACGATGCCGCCGCCACACGCGATGATGACACTGCTACGGTCCGCACCGGCTTCCACCATCTGCTCAGCGAGAGCTTCTACGTGCGCGAACTTCTTGGTAGATTCGCCGCCCGGAAAGATTAGCGTGTGGAATTCACGCGCCGCCAAGCCCTTCGTTACACGTGGTCCATAAAGCTCCCAGACATCTGCAGTAGTGGCGACGAAGATCTTGCCCGCTCGAGGAGGCAGGTACTTCGCGATGTCCGACAACACACCGCGTTCAACGACACAGGGATAGTTTTCCCGCCCTGTCTGTACTTGAAATGTCGGCACATACCCATTGTTACAGAGAGGGCGTTGTACCATGATCGATATAGACCGCGTACACACCATCGATTGCGATTACCTGGTTGTCGGCGCGGGTGTCGCGGGACTTCGCGCAGCCATCGAACTCGCCGAAGCTGGCTCTGTCCTTGTGGTGGCCAAGGATAGCCTCCGTGAATCCTCATCAGAATACGCTCAGGGTGGGATCGCGGCCGCCCTCAGCGACGACGACGAAGTAGAGCTTCACGAACAGGACACGATGATCGCGGGCGCCGGTCTATGCGATCGTGAAGCCGTCCGAATCCTGGTCCAGGAAGGACCGGGCGCCATTCAGAGACTGATCGAATGGGGTGTTGAGTTTGACCGGGAAGGCTCGAAATTACTCTTCGCGCTGGAAGGGGCGCACAGCCGCAACCGTGTCTTGCATTCGCACGGGGACTCAACCGGACGGGAGATCGCCCGCACGCTGTATCACAAGGCTGCCTCTCTCGGCAATATTGACTTCCGAAGCTTTTCCTCAATCACCGATCTTCTCGTGCACAACGGGGAAGTCACGGGCGCTGTTGCCTGCGATCGTGAGCAGCGACGGCAGGTGCGAATTTTTGCGCGTAGCGTTCTTTTGGCTACTGGCGGACTGGGCCGCGTTTTCAAGGAAACAACCAACCCCGATGTCGCTACGGGAGACGGCATTGCTACCGCGTATCGTGCTGGCGCTGTTATCAGCGACATTGAGTTTGTTCAGTTTCACCCGACGGCGTTGTTCGTTCCGAATGCTCCTCGCTTTCTTCTAACGGAAGCGCTACGGGGAGAAGGTGGACGTCTACTGAACTCGGCTGGCGAGCCTTTCATGTCGCGATACGACGATCGTGGAGAGCTGGCTCCGCGCGATATTGTCTCTCGATCCATCGTCGCGGAGATGCGCCGCACGGGTTCACACGTGTACTTGGATCTCACTCACATGGATGCGGCATTCGTCAGGAAACGCTTCCCTCGCGTTTACGAGACGTGTCTAAATCACGGCGTCGACATCACCGCCGGTCCAGTTCCGGTGCATCCAGCAGCACACTATGCAATGGGCGGCGTCCGCACCGATACGGATGGTCGTACGAGCGTGCCTCGGCTGTTCGCGGCAGGCGAAGCTGCGTGTTCGGGCGTGCATGGGGCGAACCGTTTGGCTAGCAATTCGCTACTGGAAGGAGTAGTATTCGGGGCGCGCGCCGGCGCCGTCATGCGCGATATGCAAGGCCGGAAATGTGGAGACGGCTCAGCATCGGGACCCGAGCTGTACCCGGAGGCTACCGAATCTTCGATTCGTGACCTGGCGTGGGAATACTGTGGGATCTCACGAGATACGGCTGGGTTGTCAAAGGCTCTGAAAGCGCTGGAGGCGATGCCCGAAGCCAGAATCGACCGTCCGGCGCGCGAACACTACGAGTTGCGGAACATCTATGCTGTAGCCACACTAATCGCGCGATGCGCTCTTGCGCGCGAGGAAAGCCGAGGCGGGCACTACCGAACGGATTTTCCGGAAACACGTTCCGAGTTTCAGAAACATTCGCATGTCAAACGTCTGAGCGATATTTCTTTCGCATAGCGCTTACAGGCCGGGCAGAAAGCGATTGCTACAATGAAGGCGCGTTCAGATGCCTCGTATTCGCTCCACTACAATTCTTTGTGTTCGACGTGATGGCAAAGTCGTTATGGCCGGAGACGGTCAGGTGACATTAGGCCACGAGGTTCTGAAAGCCTCCGCAAAAAAGCTGCGCAGGCTCTACAAGGAACGTGTGCTTGCAGGATTCGCTGGATCGACAGCGGATGCGTTCTCCCTCTTTGCGCGCTTCGAGGGCAAGCTGGAACAGTACAACGGCAACCTTCCTCGCGCTGTCGTCGAACTCGCAAAAGATTGGCGCACAGACAAAGTGCTGCGGCACCTTGACGCGCTGTTGCTGGTGGCCGACCTGACAAATACGTTCATCCTCAGTGGTACGGGTGATGTGATCGAGCCAGACAATGAAGTGGCAGCAATCGGTTCGGGCGGTCCATTCGCAAAGTCGGCGGCAACAGCTCTCATTGAGAATACGAAATTGTCGGCTCGTGACATCGTTGAGAAATCCATGCAGATCGCCGGCAAGATCTGCATCTATACGAACGAAAGTATAGTGCTGGAGGAGCTTGGATAAGTATGGTCATCTATCTCCCCACTCAGTCCCATGAGGACACGCCCGCCCTCGACGAACTTACACCTAGAGAAATTGTTCGCGAGTTGGACAAATACGTCGTTGGTCAGGCCGATGCCAAGCGCGCAGTTGCGGTAGCCCTTCGCAATCGCGTTCGCCGACAGAAGCTGGAGCCGGAGATGGCTGAGGATGTGATGCCAAAGAACATCCTCATGATTGGCCCTACCGGTGTTGGCAAGACTGAGATTGCGCGACGACTGGCCAAACTCGCCAATTCTCCCTTTCTCAAGGTGGAAGCCAGCAAGTTTACAGAGGTGGGATACGTAGGGCGGGACGTCGAGTCCATGATTCGCGACCTGGTCGACATTTCGATCGACATGGTTCGCGAACAGCGACTCGAGGAAGTGGCCGAGCGTGCGGAGAGAAACGCGGAGGAGCGCCTGCTCGATTTGCTGATGCCGCCTCAGCCCGAAGCATCAGAATCATCGGATCGATCACGCGAGAAGATGCGCGAGAAGCTCCGCGCGGGCAAGCTCGACGAGAAGATCGTTGAACTGGATGTCAAAGAGCGCATCCCCACTTTCGAACTGACGTCGAACGGTCTTGAAGAGATGGACATCAACTTGAAAGATGTTCTTCCGGGGTTATTCGGCAACCGTACGAAGAAGCGCAGTATGCGCGTCAGTGAAGCAATCGAATACTTGATCCAAGAAGAAGAGCAGAAACTCATCGACATGGACCAGGTGACGCGTATGGCGCTGGAACGCGTGGAGCGAAGCGGCATCATTTTCCTGGATGAGATAGACAAGATCGCCGGCCGGGAAGGTGGCCATGGTCCTGACGTGAGCCGAGAGGGCGTCCAAAGAGACATTCTTCCGATTGTCGAGGGAACTACGGTTAACACGCGCCACGGTTTTGTCCGTACGGATCACATTCTTTTCATCGCTGCTGGAGCGTTTCACGTTTCAAAGCCTTCGGATTTGATCCCGGAACTGCAAGGGCGCTTTCCCATTCGCGTCGAGCTGAAATCTTTAACAACTGACGACTTTATTCGCATACTTCGCGAACCGAAGAACGCGTTGATCAAGCAATACGCAGCGCTGCTCGACACGGAGGGTATCAAGCTGGTCTTCACGGACGATTCGATTCAAGAGATCGCTCGTCTGGCGGCGCAAGTGAACGATGCGAACGAAGATATCGGCGCGCGTCGATTACATACCATCATGGAGAAACTGCTCGAGGAAATATCTTTCGATGCGCCTGAGATGAAGAAGCGCAACGTTCGAATCGATGCAGCTTACGTGCGACAGCAGCTCATCGACATCGTTAAGGATCAGGATCTCAGCAAGTACATTCTCTGATGATGCTGTTCTTCCTGCTGGTGACAGCGGCAGTGCTGACCGGATGCGGCTACGTCGGTGATCCATTACCTCCGGCTTTAAACATTCCGGTTTCCGTCGAGGATTTGCGCGTGATCCAGCGCGGCGACAAGCTGGTTCTGGAGTACACTGCGCCCTCACTCACCACTGAAGCCCTTGTCCTCACACACCTTACCTCAGCGGAAGCTCTTATCGGCGACCGAACTGTCGCCATCGAGACACCGAAAGTTGGCCAGCCGGCGCATATCGAATTGCCCGCCGGCCAGTGGGCGGGGCGAGACGTTGGTGTCAGTATCAAGTTGTCGGGTCCAAAAGGGCGGCAGTCTGCCGCGTCAAACGTCGTCACGCTTCGTGTCGTTGAACCTTTGCCATCCCCAGCTGCGGTCAAAGCCCAGCTTCATCCAGAAGGAATACGAGTGAGTTGGACCGGTTCCGGCGTCACGGGAGAGAAATACCGCGTAATGCGTGTTCCCGATGCAGCCGCTGTTGTCGACAAATCGGAGTTCATCGATCGGGCGGTCGAACTTGGCAAGGACTATAGATACTCGGTAGTCGCAGTGGTTGGAGCAGCGGAGAGCCTTCCTAGCTCTGCGTCCGAAACCGTGACGGCACGCGACGCATTCCCACCGGCAGTGCCTGTGAATCTAACAGCAATTGCCGGGGTCGGCTCCATTGAACTCGGGTGGGATCGCGGGTTAGACGCGGACCTCAAAAATTACCGCGTTTATCGAAACGATCAAGCAATCGGTGATTCCGACGCGCCGTCCTTCAGCGATAGACAGATTAAGACAGGGGAGCGGTATCGCTACACTCTGACAGCCATCGATCAAGCGGGGAACGAAAGCGCTCGGTCGGCGATTGTGGAGATTGTTGCTCCGTGAGGATGGTGGGCGCGCAGGGACTCGAACCCCGGACCCCCTCGGTGTAAACGAGGTGCTCTAACCAACTGAGCTACGCGCCCGGCAATTCCAACTCTAGCACGGCAAATCAGAGACAATAAGCGCATGGAACGAAAGGAACTGAAGGAAACCGCCCACTCCATGATCGACCAGTTAAGCAATCGCCAACTGGAGGCTATCGTGAAGATCCTCGGATGCTTCACCGGCTACGATGAAAGCGAGTCGGTTCCCGAGGCCGATGGCGGTGAGGGCATTCCGCCTGCCAACATTTTCGGCAAGTTTTTCTCCTGAGAATTCCAGACGATCGTCGCCACTCACTCGCAAGAGGTTTCAATGAATTCTGAAGAACGGCGGCGAGCGATCCAGTCTGCGCTCGTCCAGATGGACAAGCAGTTCGGCAAGGGCGCGGTGCTCCTGCTTGGCTCACGGAATGCGGTACCGGTAACGACGATTTCGACGGGCTCGCTGTCTGTCGATAACGCGCTCGGCGTGGGGGGACTTCCGCGCGGCCGGGTGATCGAGATCTATGGTCCGGAATCGTCGGGAAAGACGACATTGACACTTCATGTCATCGCGGAGGCGCAAAAAGCCGGTGGATACGCCGCATTCATCGATGCCGAGCATGCGCTGGATCCGAAATATGCTGCTGTTCTCGGTGTGAATGTCGACAATCTCATCGTGTCGCAACCCGATTCCGGTGAGCAGGCGCTCGAGATCGCGTCGGGACTCGTCGCTACCAATGCTGTGGATTTGATCGTTATCGACTCAGTCGCCGCGCTGGTGCCGCGCGCGGAACTCGAAGGCGAAATGGGAGACAGCCATGTCGGTCTGCAGGCGCGACTGATGTCTCAGGCGCTGCGCAAACTGACAGGGCAGGTGGCGCGAACGAACACATGCCTGGTGTTCATCAATCAGCTTCGAGAGAAAATCGGTGTGATGTTCGGCAACCCGGAAACCACTACGGGCGGAAAAGCGCTGAAGTTCTATTCCTCGATTCGGATGGAAGTCCGTCGTGGCGCAACGCTGAAGGACGGCGATCAGATCGTCGGAAATCGCACCAAAGTCAAGATCGTCAAGAATAAGGTTGCTGCTCCATTCAAAGAAGTGGAAGTAGATCTCCTCCACGGCTTTGGATTCTCGCGAGAAGGAGATCTGATTGACCTCGGAGCTCTCCACGGAATAGTCGAGAAGAGCGGATCGTGGTTCAGTTTTGGCGGGGAACGCATCGGTCAGGGCCGCGACAATGCTCGCCAATTCCTGAAAGATCATCCTGAAACTGCAAGAAAGATCGATGCCAGCCTGCGTGCCAAGCTTGGAATCGGAGCGGCTGCCGCCGTTGCAGTGGCCGGTTAAGGCCTAAAACATTCCTATAATTAGCTGTTTCAGCGTCGGAATAGCGGTTTCACGGGCATTCCGACGCTCTCTATGTGAAAAAAGCCCGGAAAATCGCTGTTTTTCGCGTTTCTCCTCTTTACTTCCGTTTCCTGCTGCCGTATCATGAACTCGACCCCGCTACGCGATGGAAATAACAAACATAATCGCGCAGCAATGTTTTAATTGGAGAATCGGAGAAGAACACACCTTATGGCAGAAGCAACACGAATGACTCAAACCCAGATCGTCAAGGAATTGGCGGAATCGACCGGCGTGGGCAACAAAGTCGCGAAACAGTTTCTCGAGAAGTTCACCGAGATCGCTGTTCGCGAGACCAAGAAAAAGGGCGTTTTCGTGATGCCGGGCATCGGCCGCCTGGTCCGCGTAGAGCGCAAAGCGCGTACGGGCCGCAATCCTGCGACCGGTGAGGCCATCAAGATTCCGGCGAAAAAAGTTGTAAAGTTCCGGATCGCGAAGGCAGTGAAGGACGCCATCGTTCCGCCGAAGGTCAAGAAGTAACGATCCCAAGGGCGGTTGGGCTCTCGTCCAGCCGCCTCACACTTTTACCAAAGACTTTCTACCAACAAGGTAGCTAACAAGCAAAAGCCCCGCAAACTTGCTGCGGGGCTGTGGTGTATCGTTTGTAAACCGGTGGAACTCGCCCAACGTGCGGGCAGCTCAGGAAGCCGCTATGCCTGCTTCTTTTCCTCGGCCTTTTCGTCGCCTTTCAGCGCGTGCTTGAAGTTTCGGATACCTTCTCCTAAACCCTTCGCCACTTCTGGAATCTTGCGCCCACCGAAAAGCAGCACTGCAATGCCCAGAATGATGAGAAGCTCAGGCAAGCCAATAGACCTCATTACGGCCTCCTCCTATGTGACACTATCCATTGTAGCGAACTGTGTTTCCCATGCGTCAAGTAGCCAGCCATGCCAAAGAAACAAACCTTTGACCAGAAAACAGAAGTTCGCAAACTCGCAAGGGAGCGAGTGGGCACAGTTAAGGCTTCTCGTCCCATCGAACCCAAAGACTCCCGGAAGAAGCCGAAGCATCGGAAGCCGCCGCAAGTCGACGACTAATTTCCATCAGCCACGTCCTCCAGATAGGTGTATCCGTTCAACCCCTGCTCGTAAAACCTGAGCATTCGACCCGATTCCTCATAGCCAATGCGACCTTCCCGGAGCGCAGCTTCCACGTCGCGCCGGTACTGTTCGAGAAGCATGTTGGCCTTGAACTGCACGTAATCGAGAACTTCACGGACCGTATCTCCACGAATGACCGCATCCAGCAGCACTTCGCCGTTCTCTCCCAAGTTGACATGTACAGCATTGGTATCGCCAAACAAATTGTGCAGATCGCCGAGGATCTCCTGATATGCCCCGACAAGGAAAGCGCCGAGATAGTAGGGCCGGCCATTGAGGCCGTGAAGCCGCAATGTCTTCTTCACATCGCGGCGATCGATGAACTGGTCGACCTTCCCGTCTGAATCGCACGAAATATCGCCGAGCACGGCGTGCCGTGTGGGTGGCTCGCCTAATCTGTGAATCGGCATGATCGGAAAGAGCTGCTTCACGGCCCAACTGTCCGGCATGCTCTGAAATAACGAGAAGTTGCAGAAATAAGTATCGGAAAGGAGGCTTTCGAGGCCCTCCAACTCCTCGGGGAAGTAATCGAGCTCTCCGGCCATACGTTGAATGCGACGGCAGATCGCCCAGTAGTAGTTCTCCGCCAAGCTACGCTGCATCAAGGGCAAATAGCCGAGGCTGAACAGATTCAACGCAGCATCGAGCGCCTGCTGCGCATCGTGGAAGCTCTCCAGAAGGTTTTTACTACTCAGCGATTTGTACGTATCCTGCAAGTCGATCAGCGGCTGCTCGGCGTCCTCAGGCAACTCCTTTTGGTCGTAAGACTCCCCAAACTCGCTGATGCCGAGAACGTTAAACAAAAGCACGCTGTGGTATGCCGCGACCGCTCGCCCACTTTCCGTGATGATTGTCGGATGCGCTACCTCAGCCTCATCACACACATTCTGGATGTGATAGACGATGTCGTTCGCATATTCCTGCAGAGTGTAATTGACGCTCGATTCGAAGTCTGTCTGAGACCCGTCATAGTCGATCCCGAGACCGCCACCGACATCCATGTACTGCAAGCCAGCCCCGGCTCGCTTCAGTTCGACATAAACCCGAACAGCCTCGCTCACGGCGCCCTTTACCTGCCTGATATTGGTGATCTGGCTGCCGAGGTGAAAGTGCAGTAACTGCAGGCAGTCACTCATACCCAAATCTCTGAGCGTGTCCAGCACGCGAACTGCTTCGCTGATCGTTAAACCGAACTTGGACCGGTAGCCGCCCGAGGATTTCCAACGACCGGAACCGCGGCTTGCCAGTTTCACGCGCACACCAATGACTGGTTTTACGCCCATGCGCGCTGCGTGCTTGATGATCAGATCGAGTTCCGTAAACTTCTCGACTACCGGGATGATCTGACGCCCGATCTTCAGGGCATGCATTGCCATCTCGATGTACTCGTCGTCCTTGAAGCCATTGCAGATGATCGGCGTTTCGTTGTCAGCAAGCGCCATCACTGCGAGCAATTCGGGCTTGGAGCCGGCTTCGAGACCGAAATGATAAGGTTTGCCGTACTCGAAAACCTCTTCAACCACCTCACGTTGTTGATTCACCTTGATCGGGAAGACGCAGCGATATTCGCCTTTGTAGCCGTGCTCCTGAATCGCGTTCTGAAAAGCCGCGTGAATCTCACCTAAGCGGTGCTTCAGGATTTCGCCGAAGCGAATCAGGATGGGTGGATGGATGCCGCGCAACACGAGTTTATCGACGAGTTCTTTCAGGTCGATGCCGCGGGCTTGTTCCTTGTTCGGATGCACCCAGAGGTGGCCATTCGGTCCGACCGAAAAGTAGCCCTTTCCCCACGCGCCGACGTCATACAGCTCGGAGGCGTCCTTGACGGTCCAGCGCTCCGTGGGCTCGAAGACCTGCGCATTATCCAAAACCTTTACTGCCAATGGTCATTACCTCCAAATGAGTGCGGACTGAAACTCTAAGTGTCCTTCGGATTTTATCGTGCGGCAAGTATAATTTAGTTACGAATGCGACAGCTTGTAAGACGCGTAGCGAGAAGGGCGCGTTTTAATCATTTCGCGCTCGCGTTTTTTCTCGGGGCTTCGTTACAGGCCGAAAACGTCATTCTGGATTGTGTGGGGGACGGATTCTCGGGCGGCGGAGAATTCCTGACATCCACATCTGAGTTACGGATGCCAGGGTACGGTTTGTTCGCTTTCCGTTCCTGGAACGTTGCCGGCTGGCGAATTGACAATGCGACTCTCTTTCTCCACGTCGCCAAAGGTACTCCACCATCAACCGTCGAAGTGGCACTCGTGCCTCTACCGTGGCGCGAGTCTGAGCCGCCGAAACTAGAGGTTGGGAAGCTAAAATTCATCCCACACGATGTGTCGCTCGAACCGCAAAGCTGGGCTACAGTGCAGATTGAGCCGGCGCTGATCGAGGAACTAGCGTCGGGCAAAGCCCATGGGCTGGTATTGCGATTCAAAGGGAAAGAGTTTCTGCTGCACTCGCGCGAATCGGCGCAATACGCTCCCAAGATGTACGTACTCGGCGGCCGGCGCTGACTGCCACGAGTGTACACTGAGCGCCCGGTTGTACACTGAGCGAATGTCACTCGCTCTTGAAGGACGAAGCGCTCTCGTCACTGGCGCCAGCAAAGGAATCGGGAAAGGCATCGCGCTGGAACTGGCACGCGCTGGATGTAACATTGCCGTAAATTACAACTCCGACGCGCCTGGAGCTGAGGCAACCGCTGCAGAGATCCGACAGATTGGGCGTCAGGCCATAGTTATACAAGCGAATGTCGGCGTTTCGTCGGATGTGAGCCGCATGTTTGAGTCGATCTTCGAGACCTTTCCGAAGCTGAGCATCCTCGTCAACAATGCCGGCGTGCAGACGTGGAAGGCGCTACTCGATCTCGAGGAAGCCGAATGGGATCGCGTGATCGACACCAACCTGAAAGGGACCTTCCTCTGCACGCAACTAGCGGCGCGCCATATGAAAGATAACGGAGGCGGCTCCATTATTAACCTGGGCTCCGGTTGTAACAAGGTGGCTTTCCCTCATCTGGTGGACTATACCGCTAGCAAAGGCGGCATCGAGATGTTCACAAAGGTTGCCGCCGCAGAACTGGGCCGTCACCAGATCCGTGTGAACTGCGTAGCGCCGGGAGCCGTCGAGATCGAGCGCACGAAAGAGGAGGCCGGCGATTATGCGGGTACGTGGGCGAAGCTTACTCCGCTCGGCAGGGTAGGACAGCCAGTGGATGTCGCGCGTATGGTGGCGTTCCTGGCAAGCGACGCGACAGACTTCATCACAGGACAAACGATTTGGGTGGATGGCGGCCTCTTTTCGAAGCCTGCCTGGCCCTACGATGTTTAACGCTTATTCAAGAACCTGACTGCCCAGCGCAATCGGACGCCGGCCCCCGACAACTGTATAGCGTCGAAGTTTATCTAGCTCGCGCCGAGCGATCGCCGCCCAGGAGCTATTGGGATCGAGCTTCAGATACGCCTTCCACTGGCGCACTGCTTCCATGACATGGCCGCTCCCTTGATAGAGCAGCGCGAGATTGTAGTATGCGTCGGCGTAGCTGGGGTGAAGCCGCACTGCTTCGAGATAGTGCCGTAAGGCGCGCTCATAGTCTCCACGCTCGTCATAAAGGTTCGCGATGTTGAAGTGAGCCAGCGCATACTTCGGATCGGCCTCGAGTGCTTTGCGATAGTGAGCCTCCGCCTTGGAGAATTGGCGCGCGTTGAAGAAGATGGTGCCGAGATTGAGCCACGCTCCCGCCGAGGTGGGATCGAGTTCTACTGCGGTTTCATACGCCTTGATCGCGTCCGGGACAGCGCCTGTTTGCTCGCATTCGAGTCCCCGCTGAAACCACTTTTCGGCAGATTCCCTTCTGCTTCGGCTATCATCCGTCTTCTTGCGATCCGGGAAAGATACGAGCCGCTTCAGTTCGGCTTGATCGAAGTTGAACAGTAATTGACCCGAGATCGGCTCCATTGCATTGTCGCCGACTTGGACGTGAATTCGCCGGCCATCGGAGATCAACCGAAGTTGCTTCAACGGATCTGTAATGTGCTCTAATCGTTCGCGAAGAGCCACCAGAACAGTACGAATCTTCGCGGAAGGAATACGGCTTTCTCGAAGCTTTGTGAGGGTACGCAGCGCAATCAGATCAGAAAACGCAAAACGCTCCATCGGCGGAATCAGGCTGTGCTTCTCCCAACCGCGTAATTGGCGCTCGCTAACATCCAACAAGCGCCGGACCTCTTCTCGCGAGTAAACTGCCTTCGGAGCGATCTCAGGCACCGGAAGAATTGTAGCATCCGAAGGCCTTCAAGGCTATGAAAAACAATCGGTGCAACTGGTGGAATCCGAACTGCAAGCGCCGGGGATGCCCCACGAGACGGCCTGAGCTTGACACTGCGCTTTCCACAGAAGGATACTTGAAGAGAAATGCAACTGAGTGTCAACAAGGACGTGGCCGCTCAAGCCGCCGCCGTGGAAAGTGTTCCACTGCGCCGGCTTGCCGATCTACGTGAGGGGGAAGCGGCAATCATTGACAGCATTGATCTGCCCGCTGACTTCGCAACGCGGTTGATGGAGCTCGGCTTTCTTCCAGGGATGAGCGTAACCGCAGCGCGGTGCGCCCCTGGCGGTGATCCTCGTGTGTTTCGCGTAGACGGTTCGGAAGTAGCTCTGCGTAGAGAGACCGCTGCCCAACTTCTCCTAAAGATCTAGTGGTATGAGTGATTGCCACAGTTGCCCGGCCGCAACAGGCATTTCTGTATTGCCGTCCGGCAATGGGGCATCGCCCGCCATTCATACCGTCGCGCTTGTTGGCCCGCCGAACTCGGGTAAGTCTACTCTATTCAATCGACTTACCGGACTCCGGCAAAAGGTAGCTAACTTTCCCGGTGTCACAGTC
>DASQLD010000264.1:0-2996 GCA_035630195.1 Bryobacteraceae bacterium
GCTGGCAATGACCGACGGTATCACAAAAAGAAGCTTTACTACGTTGGGTCGCCGACTTAGCGGAAGTCTTTCAACTATCGGCTCAGCAACGCGGCAACGGTGCGTCCATTTGCCACGTGCCTATCCAACACAGGGCAGAGACGTAATCAGTACACATTACAATCTGTCAATGCGGTTCGGTGGATCCCATGACAGAGAAACTTCGACACCAAGCTGAACGGGAGCAATTGGCTGGATCCGTTACCGCCGGGGAGTGCACCCAGAAGCCGCCAGCCAAGTCACAGGATCGCTTGGCGTCCGACTTTCCCGCCTGGACGGTGGAGGGAACTTTGGCCGAGCGCCGTAGCCCAAACCGCCACAAGGTATTGAAGGTTGGTACGATTGTAACGGCTAATGGCGCCGTCCTCGAGTGCAACGTGAGAAACTTATCGCGGTTTGGGGCAACGCTCGACGTAACAGGTTCGGTCGGAGTTCCAGACGAGTTCGTGCTTTCCATACCCGTGGACGGGCTTCGGTGTCACGGTCGCGTTGTCTCACGAGCTGCCGGCCGAATAGGTGTTGCGTTCTCTTTCCCGTCGTCTTTCAAGCGTAAGCCGAACGCTTTGGACAATTATCTTTTATCGACCCTTCCTGCTGGCGAATTGAGGCAACTTAGTAGGCATCTTAGGACGGTCGAATTGCAGGCCGGGCAGGTACTGGCGCAACCCGGCGATGAGATCAGAAATATCTATTTCCCTCATTCAGGGATCATTTCCTTCATGGTCGAAACGGAAGATGGCCACGTCGTGCAGACAAGCATGGTCGGTCGCGGTGGTGTGGTCGGTGCTTCCCAGGCGCTCGGCAACAAAGTCTCCCTGAACCGGATTGTAGTCCAAATTCCGGCCATAGCGTCCGTGACTGATCGCAATCCATTACGTGAATGTCTCGGTGCGGGAAGTGCCGTTCACAATATACTTGCAGCGTATGAGCAGTTTTTCGTGGCCGACATTCAACAAACCGCCGTGTGTAATGCGCTCCATGCCGTTGAAGCTCGCATGTGCCGATGGCTGTTGCGAATGATGGACTTATCTAAAACGACTCTTCAGTTAACTCAGGATCAGCTTGCGGCAATGATCGGGGCCAGGCGCATGAGCGTTTCAGAAGCGGCGGTGAACCTACAATCAAACGGCCTCATCAATTATAACCGCGGAACGATTACCATCACAGATCCTGGGGGACTGAAGCAATCAGCTTGTGAGTGCTACGGTTGCGTCAGGCAGAACTACAAAAGGATTTTTGGTATCCCGTTGCCCGAAGCCCTCTGATGTATCCGGCGTCGCGCGGCGATACTTCAACCTTGAAAGATATGGCGGGGAAGGTGATCGCTTTCGGCCAAGGCATGAGCGGCATGTTTGTCGAAGATGAGATCGTCAAAGGTACGATGGCGAGCTACACGTTCGAGCACATGGAAGCTTCGGCGTACCGATATAGTTGCAGGTCCTTCATGGCTCCGCCTTCTTACGTTTAAATTGAGCGGAACCTAACCTGCTTCGGACGCGCGCGAAAGCGTTCCGGTAGGCTGGCTGAGGTCGCTGTCGCCTGACTCCAGCGTCCAAGACAGGTGTAGCGCAACCCCCCTGATGCAAAACGAATTAATTTCCCGGCAAGGCGTTGGGGTGCATGCCTCAACTTTTCATCTATTCGATCATCACCGACCTGGTCGTGTTGATCGCGCTGCTACTTTGGGTATTCTTCATCGCGGTGGTCGTATGATCCGCGGTCAAAGGCACATTGGCAACGGTAGTTGCACGTCCCGATATCGGCCTTCGTATTGATCTCGGCCCTGCAGGTCACAGCGTCGCCGTAGCTCATGCGCCACGTCCACGGACACATGCTGCGACCAGTGCTCTGCGGTGTTAAAGGCGACGACGCGGGCAGGGTTGTTATACTGGCCGGAGAGCAAGTCCTGGATCACGGTTTCCAGGTCGGTCTCGCTGTAGTCCACCTCGCGCCACACGCGGTCGGTTTGAAATCATCGGCTACCAAATATACGGTGTGATTATTTTCCGATGGTACAATTGATGGCGTCCAATTCGCTCTCTGCATATCCGGAACTCCAATGCAACAGAACCGGGATTCAAGTACAGATCCTCCGATTCGTTCCGAACGATTTCCCATGCGAACAGGGACTTCGCGGAAGCGATGGGACCAGTTTACTTTATCCACGATTCTTCGGTGCGGTGCCAGATTGCGGCCTTGCCATCACTGACCCTTACCAGCCCTCAGTATATTCTCGGCCTCGTCGCCCTTTGTGCGGGTTCGTAGCTCGCCTTCAATTCGGGCCCATTCTCCGTCTAGTCGTTCCGACTGAGCCACGACTAATTCACTTTGCGGAGACGCATTGTTGAGGCGCTGCGTCACTTCCGCAATCAAGCAATCCTGATCCTCGCCGAGCAAGGCAAGCTTGACGATAGCAGTGGCCTCATCGACGTACTCGCCTTCATCTGTGTGGAGACCTTGGCTCTTGCGCACGGCCGTTACGAAATAGCGATTGCTCATTTCGCTTTCGGCTGCAGCCCGATCTCGACCATCCGGGGTTATCTGTTTTTCGAGATTGTCTTGGATGGCATCACTTATTACGAGTGCCTTCAGTTCGAGTGCCATTATGCGGTATTTAGTGGCCAGCTTTTGAAATGCTGCTCTCTTAACTGGATCAGCAGCGAGCTTACTGATCAGCGCGCAGTCTTCAGCGTCGGTAAGGAGCCTTTCGAAACGATGTTGGATGTCTTTCATTCTTAGTATTTTCGCGTCTATTTGAGCTTCGCTTTAGGCTTCGACTCCGCTTCCTCACGAGCCAGCCGCTCCGCCCTTAGACGCTCGCGGTTTCTGGCGAATGCCTCTGCTGCTTTCGCGTTTTCAGCGCTCACCACTCTTGCCTCGGCTTCCCGGCGCTCTTTACGAGCTTGCTTCTGCTCTTTCGAAAGGGGCTTAGGTCGTTCGAACTTGTCGGGCGCCTT
>DASQLD010000265.1:0-6929 GCA_035630195.1 Bryobacteraceae bacterium
TTCTTAAATAGAAGTCACTCAGACCCATTAATGTCGGCGAGCTTCGACTGGTCTGTTGATGCTCCGTCTTATTTGAAACCGTCCAGCAGCATGAGGTCGCTGCCTCGCTGATCGATTTGGGAAAAGAGGATCTGCTTGCCATCCGGAGACACGCTTAGACCGAGACTGACCGGCTTGGTAATCAAGCTGATCAGGAAATCCTTGCCGCTGTCTGGCAGCAGGTAGCGCAGCGCCGTCGTTCCGTCGGGTTCCGGGTGCAGATAGTACAAGCGATCGGTCTGCACCACGAATCCATCTGCGATGACGGCGTCGAGGACTTCCGACTCGGCGCTCCCATCCACCGCGCTCCTCCACAGCTTGCTTTTGAAATTCTCCTTGGTATAGTACAGGACCCGACCGTTCGGCGCCTCGAATGCAAGATCGCCTCCTGTTCGCGTAACCTGCACAGCCGCGCCGCCATCGGCCGGCGCCTTCCAGATCTCGTCTTTGCCAGTTCGCGCCGAACGGAAATAAATCCACTTGCCGTCGGCCGACCAACTTGGGAGGTTGTCACCGGCGGGATCGTCGGTCAAGCGGCGCGCCGGTCCGCCATTGGCATCGATTACGTAAATATTGAAATTGCCGTCGGCTGTTGAATTAAACGCGATTCGCTTTCCGTCCGGAGACCACTGCGGCGAACCGGTTTCCGGACCGTTCATTGCGGTCAACTGCACACAATGCCTGCCGTCGTTCCCGCACACCCAGATTTCCCAGTTGCCCGAGCGCGTTGACATAAACGCGATTCGCCCATCGGCAGGCGAATAGTGCGGGCTTGCATCATTGGCCGTGGACGCGATCAGACTTGCAGGCGCCTGGACGGTGCCGGGACGTGATGACAGTTGCTGCCGCCATATGTTGGCATCGACAAAGGTACGGGCGTAGGCTAGCGTGCCTCGTTGTGAAACAGCAGGATGGCCCACCTCCGTACCTGGGGCCGCCAGCCGGCGAGGCGTCGAACTACCATCCAGTGCGATTCGCCAGAGAGCTGTATCACCACCCTGATTCGACTGGAATACGATCTCGCGCCCGTTCGGAGTCCACGTTGGCATGGCGCAGTGGCCCACGTTCGATGTCAGTCTCCGCGGTTCGCCGGCCTGCAAGTCGGGAGAGAGCGGCACCGTGTACACCTCACCCGTCAACGGCGCCCGCATCCGACAGAACGCAATGTTCCGGCCATCCGGCGATACGGATGGATTTCGGGCGTTTATCTTTCCGTCTGCCGACAAGTTCGCTATCGAACGCCGATCGCCGGTGTCCAGGGAGAGAAGGAATAAACCGTGACCAAAGTCTGGGTCGTCGGCGCTCACGACGAGATGCTTGCCGTCGGGTAGCCAGTCGATCCACCGTTCCGGTGTTATCCCTTTGAGGAACTCGGGGGGCCGACTAGAGCAGCTGAACTCCCCTACTTTCCGTTCGATGCCGCCGAGGCTAGGCACGACAAACACGGATATTCGCGGCTGACCCAGCCCTCGAATGAAGGCGATTTGCCGCCCGTCGCGAGACCACGCCGGCCCATACTCACCGCCCTCTCCGGAGGTGATCCGGAGAGGATCGCCCGGTCCAATCAGCTTAATGTAAATGTGCGGTTCGCCACTGCCCTGAGCCCACTGAAACGCAACCTGATTGCCGTCAGGGGAGAAGCTGGGCATCGACTCCACGCCCGAATAGCTCGTCAGCGGAATCGGCTTCAGCGGGATCTCCGGTTTTGCCGTGTGCCTGAGGGCCAGCCAGATGAGAGAGGACACCAGCAGCAGCGTTGAAAACAGTCCCACAGCGAGCCATGGCGGCCGGTCGCGGGAGAATGAGACTGCTCTGCCAACTATCGCAATGTTGGCGTGAGGTGGAGACTGGTTCGTGTCAGACACAACCTCGACCGGCGCGATGAAGCGGTATCCGGTGCGGGCGTGGGTCTCGATGAACCGCGGCGTATCGGCAGAGTCGCTGAGGGCTTGCCGGAGCCTGGTCACGGCGGCGTTCAATCCCTGCTCGAAATCGACGAAGGTATCTGCTGGCCAGAGCATTCGGCACAGCTCTTCCCGCGTGACCAACTCACCCGGTCGTTCGAGTAGCGCGGCCAGAACTTTCAGAGGTTGCTGCTGGATCCGTATGCGACTTCCGTGCTTCCGCAGCAGCCCCGCCTGAAGGTCGGCCTCAAAGGCCCCGAAACGCCGGATCTTCCGGGCGGTGGATGACGATTTCATATCCGCGCCTCAATGTCAGGCGGATTATAGCATTCGACTCCTGCTGATCCTGCAGCAGCGCCGCGTCATAAGCATGTGCAGGCCTTTTTAATCGAGTTGCTTACGCCGTCTTGAACGTTTCATGCAGACGTACTGTCGCAAGCATGGCTCGGCGGCCTTGATCGCTTTACATTGAGCCCGCGATGACACGGCAACGCATCCTCACAATACCGATAATCATGGCACTCCTTACACCTTTGAGAGCGGACAAAACTGAACTCAACTGGACCGCACTACAACGGCAGGTCGCGGAACTGCTGAAGCACGGATCCATCGCGGAAGCTGAGAAGGTTCTGGAAGCGGGTATTGAGGCTGCTCGCCAGCCAAATGAGACGAGTGAGGGCCTTGCCAAGGTCCTCAACGACCTCGGGACTCTATACCACGATTCCGGACGCCTCGTCGATGCGGACCGTGCATATAGTGAGTCGCTTTCGATCTGGCGACGTGGCGCCGGCAAAAACCCGAAGGTGGGAACGACGCTCCAGAATCTCGCGGGCCTGCGTCTGGCACAAGGAAGGGCATCGGACGCGGAGAAGCTGTACATTGAGGCCCGAGAGCTTTTCGTTTCCGCATATGGCGTGGATAGTCCGGAAGTCACCAATGCTCTCGTTGGCCTCGCAGAGGTTTACTGCGAAATGGGAAGGTACGAGAATGCAAGGCAACTCGGCGAGCATGTACTCTCCATTCTGGTGGCAACGCGGGACAATCCGCAGCTGGGTGCCGCGTTTTTTGTCCTGGCAAAAACCGCTTGGAAACAGAACCGGGACGAAGAGGCGGAGCGACTCCTCCGGCGGGCGATCGAAACATTGCGAGTGCTGCTGGGCCCGCAGCATTTAACGGTTGTTTCTGGACTTGTCAGCCTTGCCGTCCTGACGTCCGGCAAGAACCCGCAAGAAGCCGATCAATTGTTCTGTGAAGCTTTGCAATCGGTCGAGACACAACTCGGCCCCAATCATGCTCTCACTGGATCCATTCTGGTGCTCTACGCCCGCCACCTCGAACAACACGGACGCAAAGGCGAAGGGAAGCGCCTGAAGAGGCGAGGCGAAGAGATTCTGGCCAGACACTCACGTGAAAATGGATTAGGCCATACGCTCGACATCCAGGCCTTTCAGCGGCGGAATGCGCGATAGCGACTGACACCGCGCGGACGCATAACGCCAACCCGCATTTGTGGCGACACAGGAATGTGGAGTCTGAATACCGGGAACTGCACTGCTTTTCTCAGCGACGGAATGCACCGACAATACACTTGGACGTATAGTCGCCGTTGCGCTGATTGAACTTGGCGCCGGCCGGCGGATCTGCAAAGGAGAGCAACGGGCGTTACGCGTCAACTTAACGTGAGAGGACGGTAGTAATGTGGCTGAACCTCAGTCGGTACCCTTGATGGGGATCGGTGAGCCACGAGCTTACCTATTGTGCACTGTAGGCGTTTGTGTTTCTCATTCGCGAATTTGCTATTCGGGCAAGCCGACCTTCCGGCGTAGAGCGTTCAGGCGAGCATCCCCGCGAAGCAGCGCAAATTCCGGAGAGATGAGAACGTCCCTTCCCATCCGAATCGGGCCCAACGGAACCATGCGGTCAAGAGCTTCGAGCGTGCGATCCTTGTCACCCAAAGCGGCGAAGATGATCGCTTTCGAAAGAGGCCGCGGCACAATGGCCGCGACTCGCTCTGCGTCCATGCGACGGCCGGCCTTCGCATACGCGACGCCGAGTCCTTGCGCACCTGCATGCAAGAGATGGCCACTCCAGCGCGCCTCCAGAATCCGAATCCCCTCGTCGGTTTTTCCCTCGCGTAACAGAGCCTGGGCCAAACATTGACTCTTCTGCTGTTCGTTTACCGCCGCCTTTTGGCAATGGGCGTCTGCCTCATCAAACCGGCCCACAGACCTGAGCGCCACGCGCAGAAAGGAGTGCACTGCGGGTGAAAGCGGATCGAGTTCCTCCGCGATGCGCAATTGACGAAGCGCCTCCTCGATCCGGCCGAGCGGCAAGAGAAAGAAAGTGGCGAAATCGTAGTGCCACAGCGGGTCGCCAGGGGCGAGATCGATCGCGCGCCGGAAGCTGCGCTCCGCCTGTTCCCATTTCGCTTCGCGTGCGTGCATCATCCCCAGCGCGTCGTGCGCTTCAACTAACAGAGGGTCCAACTGGATCGCCTTCTCCGCGGCGGTCCACCCCTTAGATATCTCACTTTCGCGGTCGACCGGATCATCGAAACCAGATAGGGCCGCGTGCGCTGTGGCGAGACCTGCATATGCGGGAGCAAATGAGGGATCTTTGGCGATCGCCTGTTCGAACGGAGCCAAGCTCCGTTCTGTCCCGGTCATGGCAGGTAGTATTCCAAAGGCACGCGCGCGAAGGTAGCAATCGTAAGCCTCGACGCTGGTCTCATAGCGCCGCCGCCCGTGCCCCAGTTTCAGCCGCAAGCTATTGACGATACCTCGCGAAATCTCATCCTGGATGGCAAAGATGTCTGTGAACACCCGGTCATACTTGTCCGACCATACCGGAAAGTCATCGCGCACGCGAACCAATTGGACATTGATGCGCAACTGCTGCCCCGCGCGCAGAACCGAACCTTCCAGGAGGTACTCGGCGCCAAGCTGCTTTCCGGCCTCGCTCACGTTCCGCGGCTTGCCCTTGAAGAAGAAGGATGAGGTCTGAGACCGCACGGTGAGTCCCTCGATAATCGACAGGTTGCGGACGATCTCACCGGTAAGTCCGTCGGCAAAGTAGTCGTTGGATTCGTCTTGGCTCAAGTTGGTCAGGGGCAGAACCGCGATCGGAATGGGTTTGCTTTGCTGATGAAACCGCCACCAGCCCATGGCGGCCAAAGCCACCACGAAACAGGCAACCGCGACCAGCACCCAAAGTCGCCGGGACGGGACGGACAGGTCGCGGACCGGTGCCACTTCATTCGTCCGAAATACCGGTAGGTAGCCACCCTTGGGTAGTTCGATGGTCAGGGGATCACCTTTCCCTTCGTCCGTGTAATACTGGCTGAGCCGCGCGCGCAGGCGGGTCGCTTCGGTGCGCACGATCGGATCGTGTTTGGGGTTGTAATCCGGCTTGCGCCCGAAGACCTCAATCGCAATGACGGACTCCTTTATTTCGTGGGCCCGGCCCTGCAGGTGTCGTTCGACCACGAACCGTAGAAACCGGGACAGCCGCTCGTTGCGCACAAAGATAGCGCCTTTAAGTACCCGTTCCAGTTCCTCACGGGCGGCCTCCGCCTTGGTTTGCATGGGTGACATCCGGCTTGAGAATACCTCTTCTTTTCAATATCCTGCAAGGGCATAACACCCTGGTCATACCTATTCAATCTTGCATTTTCCGCGTCTGGGCAGCATTGTATCCAGTTGGGAATACTCCATGCTGGTGCTGTCCGCGGTCCCTGGCTTTTGCCGAGCCGGCATTCGGAACCTGGCAGATAAATGCCGTCAGATCCATTAACCGCCGGACACATTCGGCTCAAGATCGACGAGTCCAATCGAGCTGCGATACGGAGCGGGGGGCGCCTCAGGATTTGGGACGTCGGGAATCCAATCCTGCCGGCGGCTCGCCAGCCTAAACCGTGGAGATCCTGCAGCATATGCGCCGGCGGTGAAGTGGAAGAGAACTCTCCGGACCGGCCCCACGACTGAACTGGCGCGCTGGCACACTGGAGGACGTTTATTATGAGATTCGCTCGGGTTGCTTTTTGGCTCTTGTTGCTGAGCATCGCCGCTCTACGGCCAGTTGTAGCGCAGCAATACGTGATTTCCACGGTAGCGGGAGGCGGGCCGCCGTCAATGCCTGCGTCGGGAGTGGCTGGACCGATTGGGACGCCCCAGCGCGTCGCGACCGATGCGGCAGGCAGCGTTTACTTTACAAGCTTAAATTCCGTTTTTAAGCTCGATCAGCGTGGGATACTTACGCGAGTAGCGGGAATCTCCAAACTGGGTTACTCAGGGGACGGCGGACCCGCCACGAGCGCGCGACTGCAGCTGGGCGTGGTGGGCGCGGGTGTGGCCCGTCCGGGTGGTCTGGTGGTGGACAGCGCGGGCAACCTGTTCATTGCGGACACCGGCAACCACTCGATCCGCAGGGTCTCCCCAAGCGGGATCATCACCACACTGGCTGGAAACGGCAGCATGGGCAACTCAGGAGATGGCGGACCTGCTAGCAGCGCGCAATTGAGAGATCCGACTGACGTGGCGGTGGATGGCTCAGGCAACCTGTTCATCGCGGATTACAGCAACGACCGCATCCGCAAGGTCTCTACAGGCGGCATCATCACCACGGTGGCGGGCACCGGATCCCAAGGCTTCTCTGGTGATGACGGGCCAGCCAGCAGCGCGCAACTGGCCCGGCCGGCTGGCGTGGCGGTAGACGGCGCGGGCAACCTGTTCATCGCAGACTCCTACAACAGCCGCATCCGCAAAGTCTCCCCAAGCGGGATCATCAGCACGGCAGCGGGCGGGGGTATACGAAATGCATTCAGCGGCTCTGGGGATGGGGAGCCAGCCACAAGCGCCTCGCTGTGGTACCCGGCCGGAGTGGCGCTAGACAATATCGGCAACTTGTTCATCGCGGACACGGGCAACCAACGTATTCGCAAGGTCACCTCAAACGGAACTATCACCACGGTTGCGGGCACTGGCACGG
>DASQLD010000266.1:0-4159 GCA_035630195.1 Bryobacteraceae bacterium
CGATCCTGAATACGAACATCCACACTGCGATCATTTGAGAGGTTCGTCACGCGAAGCCAGGTCTCGAAAGGGTACGTACGATGGGCTGCAGTCATCTTCTCCATGTCGTACACCTCTCCGTTGGCAGCTCGGCGGCCGTGATAAGGATGTCCATACCAACTCGCAATGCCCGATTCTGTTGATCCGATCTTTGGAGGCTTCGCGACCTTTACCTTCTTCTGGCCGCAGCTTGCTGCGAGCATGGCGATCGCAATCGTAAGAAGAACCTTTCGGCGGATGCTCACCATATCTTCTTCCTTACCAGACTCGTCATATGACGTGCGGTGAGAATGTCCCGGTACATACTGTGGATGTCTCCAACAACGCTTCTTTTTCTCCTCAACCTCTCTTCCACGATAAAACAAAAGGCTTAATTCACGTTTCATGTCACTTTTCTCTTGACAAGAGCCGCGAAGGAATTTATATATGGATCACACTGCGATCCTCCGATCGCAAATCTTATTGACGTTAGGGAGAATCGATCGATGAAGAACGCGACTAAGAAAGCTGCCAAGAAAGCACCTGCAAAGAAGGCGGCAGCCAAGAAGAAGAAGTAAGCGCTGATCCCGAAAGGGACGCGGCATACAAAGTTCCAACGGCCTCGGAGACGGGGCCGTTTTTCTTTTAGGCAGAACTCTACCGTCCTCTTCGTCCGGTGCTCTTCGTTTTTACCTTCAAAACAACCGGCGTGCCCTTGAAGCCAAACTTCTCCCGGAATCGATTGATGATGAATCGCTCTGCCGAGAAGTGGAGGGCTCCATGTTTGTCTGTGAACAGAACGAACGTCGGCGGTCTAACCGACGCCTGAGTAATGTAATAGATTTTGATCGGCGGCTCAATCTTCAAAGTCTCGAGGAACCGGTTTAGTTCGCCCGTCGTGGCTCGCCGCGAGGCCGAATCGAAGCATTCACGGATCAGAGGCAGCAATTGCGGCACGCCATGTCCCTTGGCGGCCGATAAAAATGTCACTGGAGCGTAATCGAGGAACTTGAACTCGTCTCGTACGTTCTCAATGAACTGTTTCTGGTCCTTGTTCTCGACGGCGTCCCACTTGTTGACGCAGATGATGAGAGCCCTACCTTCTTCGTGCGCGTATCCGGCTACGGTGGCGTCATGTCCGACAATGCCTTCCGTCGCGTCAATGATCAGAAGTACAACATTAGCCATCCGGATGTTTCGCCGCGCCATGACGACGCTGAGCTTTTCGGTCATCTCTGTCGTCTTACCCTTGCGCCGGATGCCGGCCGTATCGACGAAGTGGTATTCGACATTGTCTTCGACAACTGTTTCGTCGACCGCATCGCGTGTTGTGCCCGCGATCGGCGAAACGATGGCTCGCTGTTGACCGGTGAGCGCGTTGAGCAACGTCGACTTACCGACGTTCGGCCGGCCGATGATGGCGACCTTGATTCGCTTCTTCGGAATTTGGGCGGGCGCATCTTCGGAGTCTTCAGTAGGTTCAGTGCGCTCGATATCCTGCGTCACATGTCCCAGCAGATCGCCGAGACCGAGTTTATGCTCGGCCGACACGGGAAAAAGGTGCTCGAATCCAAGAGAGTAAAACTCGTGGGCGAGGGACTCGCGGACAGGAGCATCGATTTTGTTGACGGCAACCGCAATGGGCTTGTCGAGCTTTCGAAGGATCGATGCGAGTTCACGGTCCGTACCGGTGATCTCCGTCCTGCCATCAATGACGAAGATGATGTGGCGCGCCTGTTTGAGCGCGACTCTCGCTTGGCGGAGAATCTCGCTGGGAATAAGCTCGGCGTCATTCGGAATGATGCCGCCGGTATCGATCAGCTCGAACTTACGTCCGCGATACTCCACGGCCCCATAGATGCGATCACGGGTAATGCCCGGCTCGTCGCCAACGATGGATCTCCGCTGACCCGTGAGCGCGTTGAAGAGTGTGGACTTACCTACGTTGGGTCTACCGACAATCACGATTGAGGGTAAGTTGTCGGTCTTTGACATCGGTTTCATGATAGCGTGTGCCTATGAATCGACGTGCCTTCCTGGCAGCGGCAACTGCCGGCGTAGTTCGCGCATCTGTTCCCGATTGGGAGAAGCCGCTCTTTGAATTGCATAGGCGCGTTACGGCGCCAGTCAAAGTCAAATCTATTGACGTGTTGCAGAACGGTAAGAATTACTTTGTTCGGTCGACCTCTACGGATGGAGCTATTGGTATCGTCTTGGCAAAGGACCCGATTCAGGACTATTTGCCGATTCTCACGCGTCGCGTGATTCCGTTTTATATCGGTAAGGATGCGCGTGACCTCGAGTCGCTTGTCGATGGCGTTTACCAGCAGCACTACAAACTCGCTGGGCAGGCGTTCTGGTTGCCGGTCGCGAGCGTTGAGCAGAGTCTGTGGGATCTGCTTGGCAGGGTTTCGAAAAAGACAGTCGGCGAGTTGATGGGTGGAGCAGCGCGGAAAGAGATCCCCGTGTACCTCTCAGGCTCAGGGCGCGAGTTAACGGCTGAGCAGGAAGTTGACGTCTATGTTCGCGGTTTAGAGGAAACGGGCGCGAAGGCTGTGAAGTTCAAGATCGGCGGACGCATGAGTCGAAATGCCGACGCTTATCCGGGACGTACGGAGACGATGGTTAAGCTCGCGCGTAAACGGTTGGGCGACAAGATCACGCTGTACGCCGATGCAAACGGATCCTACGACGCGCAAAAGGGGATCGAAGTGGGCAAGCTGCTTCAGGATCTAAATTTCCAGTTCTATGAAGAACCGTGTCCTTGGGAAGAGATCAGTGAAACGAAGAAGGTGGCCGATGCACTCGATATCAAGATCGCAGTCGGCGAACAGGACGCAAGCCTGTGGAGATTTCAATGGATGCTGGAGACCGGAGTGATGCAGATCGTTCAGCCTGATTTGAACTATAACGGCGGCTTGGTGCGGGCGGCCAGAGTCGCAAGGATGGCGCGCAGCCTCGGAGTTCCGATTACGCCCCACAACACGCAGACAGGAGCGGCGGGAGCGAAGATCCTTCACTTTGCCTCGGCAATACCAAATTCAGGGGAGTACATGGAGTATCCGCATCGAGGAATGCCTAAGGCCGAGAGCTGGTACACACCCAACCTAAATATAAAGGATGGAAAGATCGCCGTTCCGACCGGGCCGGGATTCGGAATCGATTTCGACGCGCAGTATCTGTCGACTGCACAGCGAATTGGGCCGTAACACTGAACGCTGGTCCTGCTATGAAGATAACTCTCCTGGTGTCAGTTGTTTAGACCTGAGATCTCTTGCTTGTATTCACTCCCTCTTATGTTGGTCACGGTCGTAGCGTCGTAGCCCGTTTTTGCTGGGTCGACCTTTCCGTTTGTACCCCGCCCGGAGTGGTGTCACATTTTCCACATACGGGTGGATTGGTGTTCCGTGCGAACATGGTAGTTGCAGTCTACACGTAACCCTAACATTCGAAACATCGCGATCATTGCTCACGTCGACCACGGCAAGACTACGCTCGTTGATGCTCTCCTGAAGCAAAGCGGAATTTTCCGAGAGAACGAGGCCGTCGCCGAGCGAATGATGGACTCGAACGAACTCGAGCGCGAGCGCGGCATTACGATTCTCGCGAAGATCACCGGTGTTCATTATCACGACATCAAGATTAATATCGTTGACACGCCGGGTCACAGCGACTTCGGCGGAGAGGTGGAACGCGCACTCAAGATCGTCGATGGCGTGATGCTGCTCGTCGACGCGAGTGAAGGTCCACTTCCCCAGACGCGATACGTCTTGATGAAGGCGCTGGAGGCGAAACTTCCGCCCATCGTTGTCATTAATAAGATCGACCGGCCGGACGCCCGTATTCAAGAAGTGCTGAATGAGGTCTACGATCTATTTATCGATCTGGATGCTACCGAGGAGCAGCTCGACTTCCCGGTCGTCTACACGAATGCCAAGACCGGCATCGCGAAGCGCAACCTCGAAGACGATACGGATACGCTGCAGGCGCTGTTTGAGGACATTCTGGAGCATATTCCGGGGCCGCTAGGGAATAAGGACGATGTGCTGCAGTTCCAGGTGGCTAATCTCGACTACAGCGAGTACCTGGGTCGCCTTGCCATCGGACGGGTTTTTAATGGCACGTTCCGTCACGGCGACGA